>JAZSIP010000096.1:0-48111 GCA_045533915.1 Eubacteriales bacterium
AAACTATAACCGACTTCCCCGCCCGCCTATCGTTATGGTCAAGGACGGAAAGGCGCGTATAGCTGTCAACTGCGTGACTAACGCTGACATCGTAGCAAACGACGTTCTTTAAAACAAAAACACAAACGGAGTTGCTTTTAATATGCTCAATTATTTAATAGGCGGAGGAGACATACGCTCTTACGTCATTCAGTTATTGCTTTCTCTGCCCGTAGTTATGATCGCTCTTTCGTTTCACGAGGCGGCGCACGGCTATGCGGCATACAAGCTCGGAGACCCGACGGCGCACAGCTTAGGCAGGATCACGATGAACCCCGCAAAGCATCTCGACGTTCTCGGATTTCTCTGTATGCTTCTCTTTGGATTCGGTTGGGCAAAGCCCGTGCCGATAAATACACGGTATTTCAAAAAACCAAGACGTGATATAATAATATCATCTGTAGCAGGACCTCTGTCAAACGTGCTTTTGGCGTTTATCTTCGCTCTTATAATGAAGATCTACATTATCGCCATAGGCTTTATCCCGTTACCCGCAGATCCTATAAGCACTATGAAATTCCTTTTCTACTGCTTCTTGTTTTACGGCATACGTCTCAATATCAGCCTTGCCGTATTTAACCTTTTGCCCATTCCGCCGCTCGACGGCTCGAGATTGCTTACCTCTTTCCTGCCACCAAAGGCTGCGTATTGGGTGATGAAGAATGAGCGCATAATCTATTTTGTTCTTTTGATAGCGCTTTTCATCGGAGTTCTCGATCCGCTTCTCAACATCGTAACGGGCGGTCTTATGGATCTCATCTATCTCATTTTCGGCATCTGACATAATTTATAAAATTACCGAGGTACAAATCCGTATGGAATCAGTTACTTACCGTCTTGATCAGTTCGAAGGTCCTCTTGATCTTCTTCTGACACTCATACAAAAGAATAAGGTCAGTATCACTGACATACCTATATCGATCATTTGCGATCAGTATATGGAATACATTACCGAAGCGCAGTCGCTCGATATGGACGTTGCCTCTGAATTTATCGTTATGGCAAGCGAGTTGATGCTTATAAAGAGCAAGATGCTCTTGCCTAAGCCCGAGGAAGAAGAAGCTGACCCGCGCGCAGAGCTTACCGATGCCCTCTTGCGTTATCAACAGGCAAAGGAAGCCGCGGGCAAACTTACCCCTCTTTACGCATATCACAGCGCGAGAATGGTCAAGGATACCGACGAGATATCGGTCGACAAGACATTTGTCGCGGATCAGGATGTAACGGCTCTTTGCTCGGCAGTACGCAGAATAATAACCTACAACAACGCACTCGAAAAGGCGGCTAATACGGCGTTCAAGCCTATGATAAGCAAGCCTATTATCCCCGTTGAAATAAAAATAGTGTCAATTCTTCGCCATATGGAAGCGTCCGCTACCGCCTCTCTTGAGGAGCTTATAATCGGAGAACCTACACTCCCCGATCTTATCGCGTCCTTCCTCGGTGTGCTTGAGCTTATAAAAATACGTAAGCTCCTTATCGCCGACGATATTGATGAAGAAAACGCGCTTCTTAAGGCATCTACACGGCTTATCCTCAACACCGACGATACGACAGTCGAGGAGAGCGAATACTTGCTTGATACAAACTCTCCGAATGAACAGGGCGAATAAGAGCCACTATATATAAAAGGAAGACTACGCTATGGAAGAACAAATAAACGAGTTAAAAAATATAGAGGGCGCTATAGAGGCTATCCTCTTTGCCGCGGGTTATCCCGTCAAGTATGCGAAAATAGCCGAGGTGCTAGGGCTCGATCTTCGTAACACCAAAACGCTCATCGATCATATGAGCAAGGAATACAACAGCGAAAAGTCAAAGAGAGGCATCTATCTGCTTACCTTTGAGGATACCTGTCAGCTTTGTACCAAAGAACCCTACGCGCCTTACATACGCGAGGCTCTCGGTATAAAGAGAGGCGGTAACCTCTCGGCTTCCTCAATGGAGGTACTTGCCGTCGTGGCTTATAATCAGCCCGTGACGCGAACATTCGTTGATAAGGTACGCGGAGTTGATAGCTCTTATGCCGTCAATTCGCTTATAGATAAAGGTCTTATCGAGGCTTGCGGCAGACTTGATGCCCCAGGTCGTCCTATGCTCTACGCAACTACCGATAAGTTCCTGCGCGTGTTCGGTCTTTCCTCTCTTTCCGAGCTTCCCGCAACAGAAATTATGCTTCCTCCCAAAGAGGATACTCCTATAGTCGACGAAAATACCGATGACCTCGTCGACGAAGAAGCGGGAGTTACGAAAGAGGACGCGTGAGGGACGCGGGGACGCGATGTCGCTTTTTGAAAAAAGCTCCGCAAAAACTTTCTTGAAAAGTATTTATTGTGTAGCCTATTGTTTTTTCAAAATTTAATATTGTTCTCACGATAACTAAAAAAAGATATATCCCCTTGCAAATGTTTTCTTTGGTTACTTTCCTTTTCAATCTCGCACTGATTGATAAAAAAACGATATGTCCTATGCAAATGTTTTCTTTGGTTACTTTCTTTTTCAGTTTCGTACTAAGTTAATCAAAAAACGATATGCCCCCTGCAAGTGTTTTCTTTGGTTACTTTCTTTTTCAAAAGAAAGTAACAAATCTAAAAAGAAAGGAGAAAAAATAAATGACGGCGCTTATTATACTTGGGTGTATTCTGTTATTTTTCATATTTCTTCTTTCTCTGAAATTCAAGATAATCATATCTTACGCCGAGGAGATCGCACTGACGGTGCGTGTACTCGGAATAAATATACGAATACTTCCCGCAAAAAAGAAAAAAGGCCCTCACAGTATGAGTGCTAAAAAAGCGGAAAAGATAAAAAATAAGCTTCGCAAAAAGAAGCTAAAAAAGAACGAAGCGGCTCGGCAAAAAGCCGCTAAAAAAGAAGAAGAAAAGCAAAGCAAGACCGAAAAGCCAAAAAAGAGCCTTTCCGAGATACTTTATATCATCGATCTCGTCCGTGCCCTTGCGGCAAAGGTAATAAAGACCTTTTTCAAGCATCTGCGTGTCGATATCGCCCGTCTGAAGATCATAGTCGCAACGGGAGATGCGGCAAGTACAGCGGTAGCTTACGGTGCGGTCACGAGCGCTATAAATCTTCTCTTCCCCATTCTCGAGGAGGTCAAAAACTTCAGTCTTCCCAAAGACTCCGACATAGACGTGTCCGCAGACTTTCTCGCAGACGGCATGACCGCCGATATCGAGCTTGGCTTCTCCTTACGTGTTTGGCACTTATTCGCCGTCGCCTTTGGCGCTCTGTTCAAGCTTATCGGACATCTGATAAAAAATCCTCGCCCACAAAAGAAAGCCCCTGTGACCGATCACAAGGTCGGCTCAAAAAAGTGACGTTTCGCGGTTATCCGCTTACGTATATAAAATTGAACTTCTGAAATAAAAATACCGAAAGGAAATGAAAAAATGGCAACTGAAAACAAAATTCCCGAGATCATTCGCTCCTCTATGGAAAACATTCGCTCCATGGTCGATGCAAACACCGTAGTCGGCGATCCTATCGTAACGGCAAACGGCACGACTATCATTCCGATCTCCAAAATATCTGTCGGAATCGCCTCGGGCGGTCTTGACTATAATCCCAAGAAGGAGGCGGCTCCCCGTCCTCAGAACTTCGGAGGAGGCGGCGGAACGGGTCTTACCGTAAATCCCGTAGGATTTCTTGTTGTTGACACAGACGGCGACGTCGAATTTATCAACATCGGTCAGAAGGGCAAGCCCGATCCCGTGGATCAGATCGCTGACTTCGTTGAGCGCACTCCCGACATTATCGCAAAGATCAAGGATATCTTCACAAAGGACGAAAAGATCGACGACGATATCTAAAACTTTTTTGTCAAAATAACATTTTTTCTCCTGCCCTGCCCATATTATTGTATTAAAAGATAATATGGAAAGGAACTTCCGTAATGATAAAAAGAATGCTTTGCGCCTTGCTCACATTAAGCCTTGCTCTGCTATCTTACTGTCCCGTCCGCGCACAACCTAAAGGCGATACGGCAATTTTGTCCGCATCTGCCATAAGCGCGCAGAGCGCGATACTTATAGACGCGCACGACGGAAAGGTCTTATTTGAGAAAAATGCCCGAACGAAAATGGGTATGGCAAGTACGACTAAAATAATGACGGCTCTCGTGGTCGCAGAATCGTGCGATATCGAAGAGGTCATTGAGACAGACGCGCGGGCGGTAGGCGTTGAAGGCTCTTCTATTTATCTTACGGCAGGAGAAAAGCTGACCGTGGAACAGCTTTTATACGCTTTGCTTTTAGCATCAGCCAACGATGCCGCGGTAGCACTCGCTCTGCACGTGTCGAAAAACGTCGAGCTTTTCGCGGAAAAAATGAACCAAAAAGCGAGTTCTTTAGGCTTAAAGGACACGCATTTTGTGAATCCTCACGGACTTTACGACGAGGATCATTACACGACAGCGTACGATCTTGCCGTCATCGCAAAGGAAGCATTAAAAAACGATACTATCAAGAAAATAGCATCTACATACAAAACGACTATCCCGCTTTGTAACGGCGAAGGCACACGTGTGCTCGTCAATCACAACAAAATGCTAAAGCTCTATGACGGAGCGATAGGCGTAAAAACGGGATTCACCAAGAAAACGGGGCGTACTCTCGTCAGCGCGGCTGAGCGTGACGGACTTAGGTTGATTGCGGTCACCCTGAACGCGCCAAACGATTGGAACGACCACACCTTAATGCTCGACTACGGATTTGAAAATTACACCCGTACTATCTTTTTTGATACGGGTGAATTTCGCTATGCGCTCGGCATTTGCGGAGGTAAAGAGGAATATTCCCTGCTTACAAACGCAGAGCCTATAGCGCTTACGTTGAAAAAAGAGCATGGCAAGGAAACGTATACAGTAGAGACTTGCTCACGGTTTATCTGTGCGCCGATCCGCGCAAAAGCGGAGCTTGGGCGCGTGATATTTGAGTGCGACGGTGAAAGTGTCTCGTCTGTGCTTATTGCCGTAAGCGACATTCCTGTCCGCGAGGAAAAGAGCTTTTTTGAGAAAATACTTGGAGCATCAAAAATATGGAAGAAATAAAAATTCAAAAATATTTCACAGATTGCGGAGTAATGTCGCGGCGCGCGGCTGAGGCTGAGATCGAACGCGGAAAAGTCCTTGTAAACGGATCTCCCGCAACTCTCGGAATGCGTATCCGCGCGGGAGTGGATACCGTTGAATATAACGGCAGACCGATCGTCCCTATGGTCGACGAGCGCATATGTATAATGCTTAACAAGCCGCGCGGCTTTGTCACCACTATGTCGGACGAAAAAGGCCGTCCTACCGTGCGTATGCTTACCGAGGGCGTTCACGCACGGGTATATCCTGTCGGAAGACTCGATATGGATTCGGACGGACTTTTGCTCCTTACCAACGACGGCGCTCTTGCCGAAAAGCTCACTCACCCGCGCCACAGTATCCCGAAAATATATCACGTAACGGTCTCGACAGACGTGAGCGATGACATCTTGCGCACCTTGAATGCTCCTATGACCATAGACGGATACAGGCTTCGCCCTGTGAAAACACGTGTGATATCAAAAAAAGAACACTCGACCGTCTTGGAAATGACTCTTTTTGAGGGCAGAAATCGACAGATACGTAAAATGTGCGATGTTGTCGGACTTAAAATAACTCGGCTGTGCCGTACTGCTCTCGGAGACATAAAGCTTGGATCTCTGCCCGAGGGTAAATGGCGCAGACTGACAAAGGACGAGCTTGCATATCTTGATAAAACCTTACAAGACCATACATCAAAACGCAAGTGAAACATACGAAAGGATAAAAAATGCTTAGAATTCTCCCTATACAAACAAAATCCGAGCAGGAGAAGATCTGCTCACTCTGTAACGTTAAATTCAACGCGGATCTGCTCGCATACGCGGCTTATGATGACGATACCCTTATGGGCGTATGCCAATTCCGTCTTACCGCCAACGGCGGAGAAATATATGATCTCGATAACGCTTGCGGAGTGGATAACTCAGACGCGCTCTTTATAATGGGGCGAGGAACTCTTAATTTCATTGACCTTTGCGGCGTTCATTACGCACGATTCTGCGGAGAGGTGAAAAACGAGCTGCTTCTCAAAGCTATCGGATTCAAAAAAATGGAAAGCGGAAGCTTTGAAATAAATCTTGAAGGCTTCTTTACCGAACACTGCGGAAATCACAAGTAAAAACGCTTCGCAAAATATCCTTATTTTCATATAAATCGCATAATGTGTGTAAAAGTCGAATTCTGAATTATGTTAATTATTTTGGTTGACTTTCTTATTGATATATGATATAATAAGTTTTGTAGATAGTCATTCTGAGATTTTTCAAACAGCTATTTAAACTTGGAGGTTAAAAATTTTAAATGGAACGTGAACTTACTTTTAACGATATCTTAGTGTGTTTTAAAAAGAATTTTTGGAAGATACTCGTTTTCGCGCTTATCGCGGCTCTTCTTATGGGGGGCTTCACCCATTTCTTGGTAAATAAAAAGTATTCGTCCGAGATCAAATTTTACGTAATAAACAGTAATGAAAAAGATGACTTTTCACAGGCGGCTATACTTAACGCATCATCTTATTTGGTTAAAGACTATATTGATATTATAAACGGAGATGACATTATTAACGAGGCTTGTAAAAGACTTGAGGAA
This sequence comes from Eubacteriales bacterium, assembly GCA_045533915.1. GTDB lineage: Bacteria > Bacillota > Clostridia > Oscillospirales > CAG-272 > HGM12713. Next base: position 6,716 of record JAZSIP010000096.1, read on the forward strand.
ATGGGATATTCGAATATAACTCCTGAAATGCTTCGCAAGAAGATATCCTCTTCCGTATCGCAAAATTCTTCATTTACCTTGAAGATAACCGATACCGATCCCGAACGAGCATACGATATCGCCAGCATCATTGCCGAGATCTCACCCACTATGCTCACAGAAATAACCAAGCCCACTCAACGCACAGCTTCTGTACCCGTTACGACCTCGTTAAATGAGATCGCAAAGATTATCGAAAAAGATTATCCTCAACACGCTGAGGCGATCAAAAAAGCTTCGGCAGATCTTAAAGAAGATCAGAGCTCCGCAACGATCACCGCAACTCTCGATAACAAGCCTGCGGTAAAGGTTATACTTGAGCCCAATCTTGCAAAGGAGCACGATTCTCCAAACCTTATCTTGAACTGCCTTGTGGCTGCATTTGTCGGCGCTTTCATAAGCTTTGCATATTTTGTTGTACGCTCACTTCTCAATACGCGCATTTGCACCGAGGAGGACGTTGCTAAATATTTGTCCAAATATCCGCTTATCGGTACTGTTCCCTCTTGGGATATTAACGAAAAAAGCGGTCCTAAAAAAACTGATTACCGTCTCAACAGATAAAGAAAGGAGAGATCGATATGAGCACAAATCCACGCGCTAACAATTCACGCGTCAGAAATTCACGCGAAAGAGTTCTTGACGATAACAGTCCTTTTGCTATACGCGAAGCTTTTAACCTTATTCGCACAAATCTGATGTATACGAAAAAAGACGATCAAAACGGGAATCCCGTTTACGCGGTCACCTCTGCGGGTGAAGCTACGGGAAAAAGCACCGTTATCGCAAATCTCGCCCTTTCTTACTCAAAAACCAACAAAAAGGTCCTCATTATAGATGCGGATATGCGTTGCCCCGTTCAAAATTTTATTTTTGAGCTTGACAACGATCATGCGGGTCTTTCGGAGCTTCTCTCGAGCATAGTAGAAACTCCTAACGAGGTTATACGCAAAACAAAATTCGAAAATATTGACATTATTACAAGCGGAGCTATTCCTCCCAACCCTTCGGAGCTTCTGGTAGGCTCTCGCTTTACCGATATTCTTAAGGAATTAAGACACGACTATGACATTGTGTTTGTTGACTTCCCGCCTACCGGTATCGTTACCGACGCTATCACTACGTTTGAGAGCATTACGGGATATATTTTCGTAGTACGCTCAAATTACTCCGATGCTAAAAAGATTTCCGCTGTCGTTGATACTATGGAACGCGTTGGAGCAAAAATACTCGGAATTGTTCTTAACGACGTAAATATCAAGGTCAAAAAATCTTATTATCCCTCCGCTTACAGCCATTATAATACCGACAATAAAAAAAGCTCCAAAAAGGAGAAATAAATTATGGCCGTCATCGACTTTCACTCTCATATCTTACCGAAAGCCGATCACGGTTGTGACTCGGAGAGCGAATCGTTAAGCCAACTCGCATTGCTCCAAAAGATCGGAGTTGATACAGTTGTCGCAACCTCGCATTTTTATCCGAATCGGCATAACGTTGAACAGTTCAAGCAATTGACGACCGAAGCCCTTGCAAATATTTTATCGTCAGATACCGAAGGCAGACCGCGTATCGCACTTGGCGCAGAGGTCTTGATATTTGAGAATCTAGACCGAATGGACGAAATTGAAGAGCTATGTATCGAAGGTACTCGCGTAATGCTCGTCGAAATGCCCATGACAGATACGTGGAGCGATGCGCTCCTCACAACCGTCAAACGTCTTTTAAAAAAGGATATCGTTGTTGTTTTAGCGCATATCGACCGCTATCTTCCCGCTCATAAGGAGGATATTGAATATCTTCTTGACATCGGAGCATACGCGCAAATAAACGCAACAGCCTTTAAGCGCTTCCTTTTTAAAAGGCATCTTGCTCCCTTCCTATGCGACGATAGACTCGTGGCATTCGGTTCGGATCTTCACGGAGTGAATGAAGAAGCGACCACGAACTTTTCAGACCTTAAAAAGCTTAAGGATAACGTATTTGAGAGCGTTATGGAAAGATCTCGCGAACTACTTAAAGACGCAAAACTTTATTAAATTCAAAAGCCTCCAAAAGCTAACGCTTTTGGAGGCTTTTGAATTAGTTGATACTTCTTATTTTCAAAACAGCTTCTTCGGGTAAATTCCGCTCTCGTGCATACGCGCAAGTTCCGAAACGACGCAAGGACGGTCTTCCTTATATGTTACACCGAACCAGACCGCATCGGTCGAAAGAACGCTTACGAAAAGCTCACCGCCCGAGATCATCTTATCGATCATCGTTGGCAGAGCGTATTCGGCTTTGATCTCTCCGTCGGGTATCGCGCGCAAGAACTCGTTAAAGCTTTCTTCCATCTTTTCAAAGATATCCGCGCTGAATCCCCACATATTCATAGAAACGAGAGACTCGGGATCAAGAATACCGCACTCATCGTCACGTATAATGTCGTTTTCGTCGACCGTTATCTTATAGGTCTCACGAACGCCCGTAAGCTTTCCGTCACGAAGCTCACAAACTCCGCGTGTTACAGCGCCGTTCTTGCTTACGGTGTTTTTAAGGCGATAGGATACCATAGTGGCTTCGCCGTCTTTAAGCTCACGAAGCTTCTTGTTCATTACCTCAAAAGCCTCAGAGCCGTAAAAATCATCTGCATTTATAACCGCAAAAGGCTCTGCGATAACGTCACGAGCGCAAAGCACAGCGTGTACTGTACCAAAAGGCTTCACTCTGTCCGCGGGGATCTTATAAAAGCTTGGAATAGAGTCGAACTCCTGATAAGCAAAAGCGACCTCGATACCCTTTATACCCGAGCAAACGCGCTCAATTATCTCTCTGTGGTTAGGCTTTATAACAAATACTACCTTTTCAAAGCCCGCACGGATAGCATCAAATATAGAATATTGCATAAGGATCTCACCGTTAGGTCCAAGTCCGTCGATCTGCTTGTCTCCGCCGTAACGCGAGCCAAGTCCCGCAGCCATTATAAGCAAAGTTGTTTTCATCATGTCCTCCATATTAAAAAATTCAAATCAAGCACAAATCGGTACGCTTTTACTAAATAATTATACCACAATATCCTTATTATGTCAAGGTCTGCGTTTATTCATAGGAAAGCTCGGCAATTCACAAGCCACCGCAGCTCCCAATATAAGTACCGCGCCGACAGCCTCCAACACGCCCATAGGCTCTTTCAGAACGAGTGCTGACAAGATTATCGCCACCGCGGGATCGATATAACTGAATATTGCCACGGTCTGCGTTGGCAAAGAACCTACCGAATTGAAATAAAGCGCGTAAGACACACCTGTATGTATTACGCCCACTATCAAAAGCAAAGCTACTGTTTTTACGTCAAACGCCGCTATGGAAATTTCCTCGGCTATAAGCGTATACGGCAATATCACGATAGCCGCCGACAAGAGCTGTACGATAGTCTTGTCATACGCCGATAGGTTGCCGAGACGTCGATTTATGAGAATGACCGACGCGTAAAGCAGAGCCGCCAAAAGTCCGAAAATTATGCCCTTTACGGCTATCTTTCCGCCCTTAAGAACACCCGAAACGAAAACCATGCCCACAAGTGCGCAAGCCGCGCAAAGTCCTTGCTTTATGCCAAAACGTTCCTTAAATATAAAAGGAGCGGCTATCAACACGATTATCGGCGCGGTATAATAGCATAGCGTTGCCGTTGCGACCGAGGTGTAATTATAAGCTTCAAAAAGAAATATCCAGTTAAAGCCGATCAGTGCGCCCGACAGGCAAAGCAAGAGCAGATTCTTTTTTATCGCCCTCATGTCAAGCTTTTTTCTCAAAACAAGGACGATGAGCAAAAGCGCAAGTGTTCCTATAAGCCCCCTAAAAAACGCTATCGCGCCCGACGGAAGCGGTATCAGACGTCTGAACAGTCCGATAGTTCCGAAGACCGACATTGAAAATATAAGCGATCCGCGAGCCAAATTCTCTCCTTTTTTGCTTTTGTTGTTTTGAGTATCCATCTGAAAGCACCTCTGAATCCTGAATATGCAAATATTATATCACAAGATCGTCAGAGACACAATAGCTCTGCCGAAATTTGTTGTTTAAGTGTAATATAACAGCGATGAGGGCAATGTCATTAAGTTAAGGAAAAGTCCCCACCGCCGAGATCCTTCGCGGCGGTGTTTTTTCTCGTTGTCATTCTCGAGCGCAGCGAAGAATCTCGAGAAAAAACACCTTGCTCGAGGATGACGACGGCGGGGGGTTTTACGTATTTTCTTAACTTAATGATATTGGCGATGAGGGAGACTTTTTGAAAAAAGTCCCCCTCAAACTCCCTTCAAAAACTTCCTAAAATAAGGTTTTGCATAGTCATAACGGCTACCAAATTATCCATTTCAAGAAAGCTTTCGCGGAGCTTTTCTCGAAAAGCGACATCGCTTCTCCATATGTTTATTCAATTATTATTCACTCACCTGTGCACGAATCCACGAGATATTCATAAAGCTCCTTTTCAACGCTTTCGTACTCCTTGAGCGCATAGGACATCTCGCCGTTCGTCTTGCCGTCACGCAGGGCGATACTGTTCGCAACGGTAAGCTTTCCGAGAGCGTTCAGAGAACGCAGAATAAGAGCGCTTTCCTTTGCCTTGGCACTGTCACGGCGATTTTCTATCTCGTAATGCTCACAGAAATAGCGCTTCATAAAAAACAGTATAGCTCCGCTTATAGCCGTAGCCACGGTCGTCAGCAACATACTGACAATAGAATCCATTACTTCACCTCCCTTCCAAAGAAAAAGAGAAAATGAATATATATCAAACGTTCGAGCGCCTTGATACCGCGCGAATGTATCTCTGCTCTGCGTAATCGTCGCTCGGCTCTGACGGTATGCGTGTCATTTTTTCAAGCTCACATAAAAGCTCTCGCTGTATCGCAAGAGAACGCATAAGCTCATCAATAAGTGTTTTTGTGTGTTCGTTAACTGTTCTGTTCATTAAATCTCCTTTTTTATTATTTTTTCTTGTATTTTTTCTTCTGATCGTAAAATTTGCTCTTGACAGAAGTTTTCTTCTGTGTTATAATTATAATCGGAAGTTACAATCTGATTATAACACATAATCGGAAGTTTGTCAAGTGTTTATCGGAAGTTTTTTAAAATATTTTGGAGGTTTCTGCCATGACTTTAGGTGAGAAATTAAAAAACGCAAGACTCTCTCTCAATATGTCTCAAAGCGATCTTGCTAAAAAGACGGGAATATCGGAGCGCTCACTCTATACTTACGAGCATATGGAAGCGATACCGCGCACAAGCAATATCAAAAAGCTTGCGGACGCGCTCAACGTGACCGTCACGTATCTTATGGACGAAGAAAAGAGTGACACGGAAAAAGACTCGAACCGCGATATCTTTCTTGCAAACGTCAAAAACGAATACGGCTCCCGAGGAGCAAGAGAGGCGTCCGAGGTGCTTGACAGAGCCTCCGCGCTCTTTGCTGGCGGTGAGCTTGACGATGAAGCCAAGGAGGTATTTTTCCGCTCTCTGATGGAGATCTACCTCGATTCCAAAGCCGAGGCTAAAGAAAAATTCACCCCAAGGCAAAGGGCAAGTAAAAAAACAGACAAAAAGGATATATGATCTTTAACGCAAATTACAGCGAAAGGAGGCATGAATGAACACAGTAGAATACGTATCCGAAAAGGTAAAAAAGCTTGTAAAAAAATACGGCTCGCGCGATCCGTTCGAACTTTGCGAGGCTCTAGGTATAAAAGTTCGTTATATGGAGCTTAAAACACTCAATGGCTTTTTCTTTTACCAATCGCGCATACGCACCGTGGTCCTTAACGCCGAGCTTTCCGAAACTGTCGCAAAAATACTTTGCGCGCATGAATTAGGTCACGCCTGTCTCCATTCGAATATGCTTTTGAATATGCGCACGATTAACGACGAGCCGTTTAACTCAAAGAATTCTGCCGAATACGAAGCTAATATTTTTGCCTCCGAGCTTCTCATTCCCGATGAAAGTATCAAGGAGCTTCTTAACAGCGAGGGCGAAAGCTTTTATTCTTTGGCTATGGAGCTATGTGTTCCGCCCGAGCTTATAGACATAAAGCTTCGCGTAATGCAAACCAAGGGATACGAAATAGACGTCCCTTATCTTGCTCAATCGGATTTTTTAAAAAGAGATCTCGAGGGTTTACGCACGGAATAAATAATAATCCTATTGTACGGTCTCTTATTGTTTCAAAAGATCCGCGTTACAAATATTTCATAATTATTGAAAACTTGTTCAAAAAACAAGCAACAAAAAACTCCCTTTACAAAAGGGAGTTTTTTTGTTATTAATAAGCATCATTTCAACGTATCAACGTAAGCTAAAAGCTCCTCAAAGCTGCCTTGCGGATATGCAGAGATGTCCACTCCGTCCTTTTGGATAAGACAGTCGGTCAAAAGGAAAACCTTCATTCCGATCTTTTGAGCCGCCATATCTTCCTCCGCGTCATTTCCGACCATCAGACACTCTGTGGGATCTATCTTAAGCGCATTCGAGACCGCTTGATAATAAAGAGGGTTCGGTTTACAATAGCAAGAGTTTTCATAAGTAGTGAAAAGTTCGAACATAGAAGGGTCTATTCCCGCCCAAGCCATTCTCTTTTCGGTGGCTATCGACGGAAATATCGGATTTGTAGCAAGAGCTGTCCTGTATCCTTTTGCCTTTATTGCCTCAACCGTTTCTCTTGCTCTTTTATCATAACCGCAGGAAACGCTTACCTTATCAAAATCCTCGCGGTAAAAGGCATCAAATTTCGGCTCGTCCGCTCTTGCGTTCTCTCCGAATATCTTACAAAATGTATCCCAAAAGACTTCTTCATTGGACTTCGCGCCATCGTTACGCACCATAGCGCCTGTTCCTTTCCAAATAGCAGCAATCAGCTTTTCGGGATCATACCCGTGAGGAGCTAATCTTTTTGCGATCCCTCCGAAATAAGCCTTTACAAAATTATTCTGATCCATCGGCAACAACGTACCGTCAAGATCGAAAAGAACCATCTTTATTGACATTTTTAACCTCTGTTTTATTCTATATCTAACAAAGCGCACTCAAGCTTTATTCCATACCTACTATAAAGACGTAATTGGTCGTTGCGCTTCCGCCTATGTTTAACATCATAGCGTTTTTCGCGCCCTTGACCTGATAAGCACCTGCAGTTCCCGAGACCTGCTTATAAAGGTCAAGGAACATTCTCGCGCCCGTAGCACCTACGGGGTGACCGCAGCCTATAAGTCCGCCGCTTGGATTTATCGGCTTTGCGCCGTCAAACGCAATAAGCCCCGACTCGACCGCCTCGTACTCCTTACCGGGTTCAGTCAGACCAAACGCCGAGATCGCCGCATATTCGCTCGACGTAAAGCAGTCGTGCGTTTCGAAAACGTCGATATCATCGACCGTCAGACCGCTTCTTCTGTATGCGTCAAGACACGCCTGTCTTGTCCAAGGCAGCACGTATGCGGAATCCTTATTATCCGCCATTTTGGAACTGAAGAGCATCGGAGCAACTCTGTGACCGTACCCCTTTACTATCGGCTTATTAAGTCCGCGTTCCTTTACGTACTTTTCGGAAGCAAGTACCACGACTGCCGCTCCGTCGGTTACCTGAGAGCAATCCGATACGGCAAGCTTACCGCCGACAAACGCATTGGTCTCTGTTCCGCGCATTTTTGCCTGTTCATAGCTCATGAACCACTTTTTTGTCTGCGCCATCGGATTGCGCTTTGCGTTTGCGTAATTGTTAGCAGATATCCTTGCCAAAGCGTTCATAAAGCGCTCTTCATCAACGTCATATTTCTTCAATATCTCGTCCGCAAGTCTGCCGAAAAGCTTCGGGAACGGGAAATCGATCCCCTGTCCCTCCTTTTCATAAAACGCCGCGCGGCCGAGGATATCTCCTCCGACCTTTGAGTCGACCGTTTTCATAAGCTCCCAGCCAAGAACGACAGCAACGTCGTAATCGCCGTTCTGTACCTTTGTGATAGCCGCGTCAAGAGCAACTGAGCTTGACGCGCAAGCCGCCTCATATCTTGCAGAGGGCACACCGTAAAACGCGGGATTTATCTCGGTCAAAAACGCTCCGAGATGTCCCTGACTTATGTATTGTTCAGCAATAAAATTGCCGACAAAGCAAGCTATTTTATTTTCGTTATTCAGCGAAACTACGTCATCAAACGTAAGACCAACGTTGGAAAAGCCGTCTTCTACCGCCTCTTTCATAAGAGCTATCAGATTTTTTCCTTCCTTAGTCCAGTTGCGCTCAAAGTCAGTCTGCGCACCGCCAAGAATATATACCTTTCCCATATTTCACACCTCAATTAGTTGACTTGAAATACAAACGGTAATCGTATCTCGAGCTTTCCGCCCCAGAAAGCAATCTGTCGATATCAACATTTGCCCAAATATTGCGAGGCAAACGCTCCTTCATCAAAGCACTGATATCGGATACAGTTGAAAACGCCTCGATCATCGCAAGCGGAGGACACCAGTTAAAGCCCGTCGCCATAGCGGCATCAGCCGCCTGAATATCGTACGCTACCTTTTCGATAGTAACCAACGAATACAGTATGTAATTCAAAAGGAAGTACAGGCATATCTCCGCCTCTTGAGAACGGTTGTTTACAAGCGCGGCAAACGCTTTCTTATAATTACCGACCTTGATATGCTTTTTCATTTCCTCGGCAAACGGGAAAACGTACTTCATTTTGTTTCTGTATTTTCCCGTATTGATATCGTATACCATCAAACGCTTTGTAGCGCTTTCAAATTTATATAAGCCCTGACCCGCCTTGCGTCCCAATTTACCGTCACCGATCAATTTTTGCGCAAAGTCAGGAAGCACGAACGACTCGTGTGCGTAGTCATCTGAGTTATAGTAGATATTGTCAACGATAGCCTTGTGCACGTCAAGTCCGACAAAATCCGCAGTTGAAAGAGGAGCCATAGCGCGTCCCGTGAAAGAACCGAGAATAGCGTCTATATAGTCGATACCGCCGTTATACTTGTATTTCTGGGCATATATCATAGCCTCGTTTATAAACTGGAAGCCTATTCGATTTGCCAAAAACGCGGGAGAATCCTTTGTTTCCACAACGGTTCTTATCAAAGTATTTTTGAGATAATCCGTCAGCTGCGCAAAAAGCTCCCTGTCGGTATATTCGGTCGTTATCAGCTCACACAAGGTCATATTATACGGAGGATTGAACATATGCACACCAAAATAACGACCGCGCATATTATCGGCAAAGCACTCCGCAAGCTGTGTGATAGAAAGTCCCGATGTTCCCGAACAAGCGATAGCATCCTCACGCAGAGATGCCGCGATTTTTTTGGTAACGTCCAATTTAATATCAATGTTTTCGGCAACGCTCTCAAACACGATATCGGATTCCGCAACACATTCGGGAAGCGAAGAATAGTCTTTCGGTATTAAATTTTTCAATATGCTTTCCGCGCGCACGGACTTTGCGGCTTTCATAGCCGCCTGCTTTGATTTTTCAATATCTCGGCTTATCATATATACCTTTGCATCGCCAAAAGAAGCAAAGATCGCCGACACGTTTGATCCCATAGCACCGTTTGCGCCGATAACAGTTACTGTTTTGATGTTCATTTTTTTCTCGCTAAAAAACAATGTTTTTTATTGCTATTTATATATTATTTGCTTTCTTCAGAAGATTTTTCCTCCGAATCGGATATGCTCTTCATCTGACGGTCATATTCCTCGCCCTTTGCCTCCGAACCATGCTCACCCGCAGGCTGATACGTCGGTACGACCTCTGCAACAAGAGCGCGTATCTCATCTTCTTGTCCGCCATATGCTGATAACATAAGCGTTTGAAGTTGCTTCAAAAAGGCCTCCGAATCAAACGGGATAGGTCGTCCGATATGGATAAGCTTATTGGGTGTAGTACGCAAGCCCTCTTCGGACATAAGCTTTTCCTCGTACAGCTTCTCACCGGGGCGAAGTCCCGTATAAGAGATCTTGATATCAACGTCGGGTTGGAAGCCCGAAAGCCTTATAAGATTTCTCGCAAGCGTATCGATCTTTACGGGAGAACCCATATCCAAGACGAATATCTCGCCGCCCTTCGCGTAAGTTCCTGCCTGAAGCACCAAGGAAGCGGCTTCGGGGATCGTCATAAAATATCTTATGATATCGGGGTGCGTGACCGTTACAGGTCCGCCCTTGGCTATCTGCTCCTTAAATCTCGGAATGACCGAGCCGTTACTGCCGAGCACATTTCCGAATCGTACCGCCACGAAATCGGTCTTTGCCTCTTTTACGATGTTCGACACGTTCGGAATACCGCTGTCAAATTCGTCATTATGCAGGTACAGAGGAGCAAGCTCATTCGCGCGGCCCTCTCTTATAAATCTGTCAAACGACTGAATTATCATCTCGCAAAGACGCTTTGACGCACCCATTATATTAGTGGGGTTGACCGCCTTATCAGTCGATACAAGAACAAATCTTTTACAGCCGTTCATCATAGCCGCGTATGCCGTTTTGTAAGTTCCCACGGCGTTATTCTTTATTGCCTCACAAGGACTGTCCTCCATAAGAGGCACGTGCTTGTGCGCCGCGGCGTGATACACAACGTCGGGCTTATATTTAGCGAACACCTGATTTATACGTCTGCTGTCTCGTACAGAGCCGATAAGGACATCAAGATCAAGCTCAGGATGCTTGTCTCTAAGCTCCAATCCGATAGCGTGAGCATTATTTTCGTAAATATCAAAAACAATAAGTTTTTTGGGATTGTGCTTTGCGATCTGTCTGCAAAGCTCACTTCCGATAGAGCCTCCGCCTCCCGTTACCATTATGGTCTTTCCTACGAGAAAATCGTATATCTCGTCCATATTTACCTTAATGGACTCACGTCCCAGCAGGTCCTCTACCGCTACGTCCTTCATAGCGCTTGCCGTTATATTGTCCGATATGAATTCACATACACTGGGAAGCTTTCTCAATTCGCAATTTGTTTCCTTGCAGATATTCAAAATATCTCGCATCTGCTCTGTGGTAGCGCTCGGGATAGCGAAAAATATCTTCTCGATCTTATATTTTTCTACATTGAGAAGAATGTCGTCTCTGCCTCCCACAACAGGAACGCCCTCAATAAATCTTCCCCACTTATTGCTATTGTCATCAATGATACAGCATACGTATTCTTTTATTTCCTTTGCGTTATTAAGATCACGTATCAGCGACTGTCCGGCAGTTCCTCCGCCGATAAGCATAACTCGGCTAGCCAAAGTCTTCTGCATCAGTCTTGCTCTTTTCTTTCGTTCCAACAATATAAAACGGTAGGCAAAACGAACACCCAAGACCAATATAAATTGGATCGCAAAGCCGACAATATAGTATATGATAGGCATTCTTCTAAAGAATACCGTTATCAAAACAGTGTGTGCTACTCCCACTATCGCAGATGCTATAGCTATGCGCTCGAACTCATCAAAGCTTGCGTACTTCCATATACTTTGATAAAGACGGAATATCCAGAACACAGCAACACATATGACGGCATATATCGGCGCAAACTTAAGCCAACACATTAAAAGATCGTCAGGGATCATTGAGAAACGGCAATCGAATCTGAACCAAAGTGCCAGAAAATAAGCGCTTGAAACAGCAACTATATCAAACATCGCCAAAATAATGGCAACCACACGCCATTGTCTCCAAAAATGTTTTTTGCTATCTGTGATATCGGATACGTTAATGTCTTGATTTTTTTTGTTTTTCATCAGTTCCTCCGTATTTTTTCAATCTGTCGATTTTTATTCTTCTGCAAAGCACGGCTTTATATCACTTTATATCGAATTTTAAAATTGCCATACTTATCCACGATAATTGTTACATATTATATGTTAACAATTATATCATAACTATTACATTTTGTCAACAATTTGTTAAAAAAAGCAATTATTACAAAAAATCTCGTGGAACATTTTTCGTATTGCAAATATTTAAATACCGTGGTATAATTAAGGGGAGGTTTTACTTGCGCTTAAGGGCGTTAGGTAAAATTAACTTCACACGCCAAATTTTGTTCTCTCTGAAAGATTTTCAAAGTGGAATACACACTTTTTTGCAAGAAAACAAAAGGCAGTCGAAATCGACTGCCTGAATATTATTTCAGATCTTCCGTTTTGAAGGTAGCGTAGCCCTCGTAATAATAACTTGTATCTATGCCCTTCATAAAAACTTGACTGTCATTTGTTTTATCGGTAAGAGCACCTTTTAAAAGATGTTTGATCTCAATATCCTTGATAGGACTTCTCTCCATAGCAAGAAGATAATCCTCTTTATCGACAAGACTCCAGTCCACAACCATTCCAAGCTCGTTTTTTAATATGTGGTCAAGCCAAATGCGTGTCGAACGCCCATTACCTTCTCTGAAAGGGTGCGCCACGTTCATTTCAACATATTTCTCAATTATTTCGTCAAATGTACTTTGGGGCATTTTTTCAATATTTTCAAGCGCGGCATTAAGATACATCAGCGGTGCAAATCGAAAATTGCCTTTTGCGATATTAACTGTACGTATCTTTCCCGCAAAGCCATATATATCTGAAAAAAGGAATTCGTGTATTTTGGAAAGAGCATCAAAAGTTCCCGGACGCAGTGTAGAAAGGAAATCCGTTTCAAAAAGTTCTATTGCGCGTATTTTGCTTATACGTTCTTCTTCACGAGCAATCTCTGCAGAATCGATAATACCCAATTTATTTTCAAGTACCATAAGCTTTCCTTTCGCAACCATATATTATCACCTATATATTATACCATAAAATGAGTCTTATTTCAAGGGAATACGAAAAAATAGGCTGTATAAAAAGAAAAGTTCGAAACCATTGAAAATCCAAAGACTTCGAACTTGGCACCCGCAACGGGAATCGGTCTCGCCTGCGGGCTCGGTCACTCCGCGGTTCTGACATGCCACTGGCATGTCATTCATTACCGCTACGCCTTCGATTCCCGCGTTTGACGAAAAAAACAGAAACATCGCCCTGCGATATTTCTGTTTTTTGGCACCCGCAACGGGAATCGAACCCATAACTACCCCTTAGGAGGGGGCTATTATATCCATTTAACTATGCAGGCAAATATTTGATTTGATTTTTATTCCGCAAAATATTATAGCACACTTTAAAAAGAATTGCAAGTGTTTTTTGCACTCGTTTTTACGAGCTCAAAAGAAAGGAAAAAATATGACAAGAAAGATATTAACTATCGCTTCGGCTTTATTATGCGTCGCTTTAGTCATTTTTATATTCTCAAATTCGCTCGACAACGCAGAGGAATCTACCGAAAAGAGCAACGTCGTCTACACAGCGGTCAACCAAGTGGCAAAGGCTCTCGGATTCAAGGCAGAAATATCTAAAGCCTTTATCCGCCAAAGCGCGCACTTTCTTGAATTTGCCGCGCTCGGCTTCTCGTCTGCTTTGACGCTTATCTTCGCTCTCGCGCCCGATCCAAGACGCGCTCTCTCGCCTCGGCTCGCCTTTGCGGGAGCGGCTCTTCCCTTTTGCGCTCTCATAGCGCTTATCGACGAATACATACAGACCTTTTCTGACGGCAGAGTTTTCGACATAGCCGACATTTTCACCGACACGGCGGGCTCTTGCGTAGGGGCTATCTTTACCGTTTCTGTCTATCTTCTCATTCGTCTTATTTATAAATCAAGAGAAAAACGCGCCCTATCAAACTAAAAATGATCGTTTTCAGATGTTTTGGAGTGGGAATTTCTTATCGCTTTCAGAACAAGAGCGTCTATCATACCGATCGTCCAAAGCTCCACGGTCTTTTGTGGGTATGCGTCTCTATTATTTGAGCGGATCACGCGCAGCGGCTCACAAAAGCCCTCGGTCAGCGAAAAGCTCCGCTCTGTTTTATTTTTTCTTGCCATAGACTCGCACTCGGACACCGAAAGCACCGTATCGCAAAATATCTCTCCGCATATACTCGCATTTAAACACGAGCCGTCGGCAAGGATCACTCCGACAAATGTTCTATACGCAAAAGCCTGCTCGCACAATCTTTCCAAAGTTCTTTTCGCGCAAAGCGCGTTATCGGTATCGTTAAGTGCCTCGTTATATGCTAAAGTGACCGAGTACTCATATTTTTGCGGCAAAGAATACACAAAAAGCTCTATTGTTTTCGCTTCTATCTTCAAAATAGCGAAGCATAGATTATGAGAAATTCCTATTCTTGCGATTTTTTTGCGGTCTTTAACGTTTGGCATCATAAAACGCACTAGTCCCGCGCTCTCAAGCTCTCGCGCATATCTGCGAACGGTCACTCGGCTGACGCTCAAAGCATCGGAAAGCTTTCCGATATTCCCCTCACCCTCTGCGACAGCATAAAAGAAGCTCTTTTTTCTCTTTTCATATGCCGTTATATTTTTATTGCCCGAATTTTCTATCATTTGCGTTATCCTTTACCAAAAACGATCTTGGTTATTATAACAGATATTATCGCAAATGTCAACAAAATCGAGCCTATACAGGCAAATTATTCGTTTTTCCCTCTTTACACGAATGACATTTTGTGATATACTAATATGAGAGAAATATTACCTGATATCTTTGGAGGTGGCAAAATGCAAAAAATCGAATACGGTAAAGCTGTCTCCATTCATTCGGCATCGGCGCTTGACACCGAGCAGATAGGAAAAGAGTGCGCGATATCACTTCTTTCCAAAGCTGACGCTCCGCGTTTTGTTGCGCTCTACGGCGATCTCGGTGTGGGAAAGACTGCCTTTATTCGCGGTTTTACTTCGGTAATATCCCAAAATTCCAAGGTAAAATCCCCCACTTTCGCAATCGTTCACGAATACAAGGGTAAGCCGCTATCGGTCTTTCATTTTGATATGTACCGCATCACAGACGAGGACGAGCTATGGTCTATCGGCTTCTACGACTACCTTGACAGAAGCGGAATATGTCTTGTGGAGTGGAGTGAAAATATCCCATTTGCGCTTCCCGAACGATATCTCCGCGTTGAAATAATCAAGGACAATGAAAATGATACCGACAGCCGACTTATAAACCTCTATCCGATAGGGTACTCAAACTAATTAAAAGGACGGTTTTTTATGATAATTCTGTCGCTTGACACCTCCGCGACCGTTGCCTCTGCCGCGCTTTGCGACGGCGAGCGTCTCCTTGCGGAATACACCTTAAACAATGGAAATACACATAGTGAAACTCTTCTTCCTATGGTCGAAGCTCTCCTTGATCATTTTGGTATAAGTGTTGACGATATCGATATTTTCGCGGCATCTATGGGTCCGGGTTCTTTTACGGGAGTTCGTATCGGTGCGGCTACGCTCAAGGGCATTGCCTTTGGCAAGGAAAAGCCCTGCGTAAGTGTTTCAACGCTCGAGGCTATCGCCGAAAATCTATGTGTTAAAAAAGGGCTTATCTGCCCCGTTATGAACGCAAGGCGCTCACAGGTCTACACCGCTCTTTTCCGCTCGGACGGAGAAAAGCTCGAACGTATCCTGCCCGACTCCGCGCTCAGCATCTCGGAGCTTGACGAGCTTCTTTCAAAATACGGTGAGCCCGTCGCTTTTTGCGGTGACGGCTATGATATAACGCTTTCGGCTCTTGAAAAGACAACCGCCTATCCTGTACCCGACAGACTTCGTCATCAATCCGCATATTCCGTGGCACAGGTCGCGCTTCGCAAATACCTCGCAGGTGAATATACAGACGACACAAAGCTTACAGTGACCTATCTCCGTCCATCTCAAGCCGAGCGTGAACGCATGAAAAGAGAGGGCAATTAGGACTTACTTTTCTTTTAAAAAAGAAAAGTAAGCAAAAGAAAACATTTGCAGGGGTATTTATTATACCCATTAGCTTGTGTTTTTAAAAAAAGTAAGCAAAAGAAAACATTTGCAGGGGTATTTATTACAACCTGTTAGCTTGTACGACTAAAACAAAAAATATATAAAATATATAAAAAAGAGGAAAATTATCATGAAAATAGTTATCGGATGCGACCATGCTGGATACGCTATCAAGGGAGCTGTAAAGGATCATCTCATTTCTCTCGGTCACGAGGTAATTGACGTTGGAACTAACTCCAAAGACAGCTGTCACTATCCCATCTACGCCAAGGCGGCTTGTAAAAAGATACTCGACGGAGAGTGCTCTCTCGGTATTCTTATCTGCGGAACGGGGATTGGTATGTCTATGGCGGCTAACAAGCACAACGGTATCCGCGCGGCTTGTTGCTCCGATACATTCTCCGCGCGTCTCACAAGAGAGCACAACGATGCGAATATGCTCTGCTTCGGTGAGCGTGTAGTAGGTGTGGGACTTGCTCTTGAGCTTGTTGACGCTTTCATAAACGCAGAATACCTCAACAACGGCAACCACGTAACGCGCGTTGCTATGCTCTCTGAAATAGAAAAAGAAAACTAAATAAAAAAGGGAGGACACGACCTTGTGCATTAAAAAGATCGCAGGCGCTCTTCGCGCCATTTCGGGTTCACCTCACCCAAAAAACTTCACAAGCGCAATAATCGCGGCGGCAGGTCTTTCCGAACGCTTTGGCGGAACGACCACAAAGCAGATGACTGATCTTTGCGGAGAGCCTGTGCTTTTGCACACGCTACGCGCTTATCAAAAGACCGAATGTATCCATGAGATAGTTATAGTGGCAAAACGAAACGAGATACCGTTCTGGGAAACTCTCTGCAAAAACCACGAAATGACTAAGGTCACAAAAATAATTCCGGGCGGACTTACACGTCAGGATTCGGTCATCAACGGGCTAGATGCCGTTGACAAACGCTCAAAATTCGTTGCTATTGCCGATGGCGCTCGTTGTCTCACGACACCCGAGCAGATAGAAGCGGTCTGCCGCGCGGCTTACAAATACAAGGCGGCTACCGCCGCTCACAGATCCACTGACACGGTGAAGATAGCCGACAAAAAGGGATTTATAGATCATACTCAGGACAGAGAGACCGTATGGCTTGCGCAAACACCTCAGGTCTTTAAGACAAAGCTTTACCGCGCTGCCGCCTACACCGCTCTCAAAAAGGGATTCAAGGCGACCGATGACAACTCTCTCGTTGAGAATGTCAAGCACCCCATACGTCTTGTTGAATGCGGGGCGCAAAATATAAAAATAACCACACAAGAGGACATGGTAGTCGCCGAAAGCATTATTATTTCGAGGCGTTCCGAATCCGACGAGGTAATTATGGACTTTGAAAGAGAGGTAAATCCTTAATGCGTATAGGTCACGGCTACGATGTTCACCGTCTCGTTGAGGGCAGAGATCTGATACTCGGCGGAGTTAAAATAGAGCACGAAACGGGGCTTCTCGGTCACTCGGACGCCGACGTTCTGCTTCACGCCATATCTGACGCGCTTTTAGGCGCGGCAGCTCTCGGCGACATCGGAAAGCTTTTTCCGGACAACGATCCGAAATACAAGGGTGCTGACAGTCTCCTGCTTTTGCGTAAAGTGGGCGTTCATCTTTTCAGCGCGGGATACAAGATAGTCAATATTGATGCTACTGTGATCGCCCAAGCGCCAAAGCTCTCGCCCCATATCCGAGATATGAGAGTAAATATCGCACGGGCACTTGACCTTGACATTTCGGACGTAAGCGTAAAGGCGACGACCGAAGAGGGTCTTGGCTTTTCGGGTGAAAAGAAAGGCATTGCCGCGCACGCGGTCTGTCTTATAGAGACTTTGTGAGTAAAAAACGCATTGTCGCTTTTCGAGAAAAGCTCCGCAAAAGCTTTCTTGCGTTTTTTAACTTTTCATTACAACTAACAGCAACAAAAAACGGCGCGGAACACCTTTTTAAAAAGTTTTCAGCGCCGTTGAAATCTAAATACAAATTGTGCGGATCGCTCATTCACGTCCCTGCTCTTCAAAGTCCGCTCCGCACACTTCGCATACAACTTCCTTTTCAGTATATGCAACCGTACGTAACGTGCCATAAAATATTTTTAAGAGGTAAATACTATGATAATCGTTTCTCCTTCGGTCCTCGCGTGTGATTTTTCAAAGCTTGGAGATGAAATCAAAAAGGTTGCCGATGCAGGCGCTGAATACATACATCTTGACGTTATGGACGGAGCTTTCGTTCCGAACATATCCTTTGGTGCGCCCGTTATCTCCTGTGTACGCAAGGTAACAAACGCAAAATTTGACGTCCATCTGATGATAAATGATCCCATTCGCTATATCGACGATTTCGTAAAGGCTGGAGCGGACATAATTACTATCCACTACGAAAGCTGTGACGATCCGAAGTCCGTTCTCAAATATATTCGTCAAAAGGGAGTTCTTGCTTCGCTTTCGATAAAACCCGCAACTCCCGCGGACGTCGTGTATCCTCTTATCGATGATCTCGATATGGTTCTCGTTATGACAGTTGAACCCGGCTTTGGCGGTCAGAAAATGATCCCCGCTACTGTCGATAAGGTTAAAGAGCTCCGCGACTATGCAAACGCTCGCGGTGTCGATCTTGACATAGAGGTTGACGGCGGTATTACTCCCGATAACGTATCCCTCGTTGTTGAAGCGGGCGCGAACGTTATCGTCGCAGGCTCTGCCGTATTTAAGGCAGAAGAGCCCGCATCTGTAATTGCGACTATTAAAAACGCGTAAGGGACGCACTTACTTTTCTTTTAAAAAAGAAAAGTAAGCAAAAGAAAACTCTTGCAAGAAAACACATCTTTTATCTTTAGTTTGTGCTTTTCCAAAAACTAAGCAAAAGAAAACTCTTGCAGGGGTTATTTTATAACCGTTTGTATAGAGCAAATTTGTATAAAAAATGAGCAAGGTTTTCCTTGCTCATTTTTCATCTTATCTTCTTATATCTCATATCCGTTCCCTTGAAAAGCAGAGCGGTATATTCTCCAAAAAGTCGGCTGGCGATTCGCTCGCCGTATTTTTTTTCAAGCTCGTTTTTGGGAAGATTCGTATTTATGATCGTGCTCAAGCCGTTATTGATACGGGTATTGATAACATCATACATACAAGATACGGTAAACTGATTCAAGACCTCTGTGCCGAAATCGTCGATAATGAGAAGCTGCGCGTCGTAATATCTCGTCGTATCGGGAAGATCGTCTTTCTCACCTCGGTGGAATCGTCTCTCCTCAAAGTCATTCATCATTTTGACCGCAGTAACGTACGCCGCGTCGTATCCTCTCTCGATAACAGTCTTTGCCACCGCCGTTGACAGATGTGTCTTTCCAAGTCCCGTCGAGCCCGTAAGCAAAAAGCTGAAATCGTCCTTTGCGCTGAAATTCTCGGCAAAGCGGCGAAGCACGGTAACGTTATGCTCCATCCACTCACGATCCTTAGGATCACGGTAGTTTTCAAGCGAAAAATTATCAAAGCTTTGAGTACGTATGAGCTTTCCGAGGCCCGAGGACTCATATCCCGCCATTATAAGAGCGCGTCTCATACAGTCGCACATCTTGGTATCGACGTATCCCGTATCACCGCATTTTTCGCACTCGTAATGGATATCCGAATAATCCTCGGCATATCCGTGAGCGCGAAGACAAGCCGCTCTCTCGGCAAGCAGTCTTTCGTTGCGTTTTTTAAGCTCAACGACCTTTTGAGCCGCAGTCTCGGCAGTTTCGCCCGTGATTATTCCCATTATCTCAAGTCCTGTCTTTGAGAGGACGTCATCTATCGCCTTTATCTCGAGGAATCTTGAGTAAAGCTCCTGTCTGCGCATATCCGCATCGAGTCTCGCCTTTATGTATTTTTCCGAATATTCTCTTTTTATGCGCGCATAATCCTTTTTATTATATGCCATCTCGCACCCTCTTTTTATTATTTTTCAGAGCCGTATTTTTTATCGAACTCCTCAAAGCTTCTCTTGAGTGACGCTTCAAAGAACTCGTCTGTATCATAGCTCTTTTCGTGTCCGTTTGACGCTGTCTGCTTCTGCGACTTAATATATTCTTCAATATCCGCCGCCGTGTGAAGTCCCTCGGCATACCAGCGCTCAAGTATACTGTTCGTATACTTTGGCGCGGGCTCGTGAATATTGTCGATAGTTATATCATAAGCCAAGCGTATAACGTCTATACCGTATCCGAGCTTTTCGCTCCATGAGTTGAAAAGCTTTTTCTCGGCGGTCGAAAGACCTCTGCTTCCCATTCCGAAGAGCGCGCGTATCTGCGTAAGAGTTTCCGCAGCCGCTTCGATGCTGTTTATCCTTTGAACTATCGCCTCTGTATCGATTATCCCCTCGTCATAAAAATTAATGGCTATCTTCTCCGCATATCTCACCTGCGGGTGCTTAAGTCTTACCGCGTAAGCAAGTATATTCAGCACCGCTTCCTCGTCAAAGCCAAGCTGCTCTATGATCCCCACAAGAATACCTATATCGTGATTGTTCAAGGTCTTTCCGAGAACTCTCTGAGCTTCGTTTACGAAGAGCGCAAGGGATTTTCTTGTCTCAAGCAGATCTGCAAGCTCCGAGCTTTCATACGCTCCAATCGATGTATGCGCTACCGCGCCGTCCCGATGCGCGCTGGTGAGACTCGCTTCTTCGCTTTTTTTAGGATCTTCCTTTGGCTTTTTATCCGAGGATCTCGGCTCAACGCTCTTTTGATCGACTCGTTTAGAGGATATAAGCCCCGCGCCTCTCCAGAACTTGAGAGAAGCGTTGACCTCGGTCTTCTCCAATCCCAAGATCTCACCAAGATCGTTCTCCGAGCAAGTAAAGCCCTCCCCGTCCGCAGACATCATAAGTGTCACGAGTATCCGCAGATCGTTCTCATCCGCGTTCGAAAGAATGTCAGACAGACGTTCGGGAAGTTTGCCATTTCGATAAAGGATAACGTTTTTAGCCGTCTTTCCCATCTATATATTACTTCCAATCCTTATCATTTTTTAAATTGTGTTCATTTTTCGCAAGCTCATAGCAAAGAGTCATAAGCGAGTCTCCGATATGTACGTTTTCCGCTACTATTCCGCTATCGAGAAGATCAAGCTCTTTACCCGTGAAATTCCATACACCCTTTATTTTGGTGTTTTTCAAGCGCTGCGAGATATCAACGGCGAACTCCTTCGGAAGTGTAAGGATCGCTATATTTACGTTGAGCCCATCAAGTACACTTTCCATTTCTTCCATAGAGTAAACGTGGACGTTTCCGATATCAGTTCCGATAATATCGTTATTAACGTCAAACATCGCCACGACCTCTACTCCGCGTTTTTCAAACATAGGACTGCGCACAAGCGCGCTTCCGAGATTTCCCGCTCCGATAACAGCCGCGGAAAATTTGCTCTCAACGCCGAGTATCTCGCATATCTTTCCGTAAAGATAATTCACGTTGTAGCCATACCCCTGCTGACCGAATCCGCCAAAACAGTTAAGGTCCTGTCTTATCTGCGAAGCCGTTACGTTCATCATACGCGAAAGTTCGCCCGAGCTTATCCTCGTCTTTCCCATTCTTATAAGCTCGCGCAGATATCTGAAATATCTCGGCAAACGTCTTATAACTGCGGGAGATACGTTAGAGTATCTTTCCTGAAGTTCTTCTCTTGAGTCCGAAAACTCTTCTGAATTTTTATCATTGTTACGGTTCATAGATTATGACACCGCCTTTCTAAATATTTTTCAAGCTTAATTTCCGTCGTCTGATGCTGAAGCATTCAGAGAGGTATCGGCAAAATTCCCATTGAGATATTCAAAATATCCCGCCGCCGCCACCATAGCGGCATTATCCGAGCAAAGTGAAAGGCTCGGCTTACAGAATTTTACTCCTCTTTTTTCGCAAAGCGTGTCAAGAGCCTTACGAATATGCGAGTTTGCCGCAACTCCGCCCGCAAGGACGAGAGTTTTTGCGCCCGTTTTCAAAAGCGCCATATCTATCTTTTTCACTATCGCATCTACGATCTTTGCAGTATAAGATGCCGTAAGGTCAGCGTGATGAGGCTCATTTCCCTTTTGGCGTTCGGAATTGATATAATTAAGCGCCGCCGTTTTAAGTCCGCTGAACGAAAAGTCGAGCGTGTCTCCCACAAGCGCGGGAGAGGGCAGCTTTATAGCCTTTGCGTCTCCCTCGTAAGCAAGCTTATCCATAGCCGCTCCCGCGGGATACGGCATACCTATAACTCGTCCGATCTTATCGAAAGCCTCGCCCGCCGCGTCGTCGCGCGTAGCGCCTATCTCGCGAAAATCGGTATAATTTTCCACACTGTATATCGACGTATGTCCGCCCGAAACAACGAGAGCCAAAAAGGGCGGCTCAAGTGTCGGCTCTTCAAGATACGCCGCCGCGACGTGCGCCTTTACATGATTTACGGGCACGAGCGGTATATTATTCGCAAAAGCAAGTGATTTGGCAAAATTCACGCCCACAAGAAGCGCTCCGATAAGTCCAGGGTGTGAGGTGACCGCCACACAGCCGATATCGGAAAGGCTGATCCCTGCCTCGCAAAGAGCCTCGTTCGTCACGTTGCTGATAGCCTCTATATGAGCTCGGCTCGCTATTTCGGGAACTACCCCGCCGTAAAGACGGTGTATCTCTATCTGCGAAGCCACGATATTCGAAAGTATCCTGCGCTCACCTTTCTCGTTCATACTGACGACCGCGGCAGACGTTTCGTCGCAGGAGCTTTCTATTCCGAGTATATACATTTTCAAGTCCTTTCATTTTCCCACACCATTATGATCGCCGATTCGGTGGGAGCGCGGTAAAAATTCTTACGCAGACCGCATCTTTTAAAGCCCAATGCGTCGTAAAGCGCTATCGCCGCCACGTTCGACTCGCGGACCTCAAGAGAGATACTGACGATACCGTTTTTTTGCGCGTATCCGATAAGAGCTCTCACGATCTCCCTGCCAAGTCCCTTTCGTCTGTGGCAAGGATCGACGGCAATGTTCGTTATCTGCCCCTCGTCAAGAACGGTCATCATTCCGCCGTAGGCAATAACCGTGTCATTCTCGGTCACAACGAATCCGACCGCATTCGATGAAGCAAGCAACAGAAGACTGTTTTCCGACCACGGCTCTGAAAAGCAAAGCTTTTCAAGACGTGCCGCCCCCTCTGCGTGTTTTCTTTCAAAGCGTACAGCCTTATCCATTAGAGCCGAATACGCCCGCGGGAAGTCCGTCTACAGCAAGGCATAAGCCCTCTGCGCGATTGTATAAAAACTTCTTTCCGAAGTTGGTGGTCTTTCCGTTGGCGTCCTTATAGACGTAATCCTGCGCGTACTCAAAATACGCGAGAACGTAATAGATACCGTTCTCTGTATCGGCAAACTTCAATCTTATATTCACCTCGGGCACAAGTCCCGCGTTACCGGGATAATACGACTTCGTTCCGTTCTCGTAAAGCTCCTTGAGAGCATTTATCTTTTCCGCGTCCTTGACCTGCTCGACGATAACATCGTCATTGGTGATATCAACGTAAGAAACGTTCATTTCCTTGAGTGTCGGAAGCTTACTTCCCTTTGCGTAATAAACTATACCAAAGGTGTCGCAAAGCCACTTGGATGTGTCCGTGCCCGTGATAGCGAAGAATTCTCTCTCGCTCTGCTTTGCAAAAACTTCTTTGCCGATAGAGATCGCCTCATAGCAAAACGGTGCTATATCATAGGTGATACCGCTCTTATCGTGAACAAAATTTCCCTCCTCGTCGACAGAAAACTCGTTTTTCTTACCGCACGAGCAAAGCAAGAGCGAACAAACGCAAAGAAGCGCCGCAATTATCCTTATCATATTTTTTCTTTTCATATGTAAAAATTACCTCTTAATATCCGAAAGTTCCGCTTAAAGAGTCGTCGTTCTCTATCCAGTCGTTTACATCGATAACCCTGTACTCGTCCTTTGTATCACGGACGATGACCTTCGAGATACCCGCATTGATTATCTGACGCTTGCACATCATACAGCTTGTCGTACCCGCAACGAGCGAATTATCCGCAGGATCTACGCACACCATATACAAGGTCGCGCCGAGCATTCTCTCTCTTGCCGCCGCGATGATAGCGTTCGCCTCGGCGTGTACCGAACGGCAAAGCTCGTATCTCTCTCCGCGAGGGATATTAAGCTTGTCTCTCATACAAAAGTTAAGATCATTACAGTTCTTTCTTCCTCTGGGCGCACCGTTATAGCCTGTTGAAACGATAACGTCGTCCTTTACTATTATCGCGCCGTACATCTTGCGAAGACAGGTACTGCGCTCCGCTACCGTTTGAGCTATATCAAGGTAATAATTGTGCTTTGAAACTCTGCTCATTGTTTTTTCCGCCTTTCATTTCTTATAAACCGCATTCAAAGTTATTATACTACAAAACTCACAATAAATCAAGAGGTTTTTGTGTGAAAGTATATTTTTTATCCAAAAATTCATCAAAATGCATATAAATAGCAAATTTCATTCTATTTAAGGAAATTTTAGTATTTCGAAAGTGTTGTTTTACTTCTGGTTCTACAAATCTTGAGATTTATAGTATAATCAATTGATAATTTCAAAGCTTAAAATATAAAAAAAGTAAAGATAAATTTTATAGGAGTTTACCTCTTATCATTAATATCTTTTTTCTATAATATTGACTTGATTTTTGTCGAAATATATGGTAAAATGTAGAAAAAGAAGTCAGGTGATAAATATGAAAAAGAAAAAAGAAAAGTATTTTTTAAACAAAAAATTATGGTGGGCGATGATCTTTATTTTTATCGCTTTGATTGTTATTTTAGCATTATTGTTTTTGTTAAGGGATGAAAAACCCGAATATAAAATTTACTTTGAAATATTTATCAATATAGCAGTCGTAATAATCTCCATTGTCGGTACTTCTATTATATCAACGCCTTTGATAGAAAAGAAAAACGACAACAATATTTATGTTGACACTATAATAAACGATGTGCTTTCAGATGAAAAAGCCATTGATCTTATGTCAGCCGAAAACAAAGAAAAAATGAAACGTAAATTAATGAACATAAAATCCAAAGCACAGCAGGATATGACAGACTATATTCACAATGCGTTACTAAAATCACCCTCTGATTATTATTTTGAAGAATGCAGTTATATAATCGAATGTTCCGTATGCGATAAATATATCGAGAAAAAGATCGTAAAAAAGCTTAACATATGTTCTTATGAGAAAAATAAAAAAATAAAAAATTTTTCTTTTATTCGTATGTATGCAGGAGAGGACGTTTTAGATAATATTTTAAAGGTTGAAGATATATCTGTTAATAAAAAATCTTTGACCGCATCTCAATATGAATTAATAGTCGAAGATGTAACTGACGATGAAGTAACAATGAAAAAAAGCAATTACAATAAAAAATATACTTACAGATACAAAAAAGCTCTTCAGCTCTCCGACACAACTCCTACGGAAGTGATCATAAATTATACTACAAGAGTATCTTTACATGATAAAAATATGTGTTGCAGAGTATCGGAACCGTGTAAAAAATTTTCTGTTGATTTTTCGGTTTTGGGTTCTTCTACCTACGATATTTGCATTAGCGGATTCGGTTTTATGAATGACGCAATCGGTACAATGAACAGCATGAGCAACCCAAATAATGTAAAAATGCTATTTGATAAGTGGATATTCAAAAAAGACGGCGTATCAATAAGTTTTTCACCTAAAGTATGCGAAAACAAATAATTTTAAAAAATTTTGAAAAATATATTGATTTTTGAAAAAATATATAGTATAATAATAGTGCGGAAGGTTTATCCGCATAAGGAGGAAAATGCAATGAGAAGAATGGAAGAAGACGAAGCTTAATTGCATCAATTTTAGGAATTATAAAAACTTAATAAAAAAGGCAAGGTCTCCCCAATTTTTGAGGAGGTCTTGCTTTTTTGATTTTATAAGGTGCAGAGCTTTTAGTTGTTTCGTTTGTTCAACGCTCCACTTCAGCCTCTGAGCCATCAATGGAGCGTATCGTCGTGTGATAGTATTTTTCCTGAAAGCGAACCGTTTGCGCTATCTCCGCCGCGCTAAAGATCATTCCCTCGGGCGACATAACGAGCTTATCCTCTACGTCGTCCGCGCGGTAGACTATCCCGATTATCCTGCCCATAAAGCTCTCAACAGGCTCGTTCACTCCGAGTAAAAATACGTCAAGCTCCTCGCCGTCGCCTCCCAATACGTTCGGGATATAGCCGTAATTTATCGGATACACCAAGGTCTTTTCACCCTTGTGATGCACGTAGCCTATAGGACGGTCTATCTCGATATTCACCGTTTTACCCAAATATGATTCTACCTGTGCGTGACGTTCGGACAGTGTCATAATAGTTCTCCTTTTTTTAGACCGAAATTCGTTCTGTAAAACAATGACATTATAACTCCGAAACGTCTGTTTGTCAAGAACAAGCAACAGTTTTTAAACAAATATAAAAAAGTTTATTAATGAAACCGCAGGTTAACACTTTGTAAACCTGCGGTTGTTGACTTTCTTATCACGCGTATGCTATAATATTAAAAAATAAAGGAGATTCTTTATGATATTTTCAGAAAAATTAGTTGTTTTACGAAAGAGGGCGGGATTATCGCAAGAAGACCTTTCGGAAAAATTAGGAGTTACGCGGCAAGCTGTTCATAAATGGGAAACAGAGAAATCAATGCCAAATATTGAAATACTTAAAATATTATCAAAACTGTTTGATGTATCGCTTGATAACTTACTGAATGATAAGGAGGATATATCATTCAAATCGGAAGAAGCCGCAAAAAGCAAAAAGCACGAACTTGGAAAGGTATACGTTTCCGAAAAAAAAATTGAAAATATTGACGTTGAGAAGGATAATATCCAAAAAACCGAGTTGGAAAAAGAGCAACAAAACAAAAAAGACAAGCGAGTACGTTTTACCTTTAGGTCCGGAATCTTTCTTTTTATCGCCAGCTTGGTCTTTTGCGCTGTTTTTATGTATAATGGCTCAATTCCCGCTTCCACACAGAGCTTTGATTTTGATGCCGATCCCACCCCGCCAATGTATTTGGTTTCTATTTTGTTGCTTGCAGGCATTGTGTTTTTGGGCATTTGCCTTTGGACAAAGCTCTTTATGTATAAACATTTAAAAACGAGCAACGAGTTTTTTAATCAAAAGGTTACGGCAACGGAGCAAAAGCTTGACGAGGCAGGCTATACTTATGTAAGACTTCAACACGATCTTGCCGCGTGGTTCTTTTATTCTCCCGCGAAAAATTGCTTTGGCTTGTATTTTAACGAAAAGGAACAGTTTATCTGTCCCATTCAGAATTACATAAATTTCAATCATATGGTATACGGCGACGGTATAGTGAAAAAAAACAAATTGGGAGCATCGTTTATGTTCGGCACTATAAACGCGATAGGCATTCATTCAAGTCCCACGTATTCAAGCAGCGCGGGAAGTATGATCTCCTTTACCATAACGTATTTTGACGAAAACGGCTGCGATAAGGAATATTCTTATTCATTATCTTGTTTTCGTAATTACTTATTTGAAAAATACGGTAAAGACCTTGCGGAAATAATGATCTTGGAAAGCATACCGAAAGCAAGTATTGAAAATTATGAAAAAATAAAGGCAAAGCTTGACCTTGAAAAAAACAAACTTTCATAAGTCTTATACGGTATTGTCACCGTTTTTAATAATTTTAATAAATAAAGAAAAAAAAGCGAGGAAAAGAAAATGAAAAAAATTATATGTCTGTTTTTTTGCGTTTTAATGTTGCTGCCAACCATAATATCCTGCAGCAAGACTTGCTCTCACAAGTTTTCTCAAGGTGTATGCGAACGTTGCGATGAAAAATGCACACATACCTTTGATAACGGAATTTGTACAATATGCGAGCAGAAATGCGAGCATACATTTAACAATGATGGCATATGCTCGATGTGCGAATATAAATGCTCTCATTCCTACGACAAAGGCGTATGTGTTACCTGCAACGCAGTAAATCTTACTTACGATGATCTAAAAGGAAGAATTTTCGATTACGAATACTTTGAATTACAGTGGTCGGAAGACGCGACCGAAACGCAAAAAGAAAATCTCAGAAAAAAACATAACAAGGACACCGACGAAGAGCTTTTTGACAAGCTTCACAATGAATATATCAGCGCGGAGACGTATATTGCTTCGAGTTGGAGTTCAATTGATAAATACAAATTCAACGCTGTCAACGGAAATGAGGTAGCGATAACTGCCAACGGAAAATATTTGACAGGAAATGCGAAATGCACCATTAACGACGACTACTTAAAGATCGGAAACAACAAGTTGTACTACGAGAAAGACCGCATATATTTGGTGGCAAAATCCAAGGTAAACAGCGAAATAAGCTTAAAGGTATTTTTTGTTGAAAAGTGAGACCTTACCACCGACGAAATAAAAAATCGGACACATCACATGAGGCTTAAGCCTAAAATGATGTGTCCAAATTTTATTTATGATTTGCAATCTATAATTGCATGAATTGACGCTTTCGCGTCATAATTTCTCGCGGAATTGCTTGGCAATTCGACGCTCCATGATTTGAATTGCCCTTTCAATGCGCCATAGGTGCAATTCATGAGTTTCGCTTTGCGAAACATCAATTCATGACAACGAAGTTGTCAAATCATGCCCGCAAGGGCAATTCATTGCAATTGAGAAGCTTCGAATTATTTCGAAGCTTCTCAATTGCAACCGCAACGGAGGCTGTCATACTTAGCCTGTGGGTTGTTGCCCGCACCGATAAGTCCCCTCATCTCTCGCTTCAGGGGCTTTAACCATAGCTTCGGGGTGAAAAGCTTCACTCCAAAAGCCTTGCCACATAAGCCTTTTTGATATATTTGCATCGCAAAATCTCTATTCGCTGAACATATCGTTTTGAGTTTTGCTGAATGTATTTATTCGCAATGGAGATGATTACTATATAATTATCATATCTTAAACGTGAAATAAAGCAAAATCTGATCCACTATCTCCAAAAAAGCAGATGATAAGATTTCAAATTATTTGCTTCTACCTTTCGCATTGGAAAGCCATATACTGCCGCTGATGAGCAGGAAGGCGATCAGATACTGTATCCTCCAAATGTTCTCTCCCAATATCAGCGCGCCGAAGATGCAGGCGAATACGGGTTCAGCAAACTTGATGATAAAGAGCTTGGAAAGCTCCCCATTCTTAACAATACCAAACCAGATACAATAACTTACTATGGAGGCACTACAGATATAGGCCATGATCAGCAGCGAGGAATCCCACCGAAAATGCACGTTTCCACCCATCGCAAATCCGACTGCAAGCAGTACGATGCCGCCGAAAAGTTGTGAGATACCTGTTGAAGTGATTGGTGATACTTTCACGAACACCTTTTTGCTGATCACGTTGGAAAAGACCGTACAAAACGAAGCGCAGAGGATCAGAAGGTCGCCCAAAGCAAAGGAGAATCCCTCGGAGCTGATATTCAAGACAATAATACCTAAAAAGCCTACCCCTGCGGAAACGATCTTTTTGACGGTTGGTGTATCTTCCTTGATAAATAAAAATGAAAAGCAAACGTAAAAAAGTGCGCCCACTTGCTTTATAAGAGCGGTTTTCGCGCTGTCGGTCAACTCCAAGCCAAGATAGGTAAATCCGTAATGAAGAATGATGGCAAACACGCCCGACAGTAAAATAGGGATCAAGGAGGTTTTGGCAGGACGGTAAGATGCTTTGTCCTTGATGGTGGCAAAGAGGCAGATCACACCGCCGCAAATCACAAAGCGAATTCCCGCAAACAATAGAATATCGGCGGTGCTTTCAACCTCATATGCGGAAAATCCAAGCTTTACCATTGAAAAAAGCGAGCCCCACAGAAGCATGGTCAAGAGAGCGAGCCAAACGGTTTTATTCTTACTTCTCTTCATCGCACACACTCAAAACGACCTTGCCCACGTTCTCCCCACGTTCCAAAATAGCGTGAGCCGCCTCCGCCTCGGCAATAGGCAGTACCTTATATATAGACGGCTTGATGCTACCGTCCTCGATCTTGGACCACACGTTTTTGACCAATTCCGAAAGGATATATGCCTTGAATTCGGGAGTACGGTTGCGAAGCATACTGCCCACAAGGTGAAGTCCCTTTGTAAGGAGCGGGCGAAGCTGTACGTTCGTCTCAACACCCGCAAGGGTAGAAATGACTATCCAATAGCCGCCTCTTGCCATATAAGGCAAACTCTTGCCGAGCGTTTCTCCCGAAAGACAGTCCATAGAGACAGCTACGGGTGTGCCGTTTTCTTCCTCTGTTTTCAGAATTTCTTCAACGCACTGTGTCGTCGAATTGATGATAACGTCAGCACCGAGAGGCTTAATTTTTTCCGCGATCTCATCGGACAATACCGAGGTGATCACTCTTGCCCCAAACGCCTTTGCCATAGGAATTGCAACAGAGGCAAGTCCGCTCGCTCCCGCGGGGATAAAGGCGGTCTGTCCAGCCTCCAGATGTCCCTCAATAAACAGATTCAAATAAGACGTCGCATATGCTTCGGGAAGTGCCGCCGCCTCGCTCATAGAAAGTCCTTTAGGGACAGGCATCAGCATATCGTACTTGACCGCCACGTACTCTGCGTATCCGCCTCCGCCGAGAAGCGCACAGACCTTATCTCCGACCTTCCAATCAGTTACATTTTTCCCAATCTCCTCAATAACACCCGCGATCTCAAGTCCCATCCATTCGGGACAGCCTGCGGGCGAGGGGTACTTTCCTTGCCGTTGCAAAAGATCGGCGCGGTTGAGTGCCGCCGCGTATATTTTCACGAGCACCTCGTCATCTTTTATCACGGGGTCGGCAACCTCCGACCACACGAGGTCCTTGTTTTCATTTACAAGCATTGCTTTCATAAACTTTTCTCCTTTTAATTTCTGTAAACTACCTGTCCGTCGGACACCGTTAAAACGCAACGGTATCCTTTTTGGCTTTCAATATGATTTCCCGCTTTATCGATCAAGTCAAAGCTCTCGTCCGTATAGTCAAGCACCGCAATGTCCGCAATACGTCCTATCTGCAGATATCCCCACTCATCACTCTTACCGAGTGCTTTCGCGGGATTTGAGGTGACCGCCCTAAAAATATCCGTCTCGCTCATTCCCATATATTTTGCCATACTCATACACATAGTCATGCCATAACGTCCGCCGCGCTTATATGCGCTAAACTTTGTTATGTCTGTGCTTATCACGTCGGGAATAATGCCACTCGTGAGTGCTTTTTCAAGTATCGCAAAATCGGTGTGAACGTTACCCGCAAAGCCGACGTCAATGATAACGCCGCGCTTTTGCGCTTCTCTCATGCTCTCAAAATTATCCTCGGCGGCAGTATTTTTTCCGCCGTGAAAGGAGTGTGTAAGGATATCTCCCTTTCCAAGCGTTTCAAGTATCTCTGCCATTTTGACAGGAGAATTTGCGCAATGCACCATTACGTGCAGAGCCCTTGCGTGCGCAAACTCACAGACCTCCGAAAGAGGAGTGACGCTTTTAATATCGGACATATTCGTATCAAAATATACTTTAATACCTACCGCTTTTTCTCCGAAAAGAGACAGTCTTTCCTTTGTTTTCGTAAGATCGGCATGATCGTTTTGAAATCTCGCCTTCGCAAAAACAACATTTTTCAACATAAAGGAATCAAGCAGAGCCTTATCCCCTTTTTCTCCCGAAGCATCTGCCGCCGCCGTGACACCGAACGGAAAACAGCTCATCTCGGCCTGTGTACCGAATTTATCTGTAGAAATACCTCTCATATGCGTATGCGCGTCAACAAGCCCTACGGAAACGGTCTTTCCCGAAGCATCATAAACAAATTCGGCTTTTTCAGAAATATCGGACTCTATTTTAACTATTCTGTCACCGTCTGTGAGAACATCGGCATAAAAGAATCCCTCTCCGTCCCACACACGACCGTTTTTAATCAATATTTTTGCCATTAAAACGCACTCCTCCGACTATCTCCGACAGTACCTTTTGCACCAAATAGTCATGTTCGTAAGTAAAGGGATTTTTCTTTGTACCCATAATATAAGCGTAAAGATCGTTTACCATATCGTCATAACGGCAATCCCCCGAAACATTTTCGATCGGCACATCGAGGCACACGTTTTCAAACGGTCTGTCTCTGTCAAACATTTGTGTATCCGAATAAGTCATTTTTATCGGGCGCTCAAGAGGACAGATATTAACCGTCCCTTTACTACCCGCAACCACAAGCTGACGTCTGCCGTAACCGTTGACCTCTACCGAAGAAACAAAAATACGCGCAAGTGCCTTGTCGTATTCGAGAACGGCGAGGTTATTGTCTTCAACGTCCACTCCGTCAAGTCCCGTGTGCTTTAAGAAAGAGACGATCTTCTTAGGTTCTCCAAGCAAATAAACAACAAGGTCAACTAAATGGCTACCTAAAATATACATAATACCGCCGCCAAAGTTTGTCAGCCATTTTTTATATTGGGGTCTGTGAAACGTGCTCATTTCGGCGTTGATAGAATATATCTCACCGAGATCACCGTTTCTGATATGCTCAAAGCATTCGAGAACGGCGGGATTGTAGCGGTACATATATCCCATCTGTATTACAAGCTCTTTTTCCTTTGCCGTATCAAGCACGTATTTGTATTCCTCAAGCGTTCCGCTCGCGGGCTTGTCCATATGGATATGCTTACCTGCATCGATACACATCTTTGCGTATTTTGTCAGATCCCAAACGTCGCTTTCAACAAGTATAGCGTCCGACTTTTCTATGATCTCCTCAACGCTCATGCGCGTAAGCCCTTCGTAAGCTTTATTTTCTCCGCGTTTTTCTATCCAACGCTCGTTTTCCTCGGCATAGCCGACTATCTCGAAAAGCTCGGGAAATTTTCTTGCTCCAAGCATTTTCGATCCTCCGTGGTTATGACCGATACCTATTTGTCCAAGTCTTATTTTTTCCATTATATGTTTCTCCAATCAAATACTGTTCCCATTGGGAAATGCGGATCATCGCATAGCTGATTAAATATTTCTGTGCAATCCTCGGGAGATACTACGCGAGACACGATAGGAGCGACCTGTACGCGTCCTGCGGCGATCATATCAAGGATAGCCTTGCAGTCGTCCTGATGCGTCCAGTGATGCGGATAGGACTCTACCTTCGGGCGAACCAAATTATGAGCGCCTATAAGCTTGACACCGGGACGGTGCACCTGCTGATAATAATCTACCGAACAGTCAGACACACGAGTACAGCCAAGGAGCGAGATGCGTCCCATATAAGAAGCACATTCAAGTGCCTGCTTCATAGCGGCAGATACGCCCGTGACCTCAACGGTCGCGCGAACGCCCTTGCCCTTTGTCACTGCCTTTACTTGCTCAACGAAATCGGGAGCTGACGGGTCGAAAGCATAGTCCGCGCCAAGCTTCAGGGCAAGCTCGCGGCGAGCAGGATTTAGGTCAGCGGCAATTACGGGATAAGCACCGCTGAGACGGCAGAACTGCACGGCAAACATGCCGAGAAGTCCAAGCCCCATTATCATTGCGCTCTCGCCAAGCTCTATCTCAAGCTTACGAACGCCGCCAAGTCCCATAGATGCGATGATAACGAACGCCGCGTCGAGAGAAGAAATGCTGTCGTCCTCGACTTTCGTTATCTCCTTAACGGTACGAACATTATACTTCATATGCTTTCCGTGATATACGAGCACACGGTCTCCGACGGCTATATTATCAACCGCCGAGCCTACCTTTATAACGCGTCCGATTCCGCAATAACCGAGCGTTTTCGGGAAATTATCTCCGCCCGCATTGGGCATCGCCATAATGTTAGCGCGTTCAGTACCGCCGCTGACGACAGTGTATTCCATATCGGTCAATACTTCGTCTTCCTTTAATTCGCGGACGTCTACCTCCAAAAGCTCTGCTTTGTGTTTTGCTGTAAATACGATTTGTTTGCTTTTCATTTTTTCACCTCATATAATTTTTTTAATATTTTCAACGATAGATGCCATCGTACTAAGATCGATCTGCTCCATCGTACTTCCCTCATCATAGCGATCCACACAGAAGGCTATGTGTCCGCCCAATATCGGATTCAGAATGCGGGAAAGCATACCCGCTTTGCCGTTTACGTGATAGCTTACGGGAGTTTTTACCGCCTTTTTCAAGGCAATCATTGTTCTTATGCTTTCTTCGAGATCATTTTGATCGTTTGCCTTTGTAACGATCTTGATTATATCGGGATTTCGTTTTTCCAGAAAAAGCGCAAGATCGAGCACCTGCTCACAGGTCATAGGGATTCCGGGGTGACAGGACAGAAGCACCTCCGCACCCATTGAATGAACTCGCTCTATAAGGTCGCACTGCTTTGAAATGATCGATTCATCGGTTACGACCTCCTTGGGATTTCCCTTGGTAAAGGAGTATTTGTCCTCGCCAAAGAAGTCCTTTTTTGAGGGCTGATGATAGGTATAGCCTTGTATATCTATACCTGCCGCACCCGCCTCAACCGCTCTTAAAAAGCTTTCGACACGTTCCTCCTCTGAAAATCCCGCGCCTTGCCACTCGTACGTATTATTGTAGTTAAGCGCCAAAATGGGAAGATCCGTAGAGGAAATTATCTTTTTTAAGCTTTCCGTATCGGTTTCTTCAAGACAAGACATATGCAGATCGATCATCGCCGCTCCGTCGCACATACAATTCTTTATCTGGGCGATCGCTCCGCGAACGCTTTTTTCTCTTATCACTCCAGCAAGAGCGGGAGATGTCAATTGTGATATTTTTACCATAATAAAACCTCCTGAATATATTTAACAACATTATAACACCTGACTTTTTTATAGTAAATATCAAATCTGCTAAAATTTGTCAAATTTGATACATTTTTTGTTGACTGTTTTTGCAAATTATGTTATAATACATTACAAATCAATTTTAAAGGGTGATAATATGAGTTTTGAAATTTTATCAAAATTGGTAATAACCAAGGTACACTCTGTATCAAATATGTATTCTCCTCAAAATAAGAAAGCCAAAAGAAAAGACCGTCAACGATGGGCGCTTCTTCTCAAATATGAGGGCGAGACAGTATATACTTCAGGCGGAAAGAATTTTTTATCAAATATCAATCATATCGTTATACTGCCCAAAGGTTGCTCTTATGATTGGCTGTGCACAAAAGCGGGACATTTTTTTAGCATCGAGTTTGAAAGCGATCTTACCTATACAGAGCCTATTTCATTTTCGGTAAAAAACGGCGAAAAGATCCTCAAAATGTTCAAAGAGTTGGAACAAAAGCGAAATCTGAAAATAGAGATGTCAGAGGTTGAAAGCATTCGTGATACGTATTCGATCATACTTGCGCTTACACAAACCGAGAGCGAACAATATCTGCCCACTGAAAAACAGCAAAAGATCGCTCCCGCCTTAGAATATATTTCTCAGCATTATAATGAAAATATCACGAATGATACGCTTGCCGCCGTTGCGGGAATGTCAACAGTGTATTTCAGAAAGCTGTTTACAAGTATTATGGGTATATCACCTATTGCATATGCCCGCAAGCTTCGTATAGAAAAAGCGCGGGAAATGCTCAAAAGCGACTTCGGCACTCTATCCGATGTTGCCCTTTCTCTCGGATATCCCAACCTTTACGACTTTTCAAGAGATTTCAAAAAGCA
This sequence comes from Eubacteriales bacterium, assembly GCA_045533915.1. GTDB lineage: Bacteria > Bacillota > Clostridia > Oscillospirales > CAG-272 > HGM12713. Next base: position 42,409 of record JAZSIP010000096.1, read on the forward strand.
TACGGGAGTCGCTCCTTCAAAGTACGAAAGCTCCATAAATTTGTAAAAAAAGTATATTTAAGTTCAATAAAGTATAAAGAAAGAGCGACCTTTCGGTCGCTCTTCGGTGCGTTAAAGCCTTGATTTTTCAAACGCAGAACGTAGTCCTTATAGGTCTGCTCGTCGATGTCTTCAATAGGCATTTGAGGATCGAAGTATTTAAAGAACTATGTGTAGCTTTGCTTATAGTGATTGATCGTCCCTTGCCGCAAATTCCTTTGACGACAGTATTCAAGATACTTCTCACAGCCTTCTTCAAAAGTGATTGATTTCATTGCTTTCATCTTCAGCTTTTTCATCGTAAAATCCTCCGTTTAAACAAAAAAATTACCTATTTAGAGTTGATATTGCTGTAAAATTGTGTTATAATAAACTATAACTTAAAAAAGTTAAACAATTGAGGTTTGTGTTTTTCGGCGCGCTGACTTCGGTTGGCACTCAGCTCAAAGGAGAAAAAGAAATGAAAAAAATTATTTGTATTCTATGTCTTATGTGTTTGTTGCTCCCGCTACCTTCCTGCAACACAAAAGATCTCTCCGATATACCGCAGAACGACTCTCCCGTCTCCGACACCACCGACTCACAAAATAATACACCAAAAAATCCCGAAGAGACTCAACCTCCTGCGGACACAAATACTGCTGAAAAGCTTCTTGAGGGAAAGACCGATGAGGAAAAAGCTCTCTTTATATGGGAGTATCAGCGAACCGATGATATAGTATCTTCTTACACTGCCGATATGAGCTTTTGCATAGAAGGCACTACACAAAACGGAATTGCAGTTGAGATGAATATGACGGGAACACTTGCAGAGGCAAACCGTTCCTCAAATACTAATTTATCATATTACGAAGATTCCGAAGTGTCTTATTCCGTAGCAGGCAACGAATACCCGAAAATAGTAACAAAAATGGGTTATTCAAATGGGCGAATTTTCTTGTATACGAAAGACGGAACGTCAGAGTCAGGAATTTACGCGAGGCATTCCGTTGATGATTGGAATTCGTACAAAAAATTGAAAGCAGAAAAAGACGACCAAGATCCGCCAATTACCAAAGAAAACTGTAACAGCTTGCGTTTTGAGCAGCTTGCAGATGGATACCGTGCGGTCTACACCGATTTTACCGAAGACGTAATGAAGCAGATCGATGATTCATTAGGTTCGCTATCCAATCTGCTCGACCAAAAACATTCGGATATGGAGATCACCGTTGAGACAGATAGTAAGCTGCTCCCCAAAAAAATAATTATAAATTACATATATGAGAATACGGAGGACAGCGTTACCCCAAAATGCTCTATAAGCGCGGAATATCACGATTACAATAAGGCAAAAGCTCCATCGGTTGATTTTTCCTCTTACCGAGATGTTGGAAATATTCTCGCAATAGAGCGATTTAATAAAAAAAGAGCCTCACTTACCGAAGCTTTAACGGTATCATTCTCGTATGAAGCCACTACCAAAGTAAAAAGCGACGGAACTACCGTAGCACAGGCGACTACCTCTTACAGCGTCGTAGCAGGCGACCTGTATAATAATAACGAATATTCCTTCTGCATTATAGATAAGAATTCGGACGAAATGTGGACGTATGAAAACGGTATTTACAGTTATTGTGCTAATGGCGCAGAGGTTAGCAAACAGCTGCTCTCCGAGGTTCAGGCAAGAAGCATAATTGACGAATTGATCGATACCGTTCCCATTGAGGAGACTAAAATAACTACGGCGAGAGAACCCTCAACGGGATACGACTTTGAGCTTACCGACTTTGATATTTCAATGTTCGATTCCCTGCTTGATACGCTAGGCGCAACCAAGAACGACATAAAATCTCAAAAAGCGGTAATAAACTATATGCATCGGTTAAACAGCGACGATTTCGGCGGCTTAGGCTGCCGGATCACAATAGAGGTTCAGACCGCTCATACCTCCTACACTATCACTCACGAAACAGTGGTATCAAGCGTTTATTTTAATATATAATAAACGAAAAGCACACCGCAAAAGATCACTTTATGCGGTGTGCTTTAATATCGGACACATCACAAGAGCGAAAGCCCAAAATGATGTGTCCGATTTTTTGTTTTTAATGATTTGCAATCTGCGATTGCATGAATTGATGCTTGCGCATCATGATTTCTCGCGGAATTGCTTCGCAATTCGACGCTCCATGATTTGAATTGCCCTTAATGCGCCGCAGCGCAATTCATGGCGTTAGCCAATTCATGACAACGAAGTTGTCAAATCATGCCCGTCAGGGCAATTCATTGCGGTCGCAATAAGCTTATTTCGAAGCTTCCTCTATTGCAACTGCAACTGCGACCGTCATTCCCACCATGGGGTTGTTACCTGCGCCGATGAGTCCCATCAACTCAACGTGAGCGGGAACGGAGGAAGAGCCCGCGAACTGAGCGTCGCCGTGCATTCTTCCGAGAGTATCGGTCATACCGTAGGAAGCAGGTCCTGCTGCCATATTATCGGGGTGAAGCGTTCTACCTGTTCCGCCGCCCGAAGCAACCGAGAAGTACTTAACGCCGTTCTCCTGACACCACTTCTTATAAGTTCCCGCAACGGGGTGCTGGAATCTTGTGGGGTTGGTGGAGTTACCTGTGATAGAAACGCCGACGTTCTCAAGTCTCATTATAGCAACGCCCTCGGGAACACTGTCAGAGCCGTAGCACTTGACCTTTGCTCTGTCGCCCGTGGAGTATGCGGTCTCCTTGATGACCTTAACTTACTCTGCGTAAGGATCGAACTCGGTCTGAACGTAAGTAAAGCCGTTGATTCTCGAAATGATCATAGCGGCGTCCTTACCAAGACCGTTAAGAATTACGCGAAGGGGCTTAACTCTTACCTTATTTGCGTTAAGAGCGATCTTAATTGCGCCCTCTGCAGCCGCGAAAGACTCGTGTCCTGCGAGGAAGCAGAAGCACTCGGTCTCCTCGGAAAGAAGCATCGAGCCGAGGTTTCCGTGTCCAAGACCAACCTTTCTGTTCTCGGCAACAGAGCCAGGGATACAGAAAGCCTGAAGTCCGATACCGATAGCGGCAGCCGCGTCAGCAGCCTTTGTACAGCCCTTCTTGATAGCGATAGCCGCGCCAACGGTGTACGCCCACTTTGCGTTCTCAAACGCGATGGGCTGAGTTTCTTCTACGATCTTATAAGGGTCGATTCCCTTTGCGTCGCAGATCTCCTTGCACTCGTCGATAGAGGAGATACCATATTCCTTAAGTACGCCGAGGATCTTAGCCTCGCGTCTCTCATAACCTTCAAAATGTGCCATGTGTGTATACCTCCTGATTATTCCTTACGGGGATCGATGTACTTAACAGCATCAGCAAATCTGCCGTATGTACCCTTGGACTTCTCGTACGCTTCGTTGGGCTCCATACCCTTCTTGATGAAGTCGGTCATCTTTCCAAGAGATACGAATTCGTATCCGATAACCTGATCGTCAGCGTCAAGTGCCATTCTTGTGCAGTATCCCTCGGTCATCTCGAGGTAACGAACGCCCTTTGCCTTTGTACCGTACATTGTACCTACCATGGATCTCTCGCCCTTACCGAGATCTTCCATACCCGCGCCGATTACGAGACCGCCCTCGGAGAAAGCGGACTGGCTGCGGCCGTATACGATCTGGAGGAACAACTCTCTCATTGCGGTGTTGATAGCGTCGCAAACGAGGTCGGTGTTAAGAGCCTCAAGAAGAGTCTTGCCGGGAAGGATCTCAGCAGCCATAGCGGCGGAGTGTGTCATACCCGAGCATCCGATGGTCTCAACGAGAGCTTCCTCGATGATACCGTTCTTTACGTTAAGCGAGAGCTTGCACGCGCCCTGCTGAGGTGCGCACCAGCCTACTCCGTGTGTATAAGCAGAAATGTCGGTTATCTGCTTTGCCTGTACCCATTTGCCCTCTTCGGGAATGGGAGCGGGTCCGTGATCGGGGCCCTTCGCAACCTTGCACATCTTCTGAACTTCAGTGCTCATTGCGTATTCGCAAGAAAATTCATTGCTCATTTTTTATATCTCCTTTTTTTAAATTTAACCTTTAGTTATTACTTTACGATCTCGCCGTAAACCTCGCCGAATGCGCAAGCAGCGTTAGACTCGTCGGTATCGATGTGCATAGCAAGTGCGTAGCTGTCGCTTACTCTTACTACAACGTCGCCGAATACGAGAGCTCTGGGAGTCTCTACCTTAACGTTTACGATCTCCTTATCGGTTACGCCGAAAGCAGCAGCGTCTGCCTTGGTCATATGTATATGTCTCTTTGCGGCGATAACGCCCTCTGCAAGCTCGATAGAGCCGCAAGGTCCTTCAAGACGGCACGCGCCGCTTCCCTTGATGTCGCCCGACTCGCGAACGGGTGCAACTACTCCGATAGTACGAGCGTCGGTGAGAGAAAGCTCTACCTGATTCTCGGGACGGGTAGGTCCGAGTACACTTGCTTTAAGAGAACCCTTAGGTCCTACAACGGTTACCTTTTCCTCGCACGCGAACTGTCCGGGCTGACTTAAGTCCTTCTTGTTCGTAAGCTCGTGTCCTGCTCCGAAGAGAGTCTCAACTGCCTCTTTGGTGAGGTGTACGTGTCTTGCAGATGTTTCAACTATAAATTTGTTTGCCATAATAAAACCCCTTTTCTCAAATAATTAATATAGTTTGCTAGGCAAATTTTCACATTTACTATTATAACACACTTTTTTTGAATTGTAAAGATTTAAACAAGAGATTTCTGCAAATAATATTAAAAATTTACATTGTTTTTTATTAAGGAGGGCTATATGCCAAACGAAAACAACCAAAATAATGAAAACAAAGAGCTTGACGGCGCGATAATAACCGAAAACAAAAACAGCCGTATCCACTGTCTCTCAATAATCGGACAAATAGAAGGTCACTATATGCTCGGCGACGGTCAGAAGGCTACCAAATACGAGCATATCATTCCCCTGCTCGTCTCTATCGAGGAGGACGACGAGATCGACGGGCTTCTTATGATACTCAATACCATGGGCGGTGACGTAGAAGCAGGACTTGCTATCGCCGAAATGGTCGCATCTATGTCAAAGCCTACCGTCTCTCTCGTCCTCGGCGGAGGTCACTCTATAGGTGTTCCCCTCGCTACCGCCGCTAAAAAATCCTTTATCGTCCCCTCCGCTACGATGACCCTCCACCCCGTCCGCATCAACGGTCTTGTCGTCGGCGTTCCTCAAACCTTTCGATACTTCGAGGAAATGCAGAAGCGCATCATCAAGTTTATCTGCGATCACTCCCGCGCTAACGAACAAAAGATCCGTGAGCTTATGATGCGCCCCGACGAGATCGCTACCGACGTCGGCTCTATTATCGACGGCGATGAAGCCGTCTCCTACGGTATAATCGATTCCGTCGGCGGTCTTGCCGATGCGATGAAAGCTCTCAAGGATATGATATAGGGGAGCGAAAAGGATGCGAGGGGATGCGTGAGGACGCGTTCGAGAACTTTCCCCGCAAGAAAGTTCTCGAGCTCTCAAAGAACTTCTTAGAGGGGGTTTTTAAGAAAAACCGTTTGGAAATTAAAAAAAGGTTTGGTTTTTCTCTGAGGTAAAAACAGGTTGGACGGCTAAAGCCACCAACCGCTGTTTTATGGGGATTTATTATTTTGGTTTTCTAAATAAAAAGAA
>JAZSIP010000125.1:0-3311 GCA_045533915.1 Eubacteriales bacterium
AAATAAAGATAATTTTTCTATTCAACAAAAATACGCCCAATATCATTTAAACGTGTCATCCTGAGCGTAAGCGAACTTTCTGTGAGATGAGGAACGAATCGAGCAGAAAGCGAGGAGCGAAGCGACGAAGGTATCTCCGAAGGGTTAAATGTACCTTTCTAAAAACAAAGTAACATTTTTTAGAAACGGTTATTGCAAACTTATCGTGTATACCGTCGCGAGATTCTTCGCTACGTCGCCCCGTTGTATATCTCTCCCTCCATCGTGTCATTCTTGAGCGTAAGCGAAGAATCTCGATGGAAAGCATAACTGTAATTTCGGGGCGACTTCACTCAAGAATGACACGCGGGGTGGCGGAGTGTCTATACCGCCGCAATATACAAAACAAAACAGCAGAATGAGCACCTTAACAGGTACGTTCTGCCGTTTTTATCGTTATTTATGAAAATTGAATGATCAATCCTCGTTAGTTTTTGCTTCTTTTCTTTTAAGAACGGTAAGCTCGTCGCGCTTATATACTTTTGGAGGCGCATCGGGAGTTGCCAAAAGGCGAACCTTGACGGTAGCGGCAAGCGGGCTTGTTTCGGTAACAGTGCCTTTTCCGTCGGGAGTTTCAACGAGCGAATCGACGGGCGGCGTGAGCCTTATCTCGTGCTCATACGTCTCGTGCTCATAGCGCAGACAACACATAAGTCTGCCGCATATTCCCGAAATTTTTGCGGAATTGAGCGAAAGATTTTGCTCCTTAGCCATCTTTATCGACACCTGACCGAAATCGTTGAGGAAAAGTGAGCAGCAAAGAGGTCTGCCGCAAAGTCCGAGACCGCCCATAAGTCTTGCTTCGTCACGGATACCGATCTGGCGAAGCTCGATACGTGTGCGGAATACGGACGCGAGATCCTTTACAAGCTCACGGAAATCCACTCTGCCCGCGGAGGTGAAGTAAAAGAGAAGCTTTGTGTTGTCAAAGGTGTATTGCGCGTCGATAAGCTTCATGTCGAGCTTGTGCGCGATTATCTTTTCGTTGCATATCTTGAAAGCTTCGTCTTCTTTGGTCTTGTTTTCAAGGTGATGAGCCTCGTCCGCTTGATTAGCGGCGCGAATTACGGGGCGCAGAGGGGGAACGACGTCGCTTTCCTTGACAAAGGTGTTGGGCATAGCGACCTCTCCGTACTCCTGACCGCGAGCCGTCTCAACTATCGCGTGGCTCGCGCGGGTGTATCGTTTGCCCTGCGGGTCGAAATAATATACCTTTCCCGAGCTCTTGAAACGAATTCCGACTATCTCAACGCGCTTTTCTCCGTCGTTAAAAACAGGTGCGTTGGGTTTTTTTATAGATGCGGGAGATTCGAGAATATCCTCGGGAATATCGACAGGGTCAAGAGGCTTTGAGGGTTCAGTCACAGGCTCGGGGGCTTTTTCGGGAGCATCTGACAACGTATCGCGCAAAAGTGAGCCGTTTTTGATCTCATTTGTATGATGTCCGCCCTTTCCGCGCCTCTGGTTGTGCTTGTTGTGATGGCGCTCGGCTTGATTTTGAACGCTTTCCTTCGGAGGGTTGCTTTCTTTTTGAGCGCCGCTTTCATTCTGAACATTTTGTACCTGTTCCGCGGATCTTTCGCTTTGCGCGGGACGTTCGTTGTTGTGATGGCGCTTTGTGTGTCTGCGGCGGTTGTGGTGTCCGCCGCCTCGCTCACCGTTTTTCTCGCCTTGAGCGTTGCTTTGCGCACCGTTAGTTTGCACACCGTTAGTCTGTGTGTTTGGTCTGCTTTCCTGAGCTTTTGGCTTTTTTGAGCTTTCGGGAGCTTGATTATTTTGATTCTGCTTTTTTTCTTCCTTGGTTGCCGAAGGATCTATGAAATAGCCCTTGTGCTTTTGACGGCGGTTCTTTTTAAAAGAGCCGTTTTTTTCGTGGGCTTTTTTATTTTCGTTATCCATTTTTGTATTTCCTTTCTGAAAATTATATTATCTCCGCCGATGAAACAAGCTGGGTAAGAGCAAGACGGACGTTGGCGTTTCTCGCGTTGTCGTCCAAAGCCTTGCGCACACACTCGCCAAGACGGAAAAGGAAGGGAAGAGAGACTCTGTCGCAAAGCTCGATAGCTTCGTTTCTGTCCGCGAAAAATACAAGTGGGGCGTTGTCGCTCTTCTTTAAAAGTATAAGATCGCGTATCGCGTCTGAGACGGTCAAAAGCTGATCGCGTAAAGCATCGCGCTTTTGAGGAAATTTAAAGACCGTAGAAAGTATCGAGAGACTTCCGCTCGCGTGTACTGCCGCGCTGACGAATTCAAGCGCGAGTCTGCGCCTCTCAAGTACGGGCGCGAAGCGTTTTGGGTCAAGGTATTCAAGCGCCTGACCTATTCCGACACCCGCGGCGCACAAAAGCTCGGCGTATTCCTTTTTTGCGGTGAGCTTCATTTGAGCGGCTCTCTTGTCGGTCGCGCAAAGGTATTCGTCTATCTGCCGTGCGTTCAACGGCTCGGTTCTGTGAACGGGAGCTCGGCTTCGTATAGTTTCAAGCAGAAGCCTTGAGTTCTCGCAAAGCAAGAAAAATCTTACGTATTCGGGCGGTTCTTCAAGCGTGAGCAAAAGAGCGTTCTGCGCTTGTACCGTCATTTTGTCGGCGTCCTCAATGACGTATATCTTGTAGTCAAGATCGTTGGGAACGACACGCACGTCCTCGCGTAAAAATCGGACGGTCTCAACGCCGATGGTCGCCTTATCCTCAAGACCTATGAAAATAAGGTCGGGAGACTTGCCCTCAAGCACCTTTTTACATTCGGGACATTCAAGACAGGGGATAGGCTTTGCGCTGTCGTGCTTTTTTGAGCAAGCGAGAGCGGCGGCGCACATACGCGCGATAGTATGCTTACCCGTTCCGCGCGGACCCTCGATCATACAGGCATGTGGAAGAGTTCCCGCCAGAATATCATTTGAAAGACGCGATTTAAGGTCGTCGTTGCCGACGATCAAGGTCATAGGACGCTTCATGGCGATCACCTCCGTAAAAATTGACATACCTAAATTATATTATATCAAAAAAAAATATTTCTGTCAACAAAAAAGAGTAAACATTAAGCGAAAAAGAGCATATATTTGAATAAAAAGCTTTGTAAAGAAAAAATATCGAAATTTCGATAAGAAACAAATTGCGGTTTATCGGTGAGAGTATTTTCAAAAAATCAACCTCAAACATTATTTAGAAATGTCATCCTGAGCGCAAGCGAACTTTCTGTGAGATGAGGAATGAATCGAGCAGAAAGCGAGGAGCGAAGCGACGAAGGGATCTCCTATAGGTTATCGCTACCTT
>JAZSIP010000048.1:0-12254 GCA_045533915.1 Eubacteriales bacterium
AAGGTAGCGATAACCTATAGGAGATCCCTTCGTCGCTTCGCTCCTCGCTTTCTGCTCGATTCATTCCTCATCTCACAGAAAGTTCGCTTGCGCTCAGGATGACATTTCTAAATAATGTTTGAGGTTGATTTTTTGAAAATAATTTCCCCGACAAACCGCAAATTCTCAAGATAAAATCAATAGTTAAGTTAAATCGTTCAGGACAGTCCTCCAAGACGGTTCTAAAAAACGAAAACAACGCCGATCTACTCGGCGTTCAGCTTGCTGACAAAGTGGCTTAAAAAAACTTCAGGTAGCAAAATATACAAACGCAAAGAAACAAAGAGCCTCCCTTGTGTAAAGGGAGGTGGCATTTTCGCAAGAAAATGACGAAGGGAGTGGTGAAACAGTATATTTTTTTAGTTCCAATCCCTCAGTCTCGCATTCGCTCGACAGCTCCCTTTACACAAGGGAGCCTTTATTTGTGCAATTTGATACTTTGGTTTTCTAAAATAAGCTTTGTCAGTAGCCTGAACGCCGATCTACTCGGCGTTGCTTTGATGAAACAGTTTATTTTTTACGTATTCTCTTATCTTTTGTTCTTGCCCTTTAGCCGCTTTTACAAAATTGCTGAAATGCATGATCATTATCAATGTTGAAGCAATAGCCGACAACAGTATATTCACTATTGAATCTTCTCGTATCGCTATATAGACCGTAAAGAAGACGGAAGCGTAAAACGGAAGTATAAAGCTATAATTTACGATCAGCATAAGAGCCGTACCGCTTATCAAAAGGAAGAAAAAAAGCAACGGGTCATACGCAAGAACAAGTCCCGCAAAGGCGGCAAGTCCTTTTCCTCCTTTGAATCTCAAATAAAACGGAAAGCAATGTCCGATTATGGCAAAAAAGCCGACAAGTATCGCGAACCATTCGACCTCAGGAGCAACAAAAACGGATATTTTCACAGCCAAGAAGGCTTTGAAGATGTCGAAGATCATTACGAGAAATCCAAGCTTTTTTCCAAACACCAAGGTGGTGTTGGTCGCGCCGAGATTTCCCGTCCCCTCTTCTTTCAGATCTTTGTGCTTGATCCTTGCGATCAATGCAGACGGACTCAAAGAACCGATCAAATACGCGAGCAATATACAGATAAAATATTTCATTATACCAAGCTCGTCTTTTTCAGAACAACGTTACTGACAGCTCCAAGACCTATCGCGAACATCGCGCCTCCTACAAGGCAGAGAACTACGTTTATCGCCGTTGATGCGAGTGGCGTGATCATTCCGACCATCATAAAGAGAAGCATTCCGCCGCCCAAAGAGCCGCAGATAGAGAGCCAAGCGCGTTGCTTTGCTCCCACGCTGATAGCTACGAAGATCGAAACGAAAACGAGCATAAGAAATATCTTTGCGAGAATACACATAACTATATTTGCGACCGTCAAGCCGCCTACAAGCTCAAATGAAAGCCCCGAGATAGCGCCGCCGAGCATTGCTCCGATAAAGTACATAATTATCATAAGAGCACCGCAAACAAAACCCGAAAAGATTTTTGAGATCACGTAATCTACTTTCTTTGATCGAACGGTAAAGAGATTCTTTGAGTATCCGCTTCTGAAATCATCGGAAATGAATAAACAAACGAACACGGCAACGCCCATAAACGCCATATTTATATTACACATAGCCATTACGTCCATACCGCCCATAGCCGCGCCGTCCTCGGTCGGAAGCGTTCCTATAGACTGCCAAGCGCTTTCAGGACCTTCCATTATGGTTATTTCACCCGTTTGCTGATTTACCGATTCCTGTCCGTCCATCATTGTGAGCATAACCGTCATAACTATCGGAACGAGAAGAGCGCAAGCTATTATGATGTAAAAGACACGCGATCTGAACATTCTGCGAAGATCGACACGGAGCATACTTTTCATTCTTCTGCCGAAGCCGTTCTGCTCAAATTTTACCGAGTTTTCCATATTACTTGCCCTCCTTCATAAGATCGATATAATATTCCTCAAGACCTATCTTGTCGGTCTTTATCTCGGTCACGCAGATACCGTTCTCATAGAGATATGTCACTATTTCTTCGGGAGTGGTCATATCGTAAACGCGGATATATCCCGCCTCGTCCTCTTCCACGCGGGAGTATTTACAGCCGAGAAGCATTTTTGTTCTGTTCAGTTCCTCGCTTTTAAGCGCCACATAAGTGCGGCAGCTTGCGTCAAGCTCGTCCGCGGTCATCTCTCGGATCATTTTGCCGTGACGAATTATTCCGTAGTGTGTTGCCACCTTTTGAAGCTCGCCGAGCAGGTGCGAGGAAACGATTATACTGCGAGTTCCGTCCTTGACTATATCGGTGAACACCTCTCGCATAATTCTCATACCGTCCGCGTCAAGACCGTTGAGCGGCTCATCGAGAACGAGGAGCTTGGGGTCGCCGAGAAGAGCCATAGCGATACCGACTCTCTGCTTCATACCGAGAGAGCAGTTCTTGTATTTGTTACTTGCCGCGCCCTCCATTCTGACCGTTTTGAGTACCTTTATGACCTCTTTTTCGGGATCGGGAATGCTCAGGTTTGCCGCTTGAAGCATCATATTATCAAAGACTGTAAGGGAGGGGAAGCACCCCGGGGCTTCGATAAGCACGCCGACCTTGGCTCTTACGTTTATATCTGTGTGATCCTTGCCGTAAAGCTTTATAGATCCGCTGCTCTTTGGAATAAGACCGCAGATCATTTTTTCGGTCGTTGATTTACCCGAGCCGTTCTCACCGATAAAGCCGTATATCGCGCCCATCGGCACTGTCATATCAAGACCGCAGACCGCCTGCTTAGGACCGAAATTCTTGGATAAGCCCTTTATTTCAACTGCATTCATTTTTCAAAGACCTCCTTAATATACGTCGCTGTTGTTCAAGATGTGCGTACCGAGAAGATTATAAACGACCGCCCACGCCGCAGAAACGATTATACAAATGATAAGCGTTCCGATATTGCTTGAAAGACAAGCGTTTACAGACGAGCCGTAAAGGAAGATATTCAGAAATCCCGTGGGAAGAGAAAGATTTTCTACGACAGCCGCCGCTCCGATTATGAGGATACCCGTTCCGAAGAAGAACGAGGAGGCGATAGAAATACCGAAATATTTTCTGAATATAATGTTGAGAAAGGTATAAAGACTTGCCCAACCGAGAGACATTGCCATTTTGCCGATGATCGCAATGACAAGCGAACCGACGTTCACGTCGGTCTCATAGCCGACAAGTAAACCTCCGACCGTTCCGCCGATGAGATAAGTAACGCACATACAAACGATCGCAAACGCGCAGACAAGGCTCTTTGAGATCATATAGTCCTGTTTCTTTGCGTGGGTGGTAAAGAGCTGCTTTACGTAGCCCGACTTGTAATCGTGACCGATAAAGATAGACACCATTATGCCGCCGAAAATGAATACCATATTCATATTGGCGTAGTCGGCGATAGTGCGAATGACGTACAGAGATTCTGATGCGGCGATTATCTGCCACACGTTAGAATATAAGGGCTGCATCGTATTTCCGTTTTGATCGGGCATCATTGTCATTGCCGAGACCATTGCGGGAATTATTGCCGCGATGCAAAGAAAGATATAAAAGAGAGGGGTGTGGAAGAGGCGGTAAAAGTCAACGCCGAGCATACCCTTGATACGCTTTGCAAAGCTTGGAGATTCAAATTTTATATCGTGTGTTCTGTTCATTTTATTCCGCCTCCTTCTTTGACATAAGCTCGATGTAATATTCCTCAAGACCTATCTTGTTTTTACTTATTTCACTGACGGCGTGACCGTTTTTCATCAAGAGATCAACGATCCTTGCGGTGTCGTCAACGTCGTAAACTCGGATATATCCGTCCTCTTCCTTAACGTTTTTGTATTCTGCCCTCAGGATAGCCTCAGCTCCGCTCATATCCGCGGTCTTCAGAGAAGTAAACACTTGCGCGCGGCTGTCCATCTCCTTTGCTGAAAGCTCCATTATCATCTTGCCTTGACGGATTATTCCGTAGTGGGTGGCGATCTTTTCGAGCTCACCCAGAATATGCGAGGAGATAAGAACGGTACAGCCGTATTTCTGTGTAATGTCGACGAGTATCTCTCTCATTATCCGCATACCGTCGGTGTCAAGTCCGTTTATCGGCTCGTCGAGAATGAGAAGAGCAGGGTCGCCGAGCAGTGCCATAGCGATGCCGATACGCTGCTTCATACCGAGAGAGCAGCTCTTGAATTTAATATTCGCGTTGTCCTCCATACGTACTATCTCAAGCACACGGTGTATCTCCTCGTCAGCGTTTTCAATGCCGAGGTTGATGCACTGCATCTTTAAGTTCTGATACACGGAAGAACCAGGGAAGCACCCTGCGTTTTCAATAAGCGCACCGATGCGTACTCGCACTCCCGCGTCGGTATGATCTCTGCCGAAGAGCTTTATTTCTCCTCCGTCAGAGACGAGATGTCCGCAGATAAGCTTTTCGGTAGTCGATTTTCCCGAGCCGTTCTCACCGATAAATCCGTATATCGCGCCCATTGGTACGGTCATATTCAGATGATCGACCGCATACATTCCGCGAAAGCTTTTTGAAAGATCTCTTATCTCAATAGCGTTCATTTTTTGCTCCTTTGTTTTGTGTGTAACGCAACGAGAGCGAGCCGCATTTTTTGCGCCTCGCTTTGTTGCACAAATTCAGTTTTTCTTTGCCGCCTCATAACGAGCGTTTGCCGCTTCGGTTCTTGCTTTTGCCTCGGCGATCTTTTCGTCGCGCTCTTCCTGCATTATAGCTTCACGTGTTTCGGATCTGCCCATAGCCTTTGCTTCCTCAAAGTTTGCCTTTGCCTCTGCTTTTGCCTCCTCAAATTCAGCCTTGTCGACCTCGTGCTGAGCCTTTGCGCTCGCCTTCATACTCTTGAATGCTTTGACAAGTCCGAGCGCAAGAGCGGCAGCTCCTGTGCTTACAGCTCCGATGATTATGGATCTTTTGTTGTTCTTTACGATCTTCTTAACGTTCTTTTTCATTTTTTATATCTCCTTTTATTTGTTTATTATTTTATCGCTGAGCGTCAGTATCTCTTTTGCGTATTTTTTCTTGCCCTTGCCAAGTATTGCTTTATATATAGGATAGTTTACAAGCGCCATGATCATACCGACAACTCCGATGATGATACCCTTTGTCATCGTATCTCCCATGCCGAGCGATGCGCCTATGTCGGTCATAACGAGGCTCATACCCGCGCCCATTATGATAGCCGAAACGCTTCCGAATACGTATGCGAATATATTTGCGGGGCGCTTTACCTTTGAATCAAGCTTGCGGAGCGTATCGATCTCCGAAGACTCTTTTTCCATATACTGCGCGCGTATCTTCTGCGCCGCGAACTGCTGATCGTTTTTGTTCATTTTAAGATCTCCTCTCGTTTCATTGTGGCTATATTTTACGACGGTGATTTTCGAGTTTTGTTTAAGAAATGTTTCTGAAATGTTATAAAAAATTTTTTAGTGAAGACTGTGTGAAGTTCTTTATCGTTTTTTGAATAAATGTGAAAAAAACTATTGACAAAAATATTTTTGAGGTGTAGAATAATACTGTATTACTAAATATTAATTGTGGAGGAAAAAATACTATGAACTTACCCCAGAAGCAAATGAAGACCATTCAGGTTTGGGTCTGCGTTCTCCTTACGGTTATTGCGCTTATTATGAGCTTTATGCCCATTATCAAGCTCAAAACAGTAGAAAATGCGGCAGAGATCAACGAAATGATGAATGACATCGGTATTGATGCGGATATACCCGAAGAAGTCAATATCAGCGCAGTCGGACTTTTCAAGAGCGGAAAGATGATATTTGATATCATTGCTCTTGCAGGTGACAAGGACTCCGACGGTGACGAAAAGCTTGATAAGCTTAATGAAAAGCTTGAGAGCGAAGACGGAAAGAACACCGTTATGACGGCTTTGGCTATCGCTACTACCGTTAGCTCGGGCGCAACCGATGAAGAGGGCAAATCCGATTTCATTACCATCATCTTTAACGTTCTTATCGTTTTGATGGCGATCTTCGGTGTGCTCGGTATGACTATCGCGCTTCCTATCACCATGATAGTTAAGACGATAAAGACCTTGGTATCGGCTCTTAAGAATCTTAAGGATCCCGCAGAGGCTGCTGGAAAGGTAGGCGGATTGCTCCTTACCTCCTTTACTCTTATTATGACCCTTATGGTATTCCAGACTCTTATTCCCGGAATGTCCTACGGAAGCGGTCTTATCGGTATCTTTGTGGTAACTATCCTTGCCGCAGTTCTTAACACCGCAGCATCGAGACTTCACAGCTACTCGAAGGCAGAGGTTACATATCTTAACGTTGCTCAGGGTGTTTCGCTCGTTGGTATCGTTGGATTCCTCGTATTCTTCTTCAATATGATAAAGTCAAACGTATTCGGCGCATTCCTTGGCGGTTCGTTTGCAAAGTATCTTCTCAAGGTAGGCAATCTTCTTTATGTTGCTGAAAAGACGAAGCAGGATATAGAGATCAATAACGGATATTGGATAGACGCTATTGCGGTACTTGTAACTTGGGTGCTTCTCCTTGCCGCTATCTCGTATTTCGTTTCTTCCATCGCTCGTATTTCTTGTACGCAGAAGAAGTCCGACAGCAATATCGGCGGCGCTATCGTAGCTTTGATAGTTGCTATCGTTCCTAAGTATCTCTTGGGCGTAAAGCACGGATATATCGATCCTACTTCCACCGCTTCTGAGGGCGATTTCTCATTCCTCG
The DNA here is from genome assembly GCA_045533915.1 of Eubacteriales bacterium. Taxonomy (GTDB): domain Bacteria; phylum Bacillota; class Clostridia; order Oscillospirales; family CAG-272; genus HGM12713. Next base: position 6,790 of record JAZSIP010000048.1, read on the forward strand.
TTCTTGAAAAGTCTGAGGAAACGGCTGTCACTCTCGTTCTTGTAGGCGCTATTATCATGCTCGCAGCTGAGATCGCTCTTATCGTTCTCAAGAAGGTTCTTTGCAAGGATCTTTCTAAGGAGCAGATGAAGAGCATAATCTCCGGTAGCTTTGTAGACGCTGCTCCCGCAGTTGAAGAAGCTCCTGTTGCTGAAGAAGCTCCTGTTGCTGAAGAAGCTCCCGTTGCTGAAGAAGCTCCCGCGGTTGAGGAAGCTCCCGCAGTTGAGGAAGCTCCCGCAGTTGAGGAAGCTCCCGCAGCAGAGGAAGCTCCAGTAGCTGAAGAGACTGAAGCAAAGTAAAATATCTATAAAAAATAAAGGTATCGTGGACGAAAATTTCGTCTGCGATACCTTTTTTAAGTTTTTTTGTATTTTTTCTTGACAAACAGGGAAAAAAGTATTATACTATCATATGTATAAAAGCGAAGATGAAGAAAAGTAACGGGATATATCGCTTACAGAGAGTGCGGAGTGGTGCGAGCCGCGCAGAATGATCTCCCGCGAAGAACACTTTGGAGCTGCAATCTGAACACAGAGCTTCTGTCAGTAGGTGCGCCGTGTGCTATGCGTTAGAATGGCGTCCTTTCGTGTTACGGGAGGGTAGAGGAGACCGTTTTTTACGGTAAGATAGGTGGTACCGCGAGCGCAGTCGTTCGTCCTATTAAGGATCGAGCTGACTGTGTTTTTTGTTTGTGAACGCACAAGGGACGCGCTTACTTTTTTAAAAAAAAGTAAGCAAAAAGAAAACTAAACATAAAAATATTTTACGATAATTTATTTATAGAGTAGCCAATATGGCTATGTCAAATCTATTTTAAGAAATTCTTTGGGGCTCGACACTTTCTTTTAAGAAAGGGTCGAACGCGTCCCCATAAATAATAAAGATAATCAGAAAGGATCAAAAAATGAAACACATTGATATTCGCGATATTATGGAAAACGGCGCGTTCGTCGGACAGGAGGCGACCGTTTGCGGTTGGGTACGCACTGCGCGTGACTCTAAAAATATGGCGTTCCTCGCGCTCAACGACGGAACGACGCTCAATCATTTGCAGATAGTTGTTGACAAGGCAACACTTGAGATGCCCGTAGCGGCAACACACTTAGGCTCTGCGCTCAAGGTAGAGGGAACTGTCGTTCCCGCTATGAACGGCGGCGGAGTTGAGATAAACGCAAAGAGCATCGAGGTGCTTGGCGACTGTCCTGCGGATTATCCCTTGCAGAAGAAATTCCAGAAGCTTGAGACTCTCCGTGAGATACCTCACATCAGAGTTCGTACCAACACCTTTAACGCCGTTCTCCGTATCCGTTCGATAATGGCGGCGGCTCTTCACAGATATTTCCAAGAAAATCACTATACCTATATCAACACCCCTCTTCTCACGGGCTCTGACTGTGAGGGCGCGGGCGAGGTATTTCAGGTAACGACTATCGGCTATAATACCGAGTATAAAAACGCGGAGGAATATTACGCAAACGATTTCTTCGGCAAGCGCGCGGGACTTTCTGTTTCGGGTCAGCTTGAGGGAGAGGTGGCTGCTATGGGTCTTGGAAAGATCTATACCTTCGGTCCTTCCTTCCGCGCGGAGAACAGCAATACGCCAAGACACGTTGCGGAGTTCTGGCACATCGAACCCGAGGTCGCTTTCGCCGAGCTTCCCGATATTATCGAGATCGCCGAGGATATGATAAAATACGTTATCCGCGACGTTATGGAAAAGTGTCCCGATGAACTTGCGTTCTTCGAGCAGAGATTCGAAAAGGGACTTCGCGAGAAGCTCCGGAGCGTTGTTGACAACGATTTCGCTATCGTTGATTACACGACGGCAATAGAACAGCTCAAGGCTTCGGGCGTTAAGTTCGAGTATCCTGTTGAGTGGGGACTTGATCTTCAGACCGAGCACGAGAGATATATCACCGAGGAAATTTACAAGAAGCCCGTATTCCTTACGAATTATCCCAAGGATATCAAGGCATTCTATATGAAGCAGAATCCCGACGGAAAGACTGTTGCCGCTACCGACCTTCTCGTTCCGGGTGTCGGAGAGATAATCGGCTGCTCCGAGCGTGAGGCTGATTACGGTAAGCTCGTTTCGGCTATGGAGGCAAGAGGTATGAATCTTGACGATTATAAGGATTACCTTGATCTTCGTAAGTTCGGAAGCGTTCCTCACTCGGGCTTCGGACTCGGATTTGAGCGTATTATTATGTACGTTACGGGTATGTCGAACATTCGCGACGTAATTCTCTATCCGAGAACTGTCGGAAACATCAGATAATTCAGATAAAAAGAAAAAACAAAAGTGAAAGGAGATCGTTATGTCAGAACTGATCTTCCCCAAAAATTACGATCCTAAGCTATCGCTCCGCGATACGCAGAGGGCAATAAAGCTAATAAAAGATACCTTTCAGAAGGAGCTTGCGAAAGAGCTTAACCTCGACCGTGTGACCGCGCCCATAATAGTAAAGCAGGGAAGCGGTATCAACGATGACCTCAGCGGTGTTGAGCGCAAGGTCTCCTTTACAATGAAAGAGGTGGAGGGCACTGCGGAGATCGTTCAGTCACTTGCGAAGTGGAAGAGAATGGCTCTTTACCGTTACGGATACGGCTCGGGAGAGGGCATCTATACCGATATGAACGCTATTCGCCGAGACGACAAGGCGGACAACACGCACTCGATCTTCGTTGACCAGTGGGACTGGGAAAAGGTGATCGAAGCGTCCGACCGCACTATCGACTATCTCAAGGATACTGTAAGAGGTATCATTCGCGCGCTTGCGAGAACAAAGCAAAAGCTTTCCGAGCATTATCCCGTGCTTACGGGCGAGATGGCGGAGGAGGTATTCTTTATCACAAGTCAGGAGCTTGAGGATATGTATCCCGACAAGACCGACAAGGAGAGAGAGGATCTTATCACCAAGGAGCACGGAATAGTTTTCATTATGCAGATAGGCGGCGCGCTCAGATCGGGCAAACCGCACGACAGCCGCGCGCCCGACTACGACGACTGGACGCTCAACGGAGATATTCTCGTTTGGAACAACGTGCTTGAACGTTCGCTTGAGATCTCGTCTATGGGTATCCGTGTTGATGCCGCCACTATGGACAGACAGCTCAATATCGCAAACGCGAACGAGCGCAGAGCTTTCCCCTATCACAAGATGATACTTGACGGAACGCTTCCGCTCACCATCGGCGGCGGTATCGGTCAGTCTCGTCTGTGTATGCTTTTGCTTGAAAAGGCGCACGTCGGAGAGGTTCAAACGTCCGTGTGGCCCGTTGAAATGATCGAGGCTTGCAAAGCGCACAATATAACACTTTTATGATCAAAAAACAAAGGAGTTGAGTAAAACGCTCAACTCCAAAATAAAAAAACTCTTCAAAAGTTTTTAAGGGAGTTTGAGGGAACTTTTTTCAAAAAAGTTCCCTCAAATTTTATATGCGTCTTTATATAAGCTCGGCTATGTCGTAGATAAGACGTTCGGTCTTACTCCAACCGAGACAGGGGTCGGTTATCGATTTTCCGTAGACGGAATCCGCGCCTATCTTCTGGCAGCCGTCCTCGATATAGCTTTCTATCATGAAGCCCTTGAAGTAGCTGCGAACCTTATCGGAGTGACGGCAAGCGTGCAGGACCTCCTTGCAGATACGGGGCTGTTCTTCATATTTCTTGCCCGAGTTCGCGTGGTTCGCGTCGACGATAAGAGCCATGTTTTGAAGACCTCTTGCCTTGTAATCGGTATAAAGAGAGATAAGGTCCTCAAAGTGATAGTTGGGGTGCGATTTTCCGTGCTTGTTTACGTATCCGCGCAAGATAGCGTGAGCGAGCGGGTTACCCTTGGAAACACATTCCCAACCTCTGTAAAGGAAGGTGTGAGAGTGTTGCGCGGCAGTTATGGAGTTGAGCATTATCGAGATATCTCCGCTTGTGGGGTTCTTCATTCCGACAGGAATATCTATTCCGCTGGAGACAAGACGGTGCTGCTGATTCTCAACAGATCTTGCTCCTATTGCAACGTAAGAAAGAAGATCTGACAGGTAGCGGTAGTTCTCGGGGTAGAGCATCTCGTCAGCGCAGAAAAGTCCCGTTTCCTCGATAGCGCGGGTGTGGAGACGGCGGATAGCGATAATACCCTCAAGCATATCTTCGGCGCGGTTGGGGGCGGGCTGATGGAGCATACCCTTATATCCGTCGCCCGTTGTACGAGGCTTGTTCGTATATATGCGGGGGATAATGATAAGCTTATTGTTGACCTTCTCCTGAATCTTCGCGAGACGGAGCGTGTAGTCAAGAACAGCGTCCTCACGGTCTGCGGAGCAAGGACCTATGATGAGAACGAGCTTATCCGACTTTCCCGTAAATACGTCCGCGATCTCAGAGTCGCGTACCTTTTTCTTTTCCTTATATTCCTCTTTAAGAGGATACTGCTCCTTGAGGTCCATAGGTATGGGGAGCTTTCTTATAAATTCAATATTCTTTTGCATTTGAAAACCTTTCGAATGAATAATGATTATATCAATGATATATAATTATACATTTTTTTGTTACCTATATCGACAGTATTGTTTGTATAAATTATGAACATTTGTGAATTATGTTTTAATATTTGTTTTTGGTTTTGAAAAAACATTGACGAAAAGCCTGTTTTTTGATATCATATTAAGTAGGAATATTTGGGGGTAATATATGGAAGATTTCAGAGAGATATCGCCTTACGAGCTTGAAAACGTTATGAAGCTTATCGGCAAGGATTGGATGCTTATAACGGCGAATGATGAGAAAAACGAAAGAGTCAACGCTATGACGGCAAGCTGGGGCACTATGGGAGTGCTTTGGAACAAGCCTGTTTGTGTATCTTTTATAAGACCGCAGAGACATACCTTTTCTCTTGTTGAAAAGGAGGATCGCTTATCCTTTGCTTTTTTGGGAGAGGAATACAGAGGCGCGCTTACTCTTTGCGGAAGAGAGAGCGGACGCGATCACGACAAGTTAAAAAAGGCTGGACTTTCGACTGTTGAGCTTGACGGCGTTCCGTGTATAAAAGAAGCGAAGCTTTTGCTTGTCTGCAAAAAGCTTTACGCGCAGGATCTTGAGGAAAACTGCTTTATAGATAAGGAGCTTTTGTCAAATTACACGGCAAAGGATTACCACCGTATGTACGTTTGTGAGATAGAAAAGGCGTATGTGAGATAAAGCTGATTTCAAATTTTGATTTGTCGGTATGTTGTGTGAGCATAGATTAAACCGAATGGTAACGGACCGTCGAGGACGCCGGTCCCTACCAGATAATTTATGATCGTTAGGTTTTACCGTCGCCTCACGGCGAGGAATATGTGTACAAATTTTTCTACACTGTAGGGACCGGCGTCCTCGACGGTCCTAATACAAACGATTTAAACCAATCAAACGATATAACAACCTGCTC
>JAZSIP010000073.1:0-5170 GCA_045533915.1 Eubacteriales bacterium
GATTGGTGAAACAGTATATTTTTTTAAGTTCCAATCCCTCAGTCTCGCATTCGCTCGACAGCTCCCTTTACACAAGGGAGCCTTTATTTGTGCAATTTGATACTTTGGTTTTCTAAAATAAGCTTTGTCAGTAGCCTGAGGTGTGAACTAAAAGTTCACACCTCATTTTTTATCTGATAATTACTTGCAAAGCGAGTAAGCCGCCTCGTCGCATATTATGGTTACGTCGGGGTGGAAACGAAGAAGAGACGCGGGGCAATTTGTGGAAAGATTTCCGCAAACGGTCTCCTGTTGCACCCTCAAACGCAAGGCAAGATAGAACGCTTTCACCGTACGATGAAGAATGAGCTTCTCAAAAGAAATGCTTTCATCGACCTTGCCGATGCGGATAAACACCTCAAAGAATGGCGTACCAAGTACAACGAGGTCAGACCTCACGAGGCGATCGATATGCGTTGTCCCGCGGACGTTTACATACCGAGCGAAAGAAAATATCCTGACACCATAAAATCTTACGAATACAATGGATTGCACCGTGTTCTTAAGGTTAATTACAAAGGTTATCTGAGATTCGACAGCAAGGTGTTTTATTTGAGTGAATCCATGGTGGGAGCGGAATTGGAGCTGCGAACGGAGGGGGCAGAATTTGCCGCTCTATGTTACCGCAACTACAAGATCGCGGAGATCGATCTAAGGAAAGAGCAGCTGCTCAACCGACGCGTTTCGCGCTTCGATTGAGTCGTGCGCCGCTTTTGGAAGCCTCTCTCCGCTACGCTCCGTTTGGCTTCCAAAAGCATAAAGATTGAACATAAAATGTGTATACAATCCTCTTGCACAATTGTTTACAATCTTGCTCTTGACAGAGGATGCCTGTCCCTACAAACATCGAGAGAGCAAATAGCGTTTTTTCACAATTTATATCTACATTTAAGCGTTTTTGCAATAAAGAATATGGAGAAAATATTTGGCAGTCTCGTTCCAACGACCATATAATCCGTAATCATCAGGATTATGAAGAACATTTGCGATACATTTACGAGAATCCAATACGTTGGTACTACGACGAGTTATACACAGAAGAATAGAAATCGGGATTTACCAATGCGTTTTTTATATAAGAGAAAAATCAATCAAAATCAAACATATATAAAAATACTTGACAATCAATGTAATATGTGCTATAATCACAGAAACAACAAAAATTTAGAAAGGATACAGGTAATGTTTTTTTGTTCTATGAATTTAAAAAACAATATAAAAAAGCACGGCAAAATGTATAAAAAATTGTCGGGCTTGTATTGTTGTACCTGTTTTTTGTAATTTTTTGTTGAAGTAATTGACATAAAATATAGGTTATCACGATACAAGCAGAATTTTTTTAGCTTTGTATCGATTTTTTGTTTAAGGAGGTATTGATATGTCATCTAATGAAAACAGAATTATCCATAAGTATGGAGATGGAGTTAAAGAAGATAACCGTTTTCAAAAATCACGTTCGACTTCTTTGGAATTTTATTACACAAAAAAACATTTATCCGAATATATAACAAAGGATTCTCGAATTTTGGAAATAGGTTGTGCTACAGGTCATTATGGTATTTATTACGCAAATAAATGCAAAGAATATTTAGGTATTGACATAGTGCCAAATCACATAAATATTTTCAAGAACAAAATAAAAGACTTGAAATTGAAAAACATATCGTGTCAATTAGGAGATGCTACTAATCTTCAAGAAATTGACAGTGATAGCTTTGATATTGTTTTGTGTTTAGGTCCGATGTACCATTTGCCTGTCGAAGAGAGAAGTAAGGTTTTTAAAGAGTGCTATCGGGTTTGTGTTGACAATGGTATAGTTGCTTTTGCATATTTAAATCAAGTCGGAGAATACGCAGGAACATGCGTACATGATGAATGGCGTAAAATATATCCTAACACTAGAGCTAATGAAATGATACTAAAAAACTATACGGATGATGTACATCCATATATATATTACTATACAATGCCCGAGGAAATAGAGCGAATCGCATATAAAAACGGATTTAAAAAGCTAAAAAATCTTGGATTGGATTTTTCTTTTATAGCATCAGTAATCAATGATGTATCAGATGAAAAGTTTGAATTATTTAGACCGCTCTATGACAAAATGACATTGCACGAAAGTTGTACAGGTATGAGCTCACATGCTTTACTTGTTTGCCAAAAAAACACAAAAAAGGAACTGACATAAAGTAAACATTTAGAGTGATTGGAGCATCAAAAACAAACACGGCTTGAAAATTCAAGCCGTGTTTTATATTTTAATATTATTACTTGCAAAGCGAGTACGCCGCCTCATCGCAGATTATGGTTACGTCGGGGTGCAGACGAAGAAGAGAGGCGGGGCAATTCGTGGAAAGATTTCCGCAAACTGTTGCGCGGATAGCCTCTGCCTTGTTTGCTCCCGAAGCTACAACGATTATCTTGCGAGCCTTGAATACGCTCTCAATACCCATTGTAAGCGCGTGCTTGGGAACGTCATTTTCGGACTCAAAGAAACGAGCGTTTGCTGCTATGGTACTATCTGTAAGATTTGTAAGGTGAGTAGCGGGAATAAGCTCACTGTCGGGCTCATTAAAGCCGATATGTCCGTTTCTTCCGATACCGAGGACCTGAATATCGATTCCTCCGAGAGCATCTATCTTTTCCTCATACTCTGCACAGCTCTTTTCAACGTCCTTTGCCATACCGTCGGGAACATTGGTGTTAGCCTTATCTATATTGATGCGGTCAAAAAGGTTTTTGTTCATAAAGTAACGGTAGCTTTGGTCGTTATCGGGGGAAATAGGATAATACTCGTCGAGGTTTACCGAGCTGACCTTTGAAAAGTCAAGCTCTCCTTTTTCGTATGCTTCTGCCAAACGGTTATACATTCCGATAGGAGTGTCGCCCGTAGCAAGACCTAAAACGCAAGACGGATTATTCTTGATAACTTCCTTCATTATCTCCGCGCCCTGATCTGACATTTCTTCATAATCTTTAACAACTATAACCTTCATAATTAAAACCACCTTTTTTGAATTTTTGTAATTTGCCGACTGCAAATTCACAAATAATATTTTAGCACACAACTAATAATATGTCAAGATTTTTTTGATAGAATTGAACTCTTGAATCTGCATATATTTTTCCAAATCGTTAATCCTATTAACACTATGGCTCAAAAAATTCGGAGGAAGCTATGAGGAGTTCTTTTAACAGTTCGGGATATCAAAAAAGCGCTGTATACAAAGGGAATATCTGCACAGCATGCGATTGCGTGGCAGGATATCTCTTTTTTGTAACGGATATCAAAAAAATACCGAATTTTGACAGCGCGACTATTTTGGCGGTAAACTGTAATGATCTTTCAGACCTTTTATTATCGCTCTCAGATACGTCCAACGTTATCGCCGTTGTTGTAATAGGCTCTGCTACCGATCCTTTCGCATTGCGCAAAGCCGAGGAGCTAATTATTCCGATATTAACGCTTCCCTCTCTTCCCGAGCTGCACAACGGCAAAATCGCAATACTTGATCCGAGTATTGCCTCTTTGTTCGTAGATCCAGACATAGATACATTAAGTAAATATTTAAATCTGTTCGGTTCGGTATCAAACGAGTTATATGATTGTTGCGCGCCGATATCCTACTTGGCTTTTGATAATTCAGAAAAAGATCAAGCTCCTATCGGAGCTCTTCACATTTGCTCAGCGGGAAATAAAGGAGAGATACGAAGCGAGGACGAGCTTTTTGACGATTTCAGAGATCTTTGCGAAAGCGTGCGGCCGCTATGCCTAACACTTATGCTCTGCCCTGCATATCCAATGAACGACGATGCGCGTGAGCGTTTTTTGACACACGCAAAAGCGATATTCCGCGCCGCAGTATACGGAAAGATACGTATTCTTTGCGGTGGGCCTTGCGCTCTGACCGTATCGGGCGCAAAAAAATGCTTCGACGCTATTTTTGAAGCCAAAGAGATTTTGAAAAAAGCAGAACACGAGCAAAACACCCAGATACAAATAGGACTTCTTATCTCTTCTCCGCTTATGTTATGTTCTTTAGATAAATTACCGAGCTTTGATTTTCTTTGTCTCGATATTGAAAAGCTATCGCGATTATTTTTGGGAATACCCGAGCGGTCGGTCTTGTCAAACGAGTCTGTTTGCGAATTTGTTGAGTTTCTTGATAAAACATTGACCGCGGCTAAATACGGAACAAAAGTCACGTCTGTAATATTGAGCGAAGAAATAAAAAAGGCTATCCCAGAAAAAACTGCTGTTTTTAGTGGGATAGCGGAGTTTTTTGTAAAAAGAAGCTAAATGCGTTTATAAAAAACAATCGTTATTGCGCTTGATCAAGCTCTTTACAATCATACATCATCGTATGATAAGCAAATTTGATTTCTTTTTTCTTATCATTCAGTACGACCAAATAAAATTCGTCGTGAAGAGACGTAATATCAAACACGGATTGTCCAGGAACAAATCTTCCGTGCTTTGTAAAATATATCGCATCAACGGATGCATGTCTCCCTCCGCCCTCGCCTTTTGACAAGCGGCATACAGTATCTTTTATAATGGAAAATCCGTCTTTTTTTACCAATCGCACCGCAATAATATTTTTTATAAGTTTATATATAAACAAAGCAAGCGGGGCGGCACACGCAAGAATTAATACGATTGCAAGGATCGGCACGTATTTAAATAGGAATATTGCCCCAATTATACACGGAACACAGAAAACCGCTACAACACCAAACAATATCAATTCGCTAAACAGATCTGCTCTTACTAAATGCTCCAGATCTTTTTTGCAGCTTTCACGCGATATAACGTTTTTTTCCATGATATCACCGCCTTTCTGAGTTTATTATAGCATAAAAGCTACCGTTTTTCAATATCAAATAAAAAAACAAGTAACGCAAAAGCGTTACTTCGCCGTAAGGGATTCGGTCTCGCCTGCGGGCTCGGTCACTCCGCGGTTCTGACATGCCACTGGCATGTCATTCAACACCGCTCCGCCTTCGAATCCCTTCCTTTGTACGAAAAAAAGGCTCTTTGTCAATAGTTGGGGTGAAGAAAATCAGACTAGAAGGTAAAGAAAAATTAAATGCAATAGAAAAAGCGCCACGAAGCGAAGCGGAG
>JAZSIP010000100.1:0-3406 GCA_045533915.1 Eubacteriales bacterium
TTTTGAAAAAAAGTTCCCTCAAACTCCCTCAAAAAACTTCCTAAAATAAAATTTTGCATAGCCATAACGGCTACACAATAAATCCTTCTCAGGAAAGTTTTTGCGGAGCTTTTTTCAAAAAGCGACATCGCGTCTTCCCGATAAATCAAAATTTGAACGCTAAAGCTGTATTTTTTGTCTCAAAAAATGTTAATAAAATGAAATAAAGATAAAAAAATCAAAAAAACTCTTGACAAACGGACTTTTTTATGGTTTAATATAAGATGTCATTGTATAAAGCGTATTTTCGGCTGAAAAGCAAAACGCTTCCGTAAGGGTCTTGGGCGTTTTTTAGTCCGAGATCAAACACAAAATTAAGGAGGTGCAACGCAATGCTCAGAACCTATCAACCCAAAAAGCGTCAGAGAAAAAAAGAACACGGCTTCAGAAAGAGAATGGCTACCGCTGACGGTAGAAACGTACTCAAGAGAAGACGCGCTAAGGGCAGAAAAAGACTGACCTATTGATTTTTAAGTAAATTTGCTTAAAACATAAAAACCGCCGATGACCTTAAAAACAGTTCTCTCTGTTTTGTTAGAGCATCGGGGTTTTTAGTATATGGACGGTTTAGAGAAATGAAGAATATCGCGATAACGGAAAATCATCTGTATAATAAGGCGTACCGTCAGGGCAAGAGATTCGTGGGGAAGTACACCGCGGTCTACGTTCTGCGCGACTTTGCCGCCGCGCGACTTAAAAAGGAGAATCCGCAGAAGGTCTTTGTCAACAGGCTTGGTCTTACGGTCTCCAAAAAGATCGGCGGCGCTGTCGAGCGCAACCGCGCAAAGCGCGTTATACGCGCGGCGTATGACGATGTGCGCGATGGGCTTAAGACGGGTTTTCTTATCGTTATCACCGCGCGTGAGGCTATAAACGATGCAAAAAGCACCGACGTTTCGCGTGAGCTTGAATTCGCTTTTTCTAAGCTTGAAATGCAAAAAGACCGCGCAAAGAACGCGGAAAAAGAAAAACAATGAAGTACGTTTGCGCTTGGCTGATACGGCTTTATCAGAAATTTTTATCGCCGCTAAAACGAAATCCTTGCTGTAGGTTTACGCCTACTTGCTCTGCCTACGCCCTTGAGGCGTTTATGAAACGCGGCTTCTTCGTCGGCTTCGGACTGACGGTGTGGCGTATCTTACGCTGTAATCCGTTTTGCGCGGGAGGGTATGACCCCGTTCCGCCAAAAAAGATCCCGAAATACCGAAGAGACACAAAGGATGGCGAAAAAAATACTCATTCCGATCTTGAAAAGACGGAGGACAATGACAAAACACCCAAAAACGAATAGGAGAAAGCTTCTTTTTTCAGAAGTAAAAAAATTATCTGATGAGTTCAATCTGGGATATTATCAATATACCAATGGGTTATGTGATCAAATTCTGTAACTGGATCATGGGCAATCAATATTTGTTCGCTCTTTTGGTCTTTGCGGTAATTATTGAGATCATTCTGCTTCCCTTTGGTATCAAGCAACAGAAAAATTCAATTAAGCAGGCAAAGCTTCGTCCCAAGGAAATGGCTATCCGCAAAAAGTACGCGGGCAGGGACGACAAACCCACACAGCAGAAAATGACGCAGGAGATACAGACGCTCTATCAAAAAGAGGGCTACAACCCCATGGGCGGCTGTCTTCCCCTTCTTATCCAATTTCCTATTATCATCGCGCTTTACAACATCGTTCTGAACCCTCTGCGCTACATCTGCGGTCTTTCCGCCGATGCTATCGCAAACGTTGCGAACGTTACAAAGAGCTTTACGGGCGTTGAGTACGACCTCGCAAGAAACCTCAGCCTCGCTTCCGATATGAGAAACGTTATCTCCACTCACGGAGTTGGCGTATATTCGGGTGTCGAGGGATTTGCGGAGCACATTCAGGACATCGCTGACGTTCCTCAGCTGAGCTTCCTCAACAGATTCGACCTCGGTCTTCAGCCGACCTTGGCTTTCTCAAGCTTCGCGCAGAACTGGTGGTTGCTCCTTATCCCCATAGTTACGTTCCTTGCTTATTTCTTCAGTATGAAGATAACCCGCAAGCTCACCTACCAGCCCGTCACTGACGACAAGGCTATGGGCTGTTCCAACAATATGATGGACGTTATGATGCCTCTGATGAGCGTTTATATCGCTTTCATTACCCCTGCCGCTATCGGTGTATATTGGATATTCAAGTGTATCCTCGGCATTGGTAAGCAAGCGATCCTCAAGAAAGCTATGCCCGTTCCCGTATTTACCGACGAGGACTACAAGGCGGCTGAAAAGGAAATGAACGTTCGTGCTGAAAAAGCACCGAAGAACAAGTCGGGCAGAGTTGTCCGTTCGCTCCACCATATCGACGACGAGGACTTCGCCGATACAGCGAACGCCGCAAAGGCTCGCCGCGAGGCACTTGAAGCACAGGAGGCGGCAGATGCCGCAAAGAAAGCGGAAGCTAACAAAAAAGGAATCCTCTCCGCAGCTCCCATAAAGGACGACAAAAAGGAAGAGAAAAAAGAAAACGATTCCGAAAACGACACTGAAAAATAAATACGGAGAAACATTAAAGTGAAAAAGGAAATTATTACAACCGCTAAAACTATCGAAGAAGCGGTAGCTCTTGCGGTAGCTGAGCTCGGAGCACCCGATGCAAAGGCTATTGAATACACCGTTCTCGAAGAGCCTAAAAAGGGGCTGTTCGGAATAGGCGCGGCAGACGCAAAGATCAGCGCGACCTATACGGTAGGCGGAGAGGTAAACGCTCTTGAGTTTATCAAGAAGCTTCTTTCCGATATGAATATTGAAGCTGAGGTCGAGATGACCGACGGCGAAAACGGAGAAAAGTGCATCAGCATAAGCGGAGAATCCGCGGCTATCCTTATCGGACACCACGGTGACACACTCGATTCTCTCCAGTATCTCGCAAATCTTGCGGCTAACAAGCGTATCGACGGCAAGAAGGGTGATTACGTTAAGATCACCGTTGACGTTGAGGGCTACAGAGCAAAGAGAGAGGAAACGCTCCGCGCTCTCGCGAGAAGAATGGCGGGAAAGGTCATCAAGTACAAGAAGAGCGTTATGCTTGAGCCTATGAACCCTTACGAAAGACGAATTATTCACTCCGAGATTCAGAATATGGAGGGCGTTTCCACCAACTCTATCGGCTCGGAAAACAACCGTAAGGTAGTTATATTCCTCTCGAACGACGAGGAAGCGTAAACAAAAAAACCGACAGATCAAAAATCTGTCGGTCAGCTTGCTGACAAAGTGGCTTAAAAAAACTTCAGGTAGCAAAATATACAAACGCAAAGAAACAAAGAGCCTCCCTTGTGTAAAGGGAGGTGGCATTTTCGCAAGAAAATGACGGAGGGATTGGTGAAACAGTATATTT
>JAZSIP010000098.1:0-12268 GCA_045533915.1 Eubacteriales bacterium
GCTATGCAAAATTTTATTTTAGGAAGTTTTTTGAGGGAGTTTGAGGGAACTTTTTTTCAAAAAAGTTCCCTCATCGCATCCTCCGCGTCCTCACCGATAAACCGCAATTTGTTTGAATTTTAATCTCTACAATTCGCGCAAAAAGGCGGAAGATTCCGCCTTTTTGTGACGCTTCTATTTTTCAAGTCGCTTTTTTCTCTGTCTTAAAAGGATAAAATTCACCGCTATTCCGAAAAGCGGGAAAAACAATCCTGCTAAAAGTCCGTATCTTATTCCCGCGGCATCGGATACTATTCCCACAAGCTGAGGACCTACAGACGCGCCAAGGTCTCCGCCCGCCGCCATCATAGCATACATAACGACACTTCCGTGAGGTATCCTGTCCGCAACGGCAATAAGGCTTCCCGGCCAAAGCATAGACACGCAAAATCCCGTGACCGCGCAGGCGATAAGTCCGATGATCGCGTTATTCGAGAACACCGCAACTCCGTAGCAAACAGTAGCTCCGATAGAGCCTAAGAAAAGCATTTTCTCTATATTTTTTCCGTATTTTGCGTAAAGTGAGCGCCCAAGTCCGAGGGCAAAGGCAAAGAGCGCGACTCCGAAAATATCTCCGAATATCTTTGGTATTCCGAGAGCCTTTTCGATATAGCTCGAGCTCCACTGCGACATAGTGCACTCCGCCGCGCCGCCGAAGAATATCGAAAGAATGCACAGCCAAAGTGCTTTTTGCTTGAAAAGATCAAGGATTCCCGAGGCGCGTTCGGGCTTTTCGAGCTTGGGAAAGGTCGCGCGGGAATAAAGTATCGCCGAGACAAGAGGAAAAATCGCAAGAACGGCGGTGAGTATCTGCCAATACTTTCCGCCTATGAGAAGCAAAAATACCGTGCAGAATATTGCCACTCCGACACAGCCCCACGCGAATATCGAATGAAGCTTGCTCATTTCCCTATCGGGATTTTCCGATGGTATCGCCGCTATAATAGGGCTTATCAGCACCTCGCCAAAGCCTCCCGAGATCGAAAACAGAACCGTTCCGAGAGCAAGTCCGAGATATACGTTGCCTTGAAAAATTATCGGAGAGAGAGCGTACAAGATCAATCCCAAAACAGAAAAGATCGGCATCAGTCTTACAGCAAAGGGTATATTGAATTTATGCGAAAAGAATGAGAAGATAAGGTCAACTATAAGCTGTGTGAAAAAATTTATCACCACGAGCGTTCCGAGCAAGGTATAGGATATGCCGTACAGTTCTCTGAACGTGATAAACAATATCGGTGGAAGCGTTCCTATCACCGCTCCGCCGATATTCGACACGTAACACGCCGCCTTTATTCCGAAATACTTTCTATACATTACAAAGTCCTCTGAAATAATAGTCTTTACCTCGGTAAAGTATACCACTTAACAGATGTAAAGTCAATATAAAAACAAAATAAACCTCAAGCAGTCTTTCAAAAAATCTTACTATATATCTTGCAATTCTCCTTTCTTTGTGATATACTGTTTATAAACCTCTTTCGAGGGAGGGGCTTTCGCCCCTATTTGACTTGCTCACCACCACTTAATAGCGGTAATCAAAGCAGAGATTGCGACGACGGCTTCGATTATTAGTTCCGCTATTTCGTAGGCGGTGAGTTTTTTCTTTGTTTTTTCATTTATACAACTTCCTTTTCGGCTACGCTTTTTTAACACGGTTCGCTCCGCACGCCTTGATAGTTTTACGCCGTCTCGGGCAAAATTTTGGGGTAAAAGAAAAAGCACCAAGCCGTCGCTTGATGCTTCTGTTACTGTATACATTATATCACAAAGTTTGAACCCGTGAACGACAACTTGAATGTGTCTTAAAATTCTTCAAAGCATGCGTCCACACCCTCTTGAGAGGGGGTAGGGGGAGTGTTACTTTTCTCTACTTCACTTTTCTCTACTTTACTTTTCTTTACTTTACTAGCTTGGGTAGGTACTTGGGTAGGTACTTGGGTAGGTACTTTGAAACAAAAAAGCCACCCGTGAGGTGGCTTAAGTTGCTTAATTATTTAAAAACTAAAAACGTGATTCAAATTTACCTCGGAATCAACATATACGGCATCAACTTCGTAATCATTTAATACCTTGATGTTTCCGTTAGAAGTGTTGTAAATCTGTATTTGAGATCCATCTACATCTTCCAAAATATCTTTTTTTTCAAAAAACTTTAATTTTTCTTCTATCAAAGCACAGGCTTTGTCAAACATTTTCTTATCTGCATTTTTTGAAACAGTATACGAAAACATTTTATTCACCACCTAATCCTAATTCTTTATTGACGTTTGCGTTGGTTTTGGTAGCGGTATTATATACGTCTTGAATAGCCTCTTCCCTTGTCATACCTTTACGCTTCATTTTAGACTCGACAAGTTCCTCAAAGGTTTTATTTGGACGTTCTTTGTCAAGCTTTTGTCGAGTTTCTTGATCAATCATCATATTTCTTGCTTCGGTTCTAATGCGATTTCTGGCTTCGAAAGCTTGCTTTGCGCGATCCTCTATTGGAAGCGTTGGATCGATTTCATCGGGAATTTTTGAAACTTTGTCAAGGTACCACTCACGCACTTTTACATTATCCATTTGCATTATAGCACTTTTGCTTGAACTTGTCAATAGTTTTTGTGGTAAATTAACCTCGGTTGCGTAATTTGTGTCTTTTATATTTTTCGCACTCAACGCAATCTTATCATTCTTCCCCTTCGTCCTCAAATAGATATCCTCGCCCTCCATGATCTTGATGCGGTCGGGGTAATATACAAGACCGTTGGCTCGGCAGAAAGATTCGAGCTGCTTTCGCATGGCGGTAGCGTTTTTACGGAATGCTATCTCCTGTTTATGCACAGACTCGTTTCCGCTCTGCTTGTAGACTATCATGTAGAGAGCGGTCTTTTCCTTCTCCATGCGGATATCGCGCTCCATTTTACGCTGGATCATCTCAAGCTTGCGTGTCTTCTCTATAACGTCGGCGGGGATATACTCAAACTGCATTCCTCTCTCATACGCCTGCATGGTATGTCGGCAGTTGTATGAGAAAAGTCCCGCAAACCCTGTAATACCAAGGATTTGCGGGACTTTTCTGGAGCTGGTGATGTGACTCGAACACACGACCTGCTGATTACGAATCAGCTGCACTACCGACTGTGCTACACCAGCGCAACATTGATATTATAATCTAAAATATCGCTTTTGTCAATACTTTTTCCGAAAAAACACAAAAATCCTCGTTATCACTTGATTTTGAAAGCTTTTTATGTTACAATTAATCATATAAATAAACACTATATTCAAAAGGAATCTTTTAATATGCCTATGAATCTATGCGATATACGCAACATAAAGCAAATAATGGCGATGTTCTCAATAAATTTCAGAAAAGAGTTCGGACAGAACTTTCTGACTAACAATATGGTCGTTGAGGACATAGCGGACAATTGCTGTGACGATGCGGAAAGCACTATCCTTGAGATAGGACCAGGTATAGGCTCTCTGACAAGCGAACTCGCGCAACGCTACAAGCACGTAGTTGCCGTCGAGATCGACCGCGGACTTATCCCCGTGCTCAAATATACGCTCGGCGAATACAACAATGTCACCGTTATCAACGCGGACGTTATGAAAGCCGACCTCAAAACTCTCCTTTCCCCCTATTTTGAAAAGGGCAAGGTCTCGGTCTGCGCGAATCTTCCCTACTATATCACCACACCGATACTTATGATGCTTCTTGAATCGGGACTTCCCTTTGACTATATCACGATAATGATTCAGTCCGAGGTCGCCGACCGTCTCTGCTCCGCCCCCGGTGGAAAGGACTGCGGCGCTATAACGGCTGTACTTAACTATTACGGCACTCCCGAAAAGCTCTTCAAGGTGTCGGCTGGCAACTTTATCCCCGCGCCCAAGGTCGATTCCTCTGTCGTCCGTATAAAGTTATTTAAGGAAAAGCCTTGCCGTCCTGCCGATGAAAAGACCTTTTTCCGCACGGTGAGAGCAGCTTTCGAGCAAAGAAGAAAAACGCTTCCGAATGCCCTCTCAGCAGTTTTCTCCGAGCTTTCAAAGGAGGAGATAACCGCGGCTGTCACAGACTGCGGACACGACCCAAATATCCGTGGAGAAAAGCTCTCGGTCGAGGAATTTACCGCCTTGTCCGACGTATTGTATGAAAAGATACAAGGACTGCAAAACTAAAAATAAGAGGCAGTTCACATTAAAGTATACTTCAACAAAAAGCCTCCCTTGTGTAAAGGGAGGTGACATTTTCTTTAGAAAATGACGGAGGGATTGTCCAAAAAGCAATATTTTTATAAAAACAATCCCTCAGTCACCTTCGGTGACAGCTCCCTTTACACAAGGGAGCCTTTCTTTTCGCCGTTGTTTGTGCATATTTTCCTAATGAAAATGTCGTTTGGTTTTTTTATAACCGTTCGGAGTCCTACGCCTTCGGGTTGCCGAGGCGCTACCCCGCGCATCTTTCCTTTTTCTTACTCGTCAAGAGCCTCAAAACGCTCGCGAGTACGGAAAAGAAGGGACACGCACCAAATGCCCGCCAAAGCGACCACCGTGTATATTATACGGCTGACAAGAGCCGTCTGCCCACCGCACAGCCATGCGACGATATCAAACTTGAAAAGACCGATGCTTCCCCAGTTCAGAGCGCCGATGATAGTGATAATAAGGGCTATCCTATCCATGATCATTGTGTCTTTCCTCCTTGAACGTTTTATACCGTTCAAGATTATTGTTTACTTGACATTTGATTTTATTACGTGTATTTTCTTCCAAGTATCCTGTATTTTTTATTTGGGAAAGCTTTTTTCATAAAGCCGTCACAAATGTTCACACAATTTTGCGTTTATATATATTTTATGTTAAAAAAATAGTGTTAAAATAAATTTTGTTATATTTTTAAAATCGAATTTTTCGAAAAGGAGTAAAAATGCTCGAACTAAAAAATATCGTAAAGACTTACGTCACGGGCGATACGGAAGTTAAAGCTCTCAACGGCGTAGATCTCCGATTCAGAGAGAATGAATTCGTCTCTATCCTCGGTGCTTCGGGATGCGGAAAGACCACTATGCTTAATATTATCGGCGGTCTTGACAGATATTCTGACGGCGACCTTATTATCAATGGAAGATCGACCAAGCTTTTCAAGGATCAGGATTGGGATACCTATCGCAACCACTCCATCGGCTTCGTTTTCCAAAGCTACAACTTGATCCCTCACCAGACCGTTCTTTCGAACGTCGAGCTCGCGCTCACCCTCTCGGGTGTTTCACGCGCCGAAAGACGCGCTCGCGCTGTTGAGGCGCTCACAAAGGTCGGACTTGGCGATCAACTCAACAAAAAGCCGAACCAGATGTCAGGCGGACAGATGCAAAGAGTTGCCATTGCGCGCGCACTTGTCAACAACCCCGATATCCTGCTTGCCGACGAGCCTACAGGTGCGCTTGACACCCAGACGAGTGTTCAGATCATGGACCTTCTCAAAGAGGTCGCTGAGGACAGACTCGTTATTATGGTAACGCACAACCCCGACCTCGCCGAGCAGTATTCGACGAGAATAATCCGTCTTTCCGACGGTGAAGTCGTGGGAGACTCGGATCCTATCCTTGAGGAAGAATATGAAAGCCTCGTTGAAAAGGACACGCAAAAACTTATCCAGAACAAAAAAGACAAAAAGGCGAAAAAGGCTGAGGCTAAAAAATCTTCTATGTCCTTTGGCACGGCTATATCTCTCTCCTTTAAGAACCTCCTTACAAAAAAAGGAAGAACTATAATGACATCCTTTGCGGGAAGTATCGGTATTATCGGTATCGCGCTTATACTCTCGCTTTCCAACGGTATTCAGCTCTTTATCGATCAGGTTCAGGAGGATACGCTCTCTACCTATCCGCTCTCTATTATGAAAGAAACGAGCGACCTTAACGCAATGATGAGCGCTATGACCACGGTCGAAGAGGAAGCAAACGCGCAAAGAGATCCCAACAAGATCTACGTTGACGATTCAATGGGCAAGATGGTAAACGCCATGATGTCCACAACGACAAACAATCTTGAAAAATTCAAGGCTCATATCGACACGAATTTTGACAAGATCTCGCCCTACGTAAACGATATCCAATACACCTACGACCTCAATCTTCAGGTCTACAATATAGTTCCCGACAAGGACAAGGACGGTAAGGATTATAACCGAGTTACAAAGCTCGGACTTGGCACAATGCTCGACAATATGGGCGAAAGCTTTGCGGGTCTTAGTGAGCTTGCGGGATCGTCGGGTATGATGGACGTTATGACCGAGATGATAGACAATCAGGAGCTTCTGGATCAGCAGTACGACGTTGTCGCAGGTGCGTGGCCCAAGGAAGCAAACGAAGTCGTGCTTGTCGTAAATAAGAACAATCAGATAAGCAGAATGACGCTTTATATGCTCGGTATACTCGACCAAGGCAATCTTGAGGATATAATGAAAACGCTTATGACCGACAAGGAATACAAGGACGAACCTATCGAGCCGTTCGATTTTGATTACTTCCTCAACTCGGAGTTCTATCTCGTAAACACTCCCGATTTCTTTGAAAAAGACTATGACCAAGAGCAATATACGGGAGACAATGGTAACAAATACCACGTTTGGAAGGACGTGCGCGAAGACCCCAATTACAACGAAGAAAGCTTTGTTATCGAACATGGAATGAAGCTTAAGATATCAGGAATCATTCGTCCTCGCGTTGATGCTACGGCAACCTCTATATCAAGCCCTATTGCTTATTCAAAAATGCTCACAGACACTGTGCTTGAAATGAACGCTAATAGCGAGATACTCAAACAGCAAAAGGCAAATCCCACTATAAACATTACCACAGGTCTTCCCCACGAGCTTGAAAACAAGAAATACACCGTTGATACCGTACACGAGCTGTTTGCGGCGTTCGATGCAAATACCATGAGTCAAATATCGTCCATGATGGGCGGTATGCTTATAGAAGATTTCAAGACAGCAAGCAACGAGCTTGAAGAAGGCAAGCAGATGAGCCAGAAGCTCGAAAAGTTTATCACCTACGCCACACTGCTCAACGACACAGATAAAAAAGCCCTTGCGCTTGCGATGTATGACAAATTAGGCGATACCCCAATAACGATCCCCGGCGTTCCGATCCCTATGACCGCAAAAATGATAGTTCATCAGACGCTTTCACAGGACGGAGTTCTCGCAATAGATTCAAGAGAGGATTTTGAATTCTGTCTGCCCAGTATAGCTCAGGATCAGCAGCAATACGGTACATTGATAGGTATTCTTGCACAGTATTCGACAAACGTATCCGAATTTTATCCCACACTTGAAGCTATGCTCGGAACCATCTCGCTTTCCAAAGATTTCTGTGTAATGTGGATAAGATCCTTGGCCGGTCAGGAGGAGGCTAACGACAAGGCTTCCGAAATCGATATGACCACAGAGGAAATAATCGAACTTCTGACCATGATGGCACCCGAAACCGATGCAACACTTAAATCCACTCTCAAAAAGCTTGGTGATGCACAGGAAGCTTCCCCCGCATCGATAAACTTCTACGCCAAGGACTTTGCTTCCAAAGAACAGATCGAGCAGTTCATTACCGACTACAACGATACCGTTGACGATGATGACAAGATAGAATATACCGACCTTATCGGTATTATGATGTCCTCTGTATCCATTATCATCGACGTTATCTCTTACGTTCTCATCGCGTTCGTTTCTATCTCTCTTGTCGTTTCTTCGATAATGATAGGAATTATCACCAACATCTCGGTGCTCGAAAGAATAAAGGAGATCGGTATCCTACGCGCCATCGGTGCGTCCAAGAAGGATATCTCGCGAGTATTCAAGGCGGAGACGTTTATTATCGGTCTTGCCGCAGGTATCTTGGGTATTCTTACCACACTCCTGCTCTGTTTCCCCACAAACGCTATTATCCAAGGTCTTACGGGCTTTGAAAATATCAAAGCGGTGCTCCCGCCCGTTGCGGCTCTTGTGCTCGTTGTTATAAGCATGGGACTTACCATCATAGCAGGTCTTATCCCCGCAAGCAAGGCTTCTAAGAAAGACCCCGTTGAAGCCCTCAGAACAGAATAAATAATTAAAGATCGGGACTGCCGCGCATAGCTTTGCGCAGCAGTCCCGATAGAAAAAGGTATACATGGGTAAATTAAAAAATAAATTGTATCGGTTTATGTACGGCCGCTACGGCTCGGATACACTCAATAAAACGCTTATTATCGTTTACGCCGTTGCTGTCGTCGTTTCTACCGTCCTCTCTCTGTTTATCGATTCTATTTGGTTCAGCTTCTCTTATTTTATTTTCTCTATGACGCTTATCTGCGTTATCTTCTTCCGTATGTTCTCTCGGAATATACAGAAACGAAGACGTGAAAATGATAGGTTCTGCGGCTTCTTTAAGCTCCGCCGTAATAAATTCCGCGATAGAAAAACTCATATCTATAAAAAATGCCCCCATTGTAAAGCCGTACTCCGCCTCCCTAAAGCTAAAGGTAAACATACCGTTATCTGCCCTCGCTGTAAAAACCGCTTTAACATAGGTAGATAAGGACACGGAGACGCGGAGGACGCGATTTATGTTACTTTCTTCTTTCGCGAAAGAAGAAAGTAACCAAAGAAGAAAGCATTGCAGGGGGGTATTTATAAATAACCTTTTGTGATAACTAAATTTGTTTAGTTTTTCTCTATGGAAGAAAGTGGTCGGACGGCGTAAAGCCACCGACCACACTTTCTTTGGGTAAATTAAGAAAAATATTCTATTCAACGAAAATATGCTCGATGTTATTTTTATTAAAACGGACCGTCGAGGACGCCGGTCCCTACATGGTGAAATTGAAATTTGTTTGAGTTTGCCGTCGCCTTACGGAGAGGGGAATACAAACAAAATTATACCATTTTTTGTAGGGACCGGCGTCCTCGACAGTCCATTATTTATCAATATTGGGCATAATCTTTTTATTCAGAAAATCAAAATAATAAATACCCATAAAACAGCGGTTGGTGGCTTTAGCCGTCCAACCTGTTTTTACCTCAGAGAAAAACCAAACCCTTTTTTTATTTCCAAACGTTTTTTCTTAAAAACTCCATTCAGGAAGTTCTTTGGGGCTCGACCCTTTCTTTCAACAAAGGGTCGAACGCATCCTTTTCGCATCCCCTCGCATCCCCCGCGTCCTCAAAAATCGGGGGTATAGGAAGCAGAAGCAGAGGAACGGGATTGAGTAAAGCCGTTAAATCCGAGCGAAGCGGCGTGATCGACGACGGAGTTATACTCAAAGGAGGTCACGCGGCGGTGAAGATTTTCATAGGGTGAATCGAGCGAGAACTCGGGTGTATACTGCGACATAACGCTAAGCAATATTTTATCGGGCGGAACTGCTTTAGCGAGGGTATCAAGCGCAAGGATACTGTCCTTTCTGTGTGAGGGAAGAACGAGATGGCGCACGAGCGTACCGCGCAGAAGCAGACCGTCTTGATCGAATCGCGGCTCACCCGTCTGCCTGAACATTTCCGAAATAGCCGCGACGGCTACCTCGACGTAATCGGGAGCGGCGGAATAACGCTCGGCGCACTCCGACGTGCCGTACTTCATATCGGGCATATAGATATCCACAAGACCGTCAAGCATTTTCAGTGTCTCAACACGCTCATAGCCCGAGGAATTATAAACAACGGGGATCAATAGCTTGTCCTTGACACGCGCGAGAGCTATGGCTATCTTGTCGGCAAAATGCGTTGGAGTTACAAGATTTATATTATGCGCGCCTTGTTCTTTTAGCGAGAAAAATATCTCGCAAAGCTCGTCGACGCTCACTTCTCTGCCGATCTCCGAGTTATCGCTTCGGCAGTCAGATCGGCTGATCGCACGGTTCTGACAAAAGACACACCGCAAGGAGCAGCCCGAAAAAAAGACCGTTCCCGAGCCGCGCGTAGCGCTTATGGGCGGTTCTTCAAACATATGTAAAGATGCCCGTGCCACGCGCATTTGCGCACCCTGTGAGCAAAAACCGTATTCTCCCGCTTCTCTACGAGCACCGCAAAGACGGGGACAAAGATAACATTCTTTCATTTTTGTTTTTCCGTAAAATTTTATTAAATAGGACGCGGGGGATGCGGGGGACGCGATTTCCGCTTTTTTGAAAAAAAGCTTGGCAAAAAACTTCCTGAAAAGGATTTATTGTGTAGCCGTTATGGTTACGCAAAACCTTATTTTTAGAAAGTTTTTTGAGGGAGTTTGAGGGAACTTTTTTTCAAAAAAGTTCCCTCATCGCGTCCTCGCGTCCTCCGACAAACGACAATTTATCAAATTTTATTCAGCCGTGACAAAGGTATTATTGACAATAAGATACTCGGTAGTTTTTTCGTAAAGCATAAGACCAAAGACCTCTTCGGAAAGCGAATCCTTAACGTAGGAGAGGTTATATCCCCAATCCTGCGCGTACTTTTCGGCGTACCTTTCAAAAAGTCTGTTCTTTTCGTCGTCGGTAAGCGCAATACCCGCGCTTTCGCGGATCGCCATTCCGATCATATCGGAAGCGACGAGCGACTTTGCCTCGCTGAGCATAGACTCCTCGCTATATCCGAGGGCAGTAAGAGCCTCCGCGTAACTGACGTTATGAATAGACGCGTAATATTCGCAACGCGCTTTTGTCTGCGCAAGATAGTAATCGAGCTGCCGCTCGGGATATTCAAGCACCTCAGACGAGTCTAAGACAACGCGCCATACCGACGCAGACTTTGTTTCACCGTCAAGCATACTGACGGTCAGTCCCTTGTATTCTCCCAATTTTACAGCTTTGGAAAGATCAACGTTTTCATAAGCCAGAATATTTTCTCCGCTCTCCTCACCGTCTTTTTTCGAGCAGCCGACAGCAAGAAAAACGAGCAAAATCGCAAGAAACAAAGCAAATATTTGTCGAACAGATCTCAGATTTAATATTTTCATATCCATTTACGCTCACTCCTCGGCAATATATTTTCATTCAAGTATAATCATAGCATATTTTTGTGTTTTTGAAAAGGGGTTTTTTTGTTTTTTCAGAATTCAAAAAGAAAAGCGCCCGTAAAAACGAACGCTTTTTCTTTTGTGCAGGAATTACTTGCTCTCAACCTTGAGAACTTCCTTGCCGTCGTAATAACCGCAAGCCTTGCAGACACGGTGGCTAAGAACGTCTGCGCCACACTTGGGGCACTTCGTCATGCCGGGAAGCGTAAGCTTCCAGTTGTTAGAACGTCTTTTGTCTCTGCGAGCCTTGGATACTTTTTTCTTCGGTACTGCCATTCTCTACACCTCCTTGAGTGTGTAAAACACATCTTTCGTTTATATAAATTATTGTTTTTCCTCTTTGCCGTGCTTTTCGGACCACGATTTTAAGATCGCAAGTCTTGGGTCTATCTCCCTTGCACTGCAACCGCAATCTCCGTCGCGCTTCGGCTTTCCGCACTTTTCGCACAGTCCGAGACAATCCTCGCTGCATAAAAGCTTAGTGGGGAATCCGAGGAGCAATTCCTCCCTGAGCGCCTCATCCACATCTAACTCACCGTTCTCCGCCACTACGTACTCGTCGGACAGCTCGTCAAGCTGTTCTTCGGTAAGCGTGTTTTCAAGGGCAACAGTACGCTCGAAGTCAAGAGAGAAAACTCCATCTACGGGAGCAAGACATCTGGCGCACTCACTGCGATACGGAAGCTCGGCTTTAAGCGTAAGCTTCATATAGCCCGCGTTGTCGGTCAATTTACCGACGACGTGAACGTCGGACGCGAATTCAACTCCGTCCAAGCGTTCGGGAGTAAGCATATAGTCAATATCGATCCTCTTCACTTCTCCTCTGAGAAGCGGCGAAATATCTAAGACCATAGAACCTCCCTGCCCAAAAATTGCGGCAATTTTTTTGAGTCATATGTGTTGACACAAAATGCGACAATACATATTATAATCTATTTATTTCGAATTGTCAAGAGTTTTTTTGAAGTTTATACCGATATCACCGATTTTTTGAAACTTTTGTTGTCAAAAAACTTTACTATCTGCCGTTTTTATGGTAAAATGAATAAAAATGAACGGCATGAAAGCGATAATGGATTCAAATTTTGATTTATCGGTGTGGTGTATTTGCATAAATTTAACTGAATGGTAACGGACCGTCGAGGACGCCGGTCCCTACAAGATAAAATATGATCGTTAGGGTTTACCATCGCCTCACGGCG
>JAZSIP010000123.1:0-6820 GCA_045533915.1 Eubacteriales bacterium
CATCAGATTTGACGGAACAAGCGACGGTATCACCTGCGATAACGTTTCGCTTGCAGCGCCCGGCTGGGTGAAATAACAAAATTCATAAATAAACAACAAGCCGATACGGAAATTTTTCCGTATCGGCTCATTTTTTGGTAGCCAAAATAAACCCCCAGTTCTACTGGGGGAGCGGAAAACCGCGCGGAGCGAACGATAAAAGGGCGAGCTATAAGCAAGCCAATTGAAAAGAATTAAACCTCCTTGTATAATGTAAGTGGTTTGGCACCGCATTACAGAAATAAAAGGAGGTTTAATAATGAAAAAAGAAAACAACGAGATAAAGAGCACAGCCCACAGCAAATACAGGTGTCACTACCACATAGTCTTTGCCCCAAAATACAGAAGAAAAGAGATATATGGGACATTGAAAAGAGATATAGGAGAAATCCTAAGAAAATTATGCGAGCAAAAAGGAGTAGAGATTATAGAAGCAGAGGCATGCCCAGATCACATCCACATGCTCGTAAGTATCCCGCCGCATTTAAGTATAGCACAATTTATGGGATATCTCAAGGGGAAAAGTAGCCTAATGATCTTCGATCGACACGCAAATTTGAAATACAAGTATGGGTCAAGAAATTTTTGGTGTCGAGGATATTATGTAGATACGGTCGGCAAAAACAAGAAAATGATCGCAGAGTATATCAAAAATCAGTTGGAGGAAGATTACGCCAGCGATCAAATCAGCATAAAAGAATATACCGACCCGTTTACGGGTAGCAAGAATAAGTAGGCATAAAAAAGACAGCCGCACGTGAGCGGCTGCCTGAGATTGTAATGCGATGTCAAACTTTCTGTGCCCCTTTTAGGGGTTAAGCCTGTATTTGGCCCTTATAGGGGCTGTGCAAACCACCGGTTGAACCGGTGGTTTTGATTAATATTATAGTTCGAATTTGATACCTATTTATGATACTATTTTGGAATTTCAGTTATAGATAAAACTTTCCACGGAGTTCCGTCTTTGGTATACTCTTTTTGCTCATCTCTTGTGAAAAAAGAACAAGGGAAATATACATTTTCTTTTCGTTTCATAAATAAAAAACAGAAGCCAATATCATTATCGATAGATTTTGTCAAAACGCAATCTGCCGTGATACCTTTAAAATAGCCATTTAATGCCCTGAAAATAAAGAGTCAGCATTAAGGACGTTTATCATTTCTTGATGATATATTAGTCTATCTGACATTTCACTAATATACTTACTTTTAGCAATATCAGAATATGTAATTTTTTTTGATAATATTTCTCTGTAAATATTTTCCGCATTACGCTTCAACAAAGGTAAATCTATTAACTTATGCAGTCCTGCCAAGTGATAAAAGTGATATGGTAAAAAGAGGAGTTCTATGCTCCGTTCCTCTTTTTTTCTGCTTATTAATATTCTAAATCTACGATTTGCCAATTTTTCTTTATAGAAAATTGCCGTCTGATACAAGTAATCAACTTCTGCCATTTTATCACTTCCAAGTAAAAATGGCAACTAAAGCAGTTGCCATTTTTGGTATTCAATTAAAAATGCTTTTCTTTCGGACGAACCTATTTAGGAATTGGATAAACATCAACCGAAATAGACCCTCTTTTTAACACTCCCCTAACCGAGCATTAAAAGTCATCGGCTAAACAACAGTTTAATCGTTGTTCCAAGGTGTTCACACCTTGCATTATTATTATATACTATTTTTGATTAAAAGTCAACACATTTTATAAAATATTTTTTGTCAATATTTTTGGTAGGTTTGTTTAATATCTTTTGCCTTTATATTTTTTTGATAACGCTTCTTGTTTTTCTTTATATTTTTGGCGTTCTTTTTCTAACTCTTCTGGAGACAAATTATATTTGCCTTGTTTTGCCCATTCCATTATTTGATAACCATTATACTTCATTGCATCTTGATTATATAATGTACAATTTTCTATGACAATTTTTCCGGTGACGGGATTTCTATGAGGTTCTGGATATTCCTTTTTTGTTTGTGGGGGCAAGCGATATTTACCATTTTTAATATTTTGTTGTATTTGATCGTAGGGCACTCCCTTGATTATATCTTTATCCAAAAGTTCTTTATTTGCTCTTTGGTCAGCCGTTATGGTGGGCGTAGTTATTTTTTGATTGCATCACTTAGAAATCCTACAGCATTAACCAACCAAGCCGATAGAGGATCGAAATACATTTTCATTTCTCCTTTTTATGTTTTAGGCATATTATACTTTTCAAATCTATGTTGCCGAGAGCAAATGCTTCTCCGAAGTAATAATCAAAATCAATTTTGTCATCTGCTAACCCCAAATAACTTATAATTTTTGCTTCTCTCTCTTGTCCCCATATTTCACCCAAAAACAGTAATGCTTTTAATTTGTTTCTTGAAAGTTTATAGATGTTTACACCATAGGTTTTTCGCAAGGACTCTACTCCTATATTTTTATTTATTCCAACTGCCGAGCCTGCATCATTTAAAATTCTCCACCAAGATTTGGAATTTACAAGGTGATGTTCTCTTGATTCAAACAAGTTATTATCAAAATTGTTTTTATACGATAAATTATATTTTTTGTATAAGCCATAAGAATATTGGCAGCTACAGACCTTAAAGGAATGTTAATTTTCTCATCATAATGTTGTCTTCCTAACTTAAATTCAAATTTTTTAAGTTTATCTTTCTTATCAAATAAATCGCTATATTTTAACGATAACAACTCAGGCGCTTTGATAGGTAAGTTTATGCCAAGAATAAACATTACTAGATTTCTAAAACGAATTTGCTCTTGATTATTATTTGTTGCATTATTTAGGTTATCAATCAAGTAATTTATTATTAAATCAACTTCGTCTTTAGTTAGTCCTTCAACATATGAAGAAACACCTTTTTCTTTATTGCTTTTACTTTTATTTAAAGAGCCGTCTTTATTATATTTAATTTCTCTTTGTGTGGTATATCCCTTTTTGAAATTGATCGAACGCGAAAAGTGTGCAGGTAATGGACCTCTATACATTTTCCATTTGTCATTAAATTCAACACTTCTGGGTATTTCGGTAGTATCCAATACATTGAAGAAATAATGTTCTGTGCTTTTGTATTTATTGATGCAGTATATTTCCTTTATTGACATATCGGATTTTGTCTTGCAAGAAATAAACTGTATTTTATGTACCATTGCATAGCATTCGTTTGGTAAATGTAAATGTCCTGCAAATCTAATTTCCAAATCTTGTTTTGATTTGCCCACATAAATGACATTTTGTGATTTGTCTAAAAATCTATATACGTAATACATAAATACCTCTTGCAATAAAAGTTGATTGACTTTAGTAATTATATCACAAAAACATAAACAAATCAAGAACAGAGGTAATATGAATCCAACTCAGACACATAAAATTAACAACTAATTTTTTGCAAATAACTAAAAAGAGGCATATTCTGTGAAATACACTCTCAATTTCTGCCCCTAAAATTGCAGTGAAATGGTTAAAATTCTTGAAAATTTACATGCAAGGAATCTATTTATTTTCAACTCATTCAAAATGCTCCGCAACGGTTTTAAGATTTTCAATTATCGGAAGATGTTGAGGACATATCTCCTCGCATTGACCGCAAGCGATACAATCAGAAGCCTTGCCAAATGAGGTAGCAAGCCTGTCGTAATAGTTGCTCTGAACCGTAAAATTCTTACTCTCAAGCTCTTGCATATCGGCATTATAAAGCGAGAAATAGCGATTTATCGGAATATTCATAGGGCAGCCGTCAACGCAGTAAGCACAGCTCGTACAGGGGATTACCGTCTTGCCGTTTATTATTCCGACGGCAAGATTTATGATCTCGCGCTCTTGATCGTTAAGCGGAACGAAATCCCGCATATACGAGGTATTATCGAGAAGCTGCTCCATATTGCTCATACCGGAAAGCACAAGCATTACGTTGTCAAGACTTGCGGCAAAGCGGATAGCCCAAGAGGGAACAGAACTATTAGGGGCATAAGATCGGAAGAGCTTTTCTACATCCTCGGGAATGTTTGCAAGCGTTCCGCCCTTTACGGGCTCCATAACGATCACGGGGAGACCGTGCTTTACAGCCACCTCATAGCATTTGCGCGACTGTATGCTCTCGCTGTCCCAGTCGAGATAGTTTATCTGAAGCTGAACGAAATCGAAGAAAGTATGCTCGGTAAGTATCTTATCAAGCACCTCGGCGTTGTCGTGGAAAGAAAAGCCTATCTGCTTGGCAAGTCCTTTTTCTTTTTTGTCTTGTATCCAATCAAAGCAATTATATTTTTTATATATCTCGTAGTTGTCTCTGCCCATGTCGTGAAGCAGATAGTAGTCGAAATAATCAACACCCGTTTTTGCGCGTTGCTCGTTGAATATGCGGTCGCGGTCGTCCTCGCTCTTCACAAATCGAGCGTGAAGCTTTGTCGCGAGCGTGTATGCGTTGCGGGGATATCTGTCAACAAGAAATTGTTTGGTCGCGCTTTCGCTTTTGAACGCGCAATACATCCACGCCGTGTCAAAGTACGTAAATCCGCGTTCGATAAAGGTGTCTACCATCTTGCAGACCTGCTCTATATCAATAGATGATGGGAAATTTGCGTCGAGCAAAGGCAGACGCATAAGTCCGAATCCAAGCTTTTTCATATGTATTATCTCCTTTTTATGTTATTTGTGATCCCATCTTGAGCCTGTAACTGTGGGAATATCCTTGCCGTATCCCGACTCGATTATCTTTTGAGTAAGAGAATCGCTGTCGGTCTTACATATTGCGTATTTTATAGTTACGTTTTCACCGAAGTCGGTATCGTCAACGATAGCACCCGCCGCGGCAATGATCACGCTGTATTTCTGATATTCCGAATATCCGCACGTAAGAGAGAGCTCATCAAAGGGCTCAAATGTCACGATTCTCGCGTCCTCGAGCGCGAGAGAAGCGGAATGAGAGTAGGCGCGTACAAGTCCTCCCGCACCGAGAAGTATTCCGCCAAAATATCTCGTTATGACGACGCATACGTCGGTAACGCCTTTTTTTCGAATGGCGTCAAGCGTCTGCATACCCGAAGTGCCCTGAGGCTCGCCGTCGTCCGAATAGCGAGCGACGGTGCCGTCTCCGATGATATAAGCAAAAACGTTATGCGTCGCATCGCGATGCTTCTTTTTTATTTCTTTTATAAAGGCTTGAGCCTCTTCCTCGCTGGTTACGCGTATCGCGCGTCCAATGAATACGGAGCGTTTTTCTTCAAATTCTATATATCCGTCTCCGCCGACGGTTGTATAAGTTCCCGAAAGTGTTTCCAAAAGCGAAAGATCTCCTTACAAAAGCTTTTCTACGAG
Source organism: Eubacteriales bacterium (assembly GCA_045533915.1). Classification (GTDB taxonomy): domain Bacteria; phylum Bacillota; class Clostridia; order Oscillospirales; family CAG-272; genus HGM12713. The sequence continues at coordinate 5,364 of JAZSIP010000123.1, forward strand.
AACGACCGTGTTTTTTCGGTCGAATATCTTCAATATATATTATAAGGAGTATTTGGACGATTGTCAATACCTTTCACTCAGAAAAGATTCTCAAAGGAAATCTCCTCGTGCCGACCCATTTCCTCGACTGCATCTTGCAGGATAGAGAGATATAAACTTGCATCTGAAACGTTTCCCGATCCGCATGATGCCCTTAGTGAGATGATGCTTTGAGAAATGTGGTCAAGCTCTTGGTGTCCTACACTGAGCCCGACAAAGCTTCTGTGACGCTTCCAATATTTTTCGAGATCCGATATGATTTCAAGCGAATAATCTTGCTCTTTCAGTATTTCCGTCTCCGAGATCACGTGCTCCGATACTTTTTTGACGTAAAAAGCGTTTCCGATCACCGCAGAGATCAGTAAAGCAAACAAAATAGCGGAAATTATAAAAGCCTTCATTTTTTCTTCACCTCGTTACGATGGACGATATTTACGTCGCCTGCATCATTTATTATCATTAAATATATATCTTTGCGCTCAACGCCTTGCCTTTGCAAAATTTTTTCGAGCTTCTTCTTGTCCATTCCAAGTTCGCAAAGACTATGATCATTTATAATGCCTTTGTCTACAACTATATGACAGATACCCGTTTCGGAGGTTTTTATCTTTAGCTGTTCTGCGTTGGGTATTCTGTATTTTGCTTTTTGGACCACCGTTATCTTTCCGTTTTGCTCAAGTATCGCGTAGAGGACTTCCGATATGTCAATAATGCCTTGCTGTCGAAGCTCACCGATGAGCTCGTCTGCGGTGATACGCGCCCCGCGCATAGCCCGAATACAGAATCTGCCGTTTCGGATCAAAGTAGTCGGACGCGCGGTGAAAATGTTTTTCAGTCGGGGAAAGGTAACGGCGAGCATTGAGGAAGCGACTTCGAAAAAAAGAAGAGCGATTATGGGAATAAGCGCGTGTGATACAGGTATTCCCGCATCGGTTATCGGTAATGAGGCAACTTCGGAAATGAGGAGCGTAGTTACGAGCTCGGATACTTCAAGTTCGCCTATTTGACGCTTTCCCATCAAGCGCATAGCTATTATAAGCGCTACGTATATTATGGCGGTGCGAAGAAGGATAGTTGTCACGGAAAATAACCTCTTTAAAACGTTTTTTAGTATTGTTTGCAGGTATAGAAAAAAGAATTACGAAAAACATAAAAAATTTTAAAAAAGCTATTGACAAATCAAAAAGAAAGAGGTATAATATGCAAGTCGCCAAATTTCAGGCAGCAAAACACAGCATCTTGCATAACTTGTCAAAAAATTTTTTCAAAAAACTTTTAAAAAAGGTATTGACAAAGGGAAAGAGATGTGGTATAATAGTCAAGCTGTCCGCGAGAAAGCGGGAAGCGGAACGGTCATTGAAAATTGAACAACAAGAGATAAGTACAAAGCATTGCGAAGTGCGAAAGATACTAGATCT
>JAZSIP010000086.1:0-8829 GCA_045533915.1 Eubacteriales bacterium
TTTTCTTCACGATAGGTTCCACCAAGTGTTTCATACAATGTTTTCATTACAGTATCTCCATTCAAATTATTATTTGCGATATACTGTATCGATTGTCTTTACCACTTGTTTTTGAAACCTTCGTTATCGGAGCTTATCTTATCGCAGGTACGCCAACTCTATTCGCCTGCGGCGAGTGATATGCACTTCGTGCGTGATATTGCCTTCGGCAGTGATATGCGCTACGCGCGTTTGAAATGACAAAGGCGAATAGAATATCACTGCGACCATCGTGAGCAATATCACTTTTGCGAAGCAAAAATATCACGCCGAGCCGTGCGAGGCATATCACTAAAACATCTTTACCACCCGACAGTACACATAAAGGTGTAACACACTGTACCTTGCAGAGCAAGGCGTGTGAAAAAGGAGTACGAACAAATCGTCCGTACTCCTTTTGTATTTCGGCAGGTGAACCTGCTTTATGGAAGACACCCCTTCGAGCGCTTTTTTATTTTCTCGGCTTTCCGACCGTATCTCCGATATTAAACACAGTTGGAAGGTTTGCGTATATAGAATCGTTAGGGGTTAACGCGCGAATGCGTTCGTTCAGATGCTCAATGGCTTTTTCGCACATTTCCTCGATCAAAGCGGGAACGTTAGCCACGTCGCGCGTCGGGTGAAGCGGATCAGGACAGTTATCCATGGAAATGACCGAGATATCCTCAGGGATCTTTACACCCATTTTTTCAAATTCCTCAATAAGCCCCTGTGTGATGTAGCCGTATGCTCCAAAAACAGCGGTCGGCTTATTTTCAAGCGCCCAGAGCTTTCTTGCTCCGTCGTTACCCGCTTTTGAATAGCGGTGCAGGGAGCAGTATATAAGCTCGGGAGAGGTGTCAAAGCCCAAGGCTTCGAGTTCTTCTTTTATGATCACTTTCTGTGATGTTGTAAAAGGCTCTCCTACAAAGGCTACACGCCTATGACCGAGGGAATAAAGCTTTTTCAGAGCTTCGTCAATTCCCATTCTCAGATCTCTGGCTATGTGACAACCAAATTGTGATTCAGCAGTTGCCGAAAACGATATAAACACGGTTTCTGAATTTTTCAAAAGCTTTGCTCTGTTTCCAAAGCTTATGAGAGCATCTATTTTTGTATGCTCTGTATAATACCGTACAAGCTCTTCTTCCATTTGCACATCAAAATTGCTGATAGACAAAAGGACGGTATATCCGTTTTCTTCAAGCTGAGTTTTCAATATCTCAAGATATTTTATATAAAAGTGGCTTGTGAGCTCGGGAAAAATTACAGCGACAACGGGCTTGTCGTAAGGAACATGGTAGAACTGCTGAAAGCAGCCATGCTCACGCGCTATCTCAAATACGTGCTCACGCATAGATTCACTTACGTCGTCACGGCCCGAAAACGCCTTTGATACTACCGAGACCGAAACGTTTGCGAGCTTTGCAAGTTTACTTAAAGTCATTTTTTACCCACCTAAAAACAGTGTTTAGGACATTATAACACAATGCGCAGTGAAGGTCAAGGATAAAAGCGGAAAATTTTTCTGTAAAATGTAGATTGACTTATTTTTACTTTAGTGATAAAATTTTTATAGAATAATTATAAAAATATATTATCCTAAAGGAGATATGATTATGAATAAGATCAAGATCGGTTGGAGCGAGGTAAGTATCGTTCCCGAGGGCAGAAGAGTTATCCTTGACGGTCAGTTTTACGAAAGAATTTCGGGAGAAGTCGAAACTCCCATTTCGGTCACTGCGTTGGCACTTGAGTGCGGTGACGATCATATGATATTCGTTAGCTGTGACCTTTCGGCTACAAGCAGTGTATTTTTAAATATGGTAAGAGACCGTCTCCCCGATGATTGCGGCTTTGATAAGAGCAAGATCATGATAAACGCTATCCACACTCACACCTCTATGGGATATGCAAATATTGCGGATTCACTGGGAGGCCGTTCTCTTGATATCCTTAAAAAATTGAAGCCCGAGCGCGTAGAATACGTACCTCTTGCGCACGATGAATCTTCCAATATCATAAGAGGCGAGGAAGCAAGAGAATTTCTTATCGAGAGAATTGTCCGCGCTGTTACGGAAGCGTGGAGCAACCGTTCTGAAGGCGCATATGCGTTTGGCTTTGGACGCGCGGCAGTAGGTCTTTGCCGTCGCGTTTGCTATGACGACGGCTCGGCTAAAATGTGGGGAAAGACAAATGACGCAAACTTTACCGAGCTTGAATCGGGTAACGATTCGGGTATCGAATTGATGTTCACCTATGATACAGACAAAAAATTGACGGGTGTAGTCGCAAACGTCGCTTGTCCCGCGCAGGTGCTTCAGCATCAGAACTTCATTTCCTCCGACTACATGGGTAAGGTCAAGGGACTTATCCGAGAGAAATACGGTGATGACGTAAACTTCTTAGGTCTGATATCTCCCGCGGGTGATATGTGTCCCATAGACCTTATCCGTTGGGTCCCCTCGCCCGTTTGCAAGAACGACCCCAATATTCCTCAGGATAAAGCGATAGAGAGACGCGCAGACCCCTCAATGTTTGACATCAAGGGCTGTGAAAAAGCGGCAAAGCGTATCGCAAACGAGATATTCTGGGCGCTTGATGACGTTACCGAATACGTTACAGAGACTACGCTTACACATAAGAATCTTACTGTAGATATGCCGCTCCGCAGAGTAACTATCGAGGAATACGAAAAGGCGAAAAAGACCATCAATGATTTCTTTGCTACCTACGGTGATACTATCAACTTTAAGGATAATGCAAATCTTTTGATACATAGCGGTACTATTATCAGATATAATCTTCAGCAGAGGATAAACGTATATCCTGTTGAGGTACATATTATGCGTCTTGGCGACGTTGCGTTTGCAACAAACCCCTATGAGTTGTTTTTGAATTACGGCAATCAGATACGTGCGCGCAGTAAGGCAAAGCAGACCTTCCTTGTTCAGCTTTGCTGTGGTTGCTACGGATATCTCCCCACAGAAGAGGCGGAAAAGGGAAGTCACTATTCCGCGTTTGTCGGAAGCGGTCACTCGGGTCACGTAGGCGGCGAGTTGCTTGTACGCAAGACCCTTCAGGAGATAAACGCTCTGTTTGATGAGTAAGATCGCCATTTTATAAAGATATACACAAAGGAGAAAAAATGAATAATCATTGGAATGGCAAGCTGTGGTACGCATACGGAACTTCCATGACGAGCATTAAACAGGGAAAATACGTTCCCGTTGTGGAAGAACTTTCGGGAATGACCGTTGTGAATCTCGGTATTCCGGGCGGTTGTTTGACCCCCGACGGTTACGGTAAGGGAAACGTCAAACGCGCGGTCATGAATCTGGACGACGGCAAGGAAAAAGCCGATCTTATAACATTTGAGGTCTTGCCAAATGAGGGAGCGACAGTCGGTAACATATACGATACCGATGACGTATCATTTTGCGGCTGCTTCAATCAATGTATAAGATATTTGCAAGAGAATACAAAAGCGCAGATCGTTGTTATAATCATGATAGGCGGAAACGATCATGACCCCGGAGAACCAAATAACAGTAGAGGAATACCTCAATTTGAGTTTGCCGAGATCATTGAGCGTGTCGCAAGACTTAACGGTGTCCCTGTTATAAACGTATTTTGCGAGTCGGGACTGGGATATGCGCGTGTAAAAGCGAGAGATTATCAGCTTGATGGCATACACCTCAATGAGCTTGGCGGCAAAAATATGGGTAAGTTCGTTTGGAGCAAGTTAAAAGATATTCCAACTTGGGAAGCGGAATAATATGCATTTTGATATATTCTCTAAAATTTAACTTTTAAAGAAAGGTATGATTAAAAATCATGGCAAACATTAAGATCGATCTTACACAAAGTGTAAAGAAAATGAAACCCATGCACGCAGGCGGTCAGCCGCCTGTCATATCGACCGCAAGAGATACTTATTTCCACTATCTCACCGAAGCAGGTATTCCCTATTCCAGACTTCACGATGTCGGCGGCGCGTTTGGCGGTGGAAAATACGTTGATATTCAAAATGTCTTCCGTAATATCGATGCTGACGAGAACGATCCCGCAAATTACGATTTCACATTTACCGATCTTTTGATAAATCAGCTCATAAAGGCTGGTGTCGAACCTTATTACCGTCTCGGTCCTACTATTGAGAATGCCGCGCACGTCAAGACCTATTACGTTGACCCGCCCAAAGACCCGGCAAAGTGGGCGCGTATCTGTGAGCATATAATCCGTCACTATACTGAGGGTTGGGCTGACGGCTTCCATCATAAAATAACCTATTGGGAGATATGGCCCGAGCCCGACGGAACATTCAATATGCTATGGACGGGAACAAAAGAGGAATTCTTCGACTTTTACCATGTCGTTGCTACGTATTTGAAGGCTAAATTCCCGCACCTCAAGTTCGGTACTTTCGGAAGCCACGGCTTTTACGCGATAGCGGGAGGCGGTTATCCTTGGAGCAAAGACGTCTCCGTAACTCAATACTACATTGATTTCTTCCACGCTTTCATGGAATATATCAAAAAGAACAACACGCCCCTCGATTTCTTCTCATGGCACTGCTACGCTCCCGCCTCGTATGCTCTGAAGATGGATAAATGGCTTCATGAGCAGCTCGTCGCTTACGGCTACGGAGATCTTGAGACTCACCTCAACGAATGGGATCCTTATGCCGATGAGTTCGGAACAGCACACCACAGCGCAGAGTGCGCGGCAATGATGATCGGAATGCAGCACGGATACACCGATATTTGCTGTATCTACGATATGCGTATTATGAACGCGCCTTTCTGTCCGCTCTTTAATCCTATTACGAAAAAGCCGATACACGGATATTATTCAATGGTAGGTTTCAATACGTTGTATCAGCTTGGAACTCAGGCGTTTACAGAGTGTGATACCGAAGAACTTTACGTACTCGCGGCAACCGACGGAGAGCATAACGCAATTTTGATCTCCAACCTGACGGGAGAAAGACAAAAGCTTGATATTGAGGGTGTCGATCTTTCAAAAGCACGTTATCACGTGATAGATCAAGAAAGATTGCTTTCTTGGTGTCCACCTAAGGATACGATAGCGAATAATCAGGTAATGCTTATAGAATTTTAATGATCAAATCGGGGATATGCGTTTGAACGCAGATCCCTGATTTTTTCGATCCTTTTAATAGTATCTTACAAAATAAACAAAATTGTAAATAAAATGTAACCTTTGCGATTTACCACTTGCAAAAAAAGAGAAAATCTATTAAAATATAAAATGGGGTATGTTGGGATTCATTTTTGACGGTATCGGAATCTATTTTTTGAAAACGTTTTCAGAATTCCAAGAACTTCTTGACAATGCTTTTGTAAGAAAGTATAATAACAATGAAAAAAATTTATATAAAATAAAGAGGAGAAACAAACAATGACCAACAACAAGTACGTTCTCAGTTGGATCGACGAGATGGCTGAAATGACAAAGCCTGACAAGATCGTATGGATCGACGGAAGTGAAGAACAGGCAGAGGCTCTGCGCGCAGAGGCTTGCTCCACGGGCGAGATGATCAAGCTCAATCAAGAGCTTCTCCCCAACTGCTATTTGCACAGAACCGCTATCAATGACGTAGCGCGTGTAGAGGGCAGAACATTTATATGTACGTCCAAGAAAGAGGACGCGGGTAACATCAACAACTGGATGGACCCCAAGGAGTGCTATGAAAAGCTTTCCAAGCTTTACCGTGGCTCTATGAAGGGAAGAACTATGTACGTTATTCCTTATTCTATGAGTATCGTTGGTTCTCCTTTCGCTAAGTACGGAATCGAGCTTACCGACTCTATCTACGTCGTTCTAAATATGCTTATCATGACCCGCGTCGGAACTAACGTTCTTGAGGCTCTCGGTGAGAGAGGAGACTTTATCAAGGGTCTTCACGCAAGAGCTGATATCGACGAAGAGAATCGTTACATCTGCCACTTCCCTGAGGACAACACCATCTGGTCTGTTAACTCGGGTTACGGCGGAAACGTTCTTCTCGGTAAGAAGTGCTTCGCGCTTCGTATCGCATCCTACCTCGGACGTAAAGAGGGCTGGATGGCAGAGCATATGCTCATTCTCGGTGTAGAGTATCCCAATGGCGATACAAAGTACATCTGTGCCGCATTCCCCTCCGCTTGCGGTAAGACCAACCTCGCAATGCTCATTCCGCCTGAATTCCTTAAGAATAAGGGATACAAGGTATGGTGCGTAGGCGATGATATCGCTTGGCTCCGTGTCGGTGAGGACGGAAGACTCTGGGCAGTAAACCCCGAGAACGGATTCTTCGGTGGTGCTCCCGGAACTAACCTCAACTCCAACCCCAACGCTCTTTACACTACTATGAAGGATACTATCTTCACAAACGTAGTTCATAACCTTGACAACAATACTGTTTGGTGGGAAGGTCTCGACAAGAATCCTCCTACGAACGCTATCGACTGGAAGGGCAACGTTTGGGATTGCACTAAGTACAATAAGGCTGACAAGTCTACCTGCGGCGCTCACCCCAACAGCCGCTTTACCGCAATGGCTACCAACTGTCCTTGTCTTTCCAAGGAATTTAACAATCCCGCAGGCGTTCCGATCTCCGCTATCGTATTCGGCGGACGCAGAGCTAAGACCGCTCCTCTGGTTTACCAGTCGACCTCTTGGCAGAACGGTGCGTTCGTTGGCTCTATCATGGCTTCTGAGACGACCGCAGCAGCTTCGGGTGCTGTCGGCGTAGTTCGCCGTGACCCGATGGCAATGCGTCCTTTCGTTGGTTACGATATGGGTGACTACTGGGCACATTGGCTCAAGATGGGCACAACGATTCCTCACGCTCCCAAGATATTCCACGTAAACTGGTTCCGTACCGATGACAACGGAAACTTCATCTGGCCCGGATTCGGCGATAATATGAGAGTTCTTCTCTGGATCCTCGACCGTTGCGAAGGCAAGGTTGGAGCTGACATCACTCCTATCGGTTACGTACCTCACGCAGAGGATATCAACATCGAGGGACTCAACGATGTTACTCTTGATACCATCAAGGAGCTTCTTACCGTTGATGTAGAGTCTTGGCTTGCTGACGTTGAGAACATTAAGGAATTCTACGCTCAGGTGGGAGACAGAGTTCCCGAAACTATGTACGATGAGCTTGCTGCTCTTGAGGCAAGACTTAACGCTGCAAAGTAATTGTATATAATTGATTGTATATAAAAAATACAAAAAATAAAAAAGCGGAGTGGATCTATTGGATCTGCTCCGCTTTTCTTGCTGGATTTTGTCAAATATATATAAAAATCAACTAAAGTTTTGCTCAAAATGTATAATGAATTGTGAAAAATGGAGAAAATTTTGCTCAAAAAGATTGATTCTTGACAAAACGGAAATAGAATGGTATAATATACTGTGACCGTTTGCGGACATTTTGCGCATCGGCCGTTACAAATGACAGAATTGCGCAATAGCGCATCTGTAAATAAACATTAAATTTGCAAGAAGGAGGAAAAAGGAAGAATGCCAACTTTTAATCAGCTTGTCAAGCAGGGTCGTCAGGACAAGGTCTGCAAGTCTAAAGCTCCCGTACTTCAGAAGGGCTTTAACTCGTTGAACAACGCTATGACGAACCAGTCTTCTCCTCAAAAGAGAGGCGTTTGCACAAAGGTTTCGACCACCAGCCCCAAGAAGCCTAACTCCGCGCTCCGTAAGATCGCAAGAGTAAGACTTACCAACGGACTTGATGCGACAACCTACATTCCCGGTATCGGACACAACCTTCAGGAGCACTCGGTCGTTCTCATCAGAGGCGGACGTGTACGTGACCTGCCTGGTGTACGTTACCACATCATCCGCGGTACGCTTGACGCACAGGGCGTTGCAAACCGTAACCAGAGCCGTTCTAAGTACTGCGCAAAGAGACCTAAGAAGAAATAATCGGTCAAAAGAAAAGGTATAAAGCAAGTTGAGACGCATGACGAGTTCGCGTAGATTTAATGTTTATTTACACGACCGCCGCGCGCTAACAGAAGAATGCTTTTGAGTACCAATGATTTCATAATTATTAATGAAGGAGGGAAGTACAGTGCCGAGAAGAGGTCTTATAGCTCAAAGATATGTGTTGCCGGATCCTATGTACAATTCTAAGCTCGTAACAAAGCTTATCAACAACATTATGTACGACGGCAAGAAGGGCGTTGCCCAGAAAATCGTTTATGACGCATTTTCCGCTATTGAAGCAAAGGTTGGAGAGAATCCCCTTGAAGTATTCACCGCTGCTCTTGAAAACGTTATGCCTGTCCTTGAGGTCAAGGCTCGCCGTGTAGGCGGTTCTACGTATCAGGTGCCTATGGAGGTTAGAGCTGAGCGCCGCCAGACCCTTGGTCTGCGTTGGATCGTAGCTTATTCCAGAAACCGCGGAGAGCGCACCATGGCTGAAAGACTTGCAGCAGAGATCCTTGATGCAAAGAACAGCATGGGCGGAGCTTTCAAGAAGAAGGAAGAAACCCACCGTATGGCAGAAGCAAACAAGGCGGTTGCTCACTACAGATATTGATCTGTCATTAACCCTAGACCAATAAACGTATAAAGTTAAGGAGAAAGATTAATGGCAAGAGAATATTCACTTGAAAAAACAAGAAATATCGGTATCATGGCTCACATCGATGCCGGTAAGACTACTACTACCGAGAGAATTTTGTTCTACACGGGTAAGACGCATAAGATCGGTGAGACTCACGAGGGTGCGGCTACCATGGACTGGATGGCACAGGAGCAGGAGAGAGGTATTACCAT
>JAZSIP010000127.1:0-4587 GCA_045533915.1 Eubacteriales bacterium
CGTGACGCCGCGAATAAATTTGCTTAAGCAAATTAATTCGCCACCGACCACACTTTCTTTGGATATACCAAAGAAAAACTTTCTATTCAACGAAAATACGCTCGATGTTATTTTTATTAAAATGGACCGTCGAGGACGCCGATCCCTACATGGTGAAATTGAAATTTGTTTGAGTTTGCCGTCGCCTTACGGCGAGAGTAATACAAACAAAATTATACCATTTTTTGTAGGGACTGGCGTACTCGACAGTCCATTATTTGTCAATATCGGGCGTACTCTTTTTGTTCAGAAGATCAAAATAATGAATACCCTTAAAACAGCGGTTGGTGGCTTTAGCGTCCAACCTGTTTTTACATAAGAGAAAAAGCAAACACTTTTTTGATTGCCAAACGTTTTTCTTAAAAACCCCCTCCAAGAAGTTCTTTGAGAGCTCGAGAACTTTCTTGAAAAGATTGTTCTCGAACGCGTCCCCTCGCGTCCTCTCATTTAATTCTCAAACTTGCTATTTTGTCGGCGTTGGGAGTTACATAGGCAGTCCAGTTGGTGTGATAAATAACGAAGCCAGGTTTACCTCCCGCGCCTTTTTTAACGTTCTTCGCGAGAGTATAGTCGACGGCAATATTATCGCCCTCGGATTTAGAGTAATGGGCGGCTATTTCGGCGGCGGTAGTAAAGTCGAGATCGGTCGGCTCTTTACCGTCGGTCACGAGGAGCACATGCGAACCCGCGGTCTGTTTTGCGTGAAACCAATAGTCCAGTTTTTGAGCAAGACGGTGTGTGATATATTCGTTCTGAAGATTATTTTTACCGCAAAGCACAGTCATACCGTCGGGAGTTCTGAACTGCATTACAACGGGCTTATGCTCTTTGTGAACGGAATAGGTCTTCATTCTTGATGCGTATCCCGAACGGTACAGCTCATCTCGAATCTCCGAAAGGTCGGTAGGATTTTCCGCGCGGGTAAGCGCTTCAAAGACCGTATAGATATACTCAAGCTCCGCTTCGCCGAGCTCTATCTGTTTTGCGAGCTCCACCTTTGCAGTCTTGGATTTATTATATTTTTTATAATATCTTTGCGCGTTTGCCGAAGGAGAGAGACGTGAATCAAGCTCGACCTTTATCTGCTCGAACGTACCGTCATCACGCATATTGTCATAATCGTCAAAAGAAGCTTCCGTCAATCCACGCGAAAGACGGTAGATATTTGCGGTTATAAGATCTCCGTACTTTTTAAATTCGCTTCCCTTTTCACATTCTAAAAGCTCTGCCTTTTGAATATCAAGCTTTTTACGTATACGCGATTCGGTATTTGTAAGCAGTTTCAAAATATCCGATGCCCTTTGATGAACTCTTTGCGCATTGTCTCTACTCTCAAAAAACGTATCTAACATCTGACCTGCGCTTGCGATACTGCGACATTCAAAATTGCCGTACTGAGTGATCGGCATAAAGGAATATTCCACCGTTTTATCTCCGTCAAACACTATGCACGGTGCGAAAGTTTCGTTTTTAATTCGATCTATAACGGCGGAAAACTCGCGCCAGATATCGTCGTGGAAGCAATATTTTATCGGCGTATCGGTATGGCGCGTCGCAAGATAGGTCACCTCTCGCGCAACGACGGGAGAAATTCCAGAGAACGAAGAAACGAGAAATTTATCGCAAGAGCGCTCGGCAGGAGCGTTCCGCCAAACCGCAGAAAACTCCTCACGAGTTATATGCATCGGGTTTGATTTATCCTGTGTAGGCGGTAAAGCGTACCTTACGCCTGCCATAAGCTGACGTGGACTGTCGGGTGAAAAATCCGTCGTTCTTAACGCCGTGATTATTTTTTTGTTTTCGTCCGCAAATATCAGGTTGCTGTATTTTCCCATAAGCTCACAGATAAGATATCTGCGGCACTCAAATCCCATTTCATCGCGCGTGTCAAAGCCTAAAAAAGCAACTCTGTCAAAATCCGCTTGGGATACCTCCGCAAGCTTCGCGCCTTGAAGATACTTTCGAAGCAGCATACAAAACATAGGAGGATTCTGCGGATTTTCCTTTTGCGAGGTGCTAAAGCAGATTCGGGGATTATTTGATCCCGCATTTATAAGCAGTCGCTTTCCGCCCTCAAAGCTGCGCATTTGAAGAACTATCTCATCTCGCTCGGGTTGATACACCTTTTCTATCCTTGCACCGCCTGAAAGATTCCTTATTTCCGAAAGCGTACAAGCAAGCATTCCTGCATCAAAAGCCATATTTTTCTCCTTTTTATCATAAATCAACTAACAAAAAGGCTCCCTTGTGTAAAGGGAGCTCCCGCAACAGCGGGTGAGGGATTGAAAATAAAAACCAATCAAAAACAATCCCTCCGTCACCTATCGGTGACACGCAGACGCGCCGTCCCCTCTGTCTGCTTCGCAGACGTCTCCCCATTCTTATGGGGAGCGACCCTTTACACAAGGGAGGCTATAAGCTGTTCTCTTAAACAATCAATTTCCAAACATTACTTTATCAACGTCGTTGAGTGCATCGAATACAAAGTCGGGCTTATCCTCCGCCTCTGCCGCATCAACGTCGGCAGGCTGTGTCTCCCCCGAAAGAACAAGAACGGAAGTAACGCCGAACTTCTTTCCAAGAGCAATATCGGTATAAAGACGGTCACCGAAGATACACATCTCATCATTCTTCATTCCCGTAGCCTCGCCGATCATTTCGATAGTCTCTTTATAAGGCTTGCCGAAATAAGTGGGAACTTTGCCTGTCGAAGCCGTTACAAGCGCGGCAATAGCTCCGCTATCGGGGATAAAGCCGTTCTCTGTCGGGCAATTGTAGTCGGGGTGCGTGGACAGATATTCCGCTCCGTTACGAACGAAACGGCAAGCGTTGTTGAGCTTTTCATAGGTGACAGAAGTATCAAAGCTCGTTATAACTATATCCGCGCTTTCCTCGTCTCCTTTGAGAAGATTTATTCCCTCTCTGCGATATTCCTCTACAAGCTCATCGGTAGCAACAAGATATACAGATTTACCCGCACGGAATCTCTTTAAAAACTCAAGAGTTACGTCACCCGAGGTCATTATCTCGTCCTCGGTCGGCTCGAAGCCGAGACGGGTGAGCTTCTGCATATAAAACGGAGTTGTGTGCGATGCGTTGTTCGTAAAGAACAGAACGCGTCTGCCGCTTGCGCGGAGATTCTTTATGTAACGGATAGCGAAATCAAAGGGATTTCCGCCAAGATAGATAGTTCCGTCCATATCGAAGATATAAAGCTTTTTATCCATCAAGGTTTTGGTATTTGGGTTTGTAAAGTTCATTTTATAGCCCTTTTCTTAAATATTTCTTGTTTTAAGCAAAATTATTATACCATATCATTGATTTTTTTTCAATACCATGTTATAATAAAAAAGATAAAATTCCCTTTTTTATTCCAAGGAGGTTTTTATGAGAACAGTTATAGGAATAGACATTGGCGGAAGCACAACGAAAATTGTCGGTTTTCGTTCCGATAAAAGTCAAAAAACACTTTTCGAGCCTATGTTCGTAAGAGCGACCGATGCTATCACTTCCGTTTACGGAGCATTCGGAAAATTCACTATGGAAAACGATATTCCGCTTTCAAAAATAGACCGTGTACTTATGACGGGTGTCGGCTCTTCGTTTATAGACAAGCCGATATACTCGCTCAATTGCGAAAAAATTTCAGAATTTGAATGTGTTGGCAGAGGCGGACTTTATCTGTCGGGACTTGATGATGCTATCGTCGTCAGCATGGGAACGGGTACGGCACTCATACACGCAAGTCGTGACGGAGAAGATATCAAGACTGAGTATCTTGGAGGTACGGGTGTCGGCGGCGGTACACTTCTCGGACTTTCGAAAAAAATGATAGGCGTTGGCACTATCGAGCATATCGAGCAGATGTGTGAGGAGGGTAACCTTGACAACGTTGACCTTCGCATAAAGGATATTTCGGGCGACAAGAACTTTCAGATCGGCGGCGACATGACGGCATCGAACTTCGGAAAGCTCTCGGATCTCGCGAACTCGAATGATATCGCGCTCGGAATCACGAACATGGTCGCAGAGACTATAGGTATGCTCTCTGTTTTCGCGGCACGCAGCTACAAGCTGAAAAACGTAGTACTTACAGGAAATCTCACCTCTCTCACTGCCATCGCGCACGTATTTGAAAATATGCAGCGAAACTTTGGCGTAAGCTTTATCATTCCCGAACGCGCGCAGTTCGCAACGGTTATCGGCGCGGCATTGTTTGATAGAGAAAAGTAAGTTAAAGCATTGACATATTTTAATTTTAGTGATATAATTTAGAGATGATATTAATTGAGAAAGGCAAGGCTTTTTATTATGAAATGGACTTCACTGAACGAACTGAGAGAGAAATATCTTTCATTCTTTGAATCAAAGGGACATCTCAGACTTCCCTCTTTTCCTCTCGTTCCGATAAACGACAAATCTCTTCTGCTTATCAACTCGGGAATGGCGCCCATGAAGAAATACTTTACGGGTGAGGAAGAGCCTCCGCGCCACCGCGTTACTACCTGCCAGAAGTGTATCCGTACTCCTGACCTCGACAGAGTAGGT
>JAZSIP010000010.1:0-21489 GCA_045533915.1 Eubacteriales bacterium
AACGTTTTTTATTTAAAACACAAAAATGCATTTAAATATTTCAAATTTTAACTGCGTAATGCTTACGAGATGAGGGAGACTTTTTGAAAAAAGTCCCCCTCAAACTCTCCTCAAAAACTTTAAAAAATAAGGCTTTGCATAACCGTTATAGCTATTTTAAAACTCCTTTTAGGAAGTTTTTTGCCAAGCTTTTTTTCAAAAAAGCGGAAATCGCGTCCCCCGACTAACCGCAATTTGTTTGAATTTCATATTTTAATTTCTTTAACTATTATCTGTTTCAAAATCTCTTCAATATCATCTGCTCTTGGCGGTTTTGTTCCCGAGGTCAAGCACGCCGCCGTCCCGTATGCGACCGCTGTTCGAAGGCACTCGCTCGGTGAAAGTCCACTGACCGATGCGCAAAGAAATCCCGCGATGGAGCTATCTCCCGCGCCTATAGTCGATATTGCCTCGACTTTGGGCGGTATTGCCGTCAATACGCCCGCGTCGCATACGAGCAAAGCGCCCTTTTCCCCAAGGCTTACCATAACGTTCTCTATTCCCTTTTTATAAAGCTTATGAGCGGAGTCAACAGTTTGCTCAAACGAATCTATATTCTGTCCGAGATACTCGCTTATCTCCTCTTGATTTGGCTTTATAAGCCAAGGCTTTATTTCTGTAAGATCGTCGAGTGAAAATGACCTTGAATCAATAACAAGCCTTGCTCCCTTATTCTGCATACGTCTAAGAAATGCCTTGACATCGGACATTGGAAGTCCTTTTGGCACACGTCCCGTAAAGGTGACGATCGAACCTTCTTCAACAACCTCTGAAAGTTCCGCCTCTGTCCTTTCAAGCAAGGATACGTCTGCATCAAATCCCGAAAAGCTTATGCGAGTTTCGTCCGCTCCGTTTGTATGTATGGTTATATTTTCACGTATTCTGCCCTCAACCATTATCTCTCGGTATAAAAGTCCGTCAGAATCAAGACTTTTTCTAAAGCTCTCCGCATTCTCATTGCCGAGAACGACGAGTGCGAGATTCTCTACTCTGTTTACGACAAGTGCGCGTGAAATATTCACGCCCTTGCCTCCTGCTTCTCTGTCTGTTATCTCTGCGAGATTTTCGTGAAACGGCAAAAATTTTTCCGTGTAACAATGGATATCAAACGCCGGATTCAAAGTCAAAGTAATTATTTTCA
Organism: Eubacteriales bacterium; assembly: GCA_045533915.1. Classification (GTDB taxonomy): domain Bacteria; phylum Bacillota; class Clostridia; order Oscillospirales; family CAG-272; genus HGM12713. The sequence goes on from JAZSIP010000010.1 coordinate 1,181, forward strand.
TATCTCTCATATTTTTACTCGGTTTTATACTCTATTATAATTAAAACATAACTCTAAAAAAAAATCAACAAAAACTCTTTGTTTATTTTTAACAAAATTTTATAATTATTTTTGATGAAGTGCTGAACGCATTTTTCAACCAACTCCTTGGCAAAGTTGCATTTGTGTGTTATAATGTGAACAAAAGTGGAGGCGTATTAAAATGTTTGCAACTGAAAGACAAGCTAAAATTTATGAGATGATATGCAAAAACGATGCTGTTTCTACTTCAAAACTGGTAGAAAAATTCGGTGTATCTATCGAAACCGTGCGCCGTGACCTTTTGGAAATGGAAAAGCAAAATAAACTTAAGCGTGTACATGGCGGAGCTATAAAAATAGGCGATATGAGACCGTTTATCGAATTGCCGCAACGTCACAGAAGCCGTGAAAAAGAAAAATCCGCTCTTGCAAAGGTTGCCGTTACCATGGTAAAAGAGGGCGATTTTATCGCCGTCGACTCGGGAAGTACGGCTATGTTTTTCGCCGAGGCTTTAAAGGAAAACTTTGAACGTCTTACAATAGTCACGCACTCTCTTGACGTATTTCAGATATTGCGTGACCACAAAGACTTTGACATACTTCTCTGCGCGGGACACTATATGAAAAATGAAAATGCTTTTTACGGTATGCTCACTATCGAAATGTTAGACAGAATACACGTTGAAAAGAGCTTTATATGTCCCTCCTCCGTATCACTCGATCACGGTGTTTGCGATTACCATCCCGATCTCTGTATGGTACAGCGTAAGCTCATAGATATCGGTAACAATATACATATTCTTGCCGACAACAGTAAATTTGAAAAACGTGCGCTTATGAAGCTCTGCGACATGAAGCCCGAATACAAATATATATCCGACAACGATTTAAAGGAAGAATTAAAGGAGCTTTACCGCGAAAACGGAATAAACATTCTCACAGACATTTAATTCACGGCATCAAATTTCGGTAGTTTGATATTTGTTTGCGCGACAGTTATCTGCAAAAAACAAAAAGACTCCTGATAAAAATCGTCTCAAAACAACTAAAAACTAAATTTTACGCGGCGGTCATTTGACCGCCGCGTTTTTTCATTATATTATTATATTTCAACAGTTGTGCAAATAGGATAATGATCCGAAATATAAACACCGCCCTCGTGCTTGTCCTCAACGACATACGTATCCATAAACTGAAGATCTGTGTAAATATAATCTATCTTTCTGCCAAACTCGGTTTTGCCGAACCCATGAAAGCTATACTCAACAGATTCCGTCGCGTCCTTTATTTGTTTGGTTTCAAGCATAAGCGGAAGCTGTATTGCCTCAGAGTCGGGCTTCGCATTCATATCGCCTGTCAAAATAAATGGCGCATCACATTCAGATACAGACTGCATTATCTGTGTCATACCGAGAAGCTTTGCGACACTTCCCTTATGATCCAAATGAGTATTATAAAAATGAAGTCTTTTTCCGTCTTCTCCCAATGCAAGTTCCGCATGAACAAACAGTCGAGGATATGGACTTTGATCACTTCCCTCGAATCTTGAGCCGCTGGTATTGGGTGCGGTGGAAAGCCATTGTGTTTTATAGGATATAAGATCGAATTTTTCCTTTTTAAATGCTATACAACACGCCTCTCCCGTATAATCTTTATTTCTTCCGCAGCCTATTACAACGTAGTCGGAAAGCGAACGCTTTAAAAACGCACGGCTGTAATCTGACGCTTCTTGAAAGCCTATAAGATCGGGGGACTCTCTCTCGATCGCCTCAAGTATATTTCCCTCTCGGTTAGTAAAATAATTAATTCCGTCAATTTTGGCGGGAGTTCTTAAATTAAACGTCATTACTTTTATGTTCATATTTTTACCTCTTTTTATTCGTGCTTTGATATTATTTTCTCACCGTCAAACAGTATAATACCGCGCGCAGTTCCCATACAATTACCTTTAAGCAGATACTCCTTGAAATTTCTTTTCAAGGTAGTGTCGGCTTCAACATTTTTGAGGACCTCATAGGAATAATGAACGCCGAACATTCTGAAAAAGTCGCTGTTTCTTGGGTTGGCTTTGTGTTCTACTATATCGAAAAGCTCGTAAAACTTCTTTAGATTCGAGCCCTCAGGGAACAACAGCTCCGCGTGGGTCGGATAAAGAAGCCAAGAGCTGCAATACACGGGCAAAATGCCGTCGCGCAACTCGTCCTTGAAAAACTCATATGCTCTCTTCAGCGAATCCATTACGTCATCGGTACGCAGAGGTCCGCATGCGGGTATGTGACACGAATACACCGTATCGTCCTTGTGCAATATTCCCTTGTAATCCTCGAGCGGAAAGGGTCTGCGGTGGTATTGCAAACGTCCGAGCGCAAAAAGATCCCTTGTGAAAAATCTGTGATACCAGAAGAACACGAAAGTACCCCAAACACCGTAGATCTGACGACATTCGCGCAATTTATACTCAAGGTCACGCATAGTGTCTACAAAAAGCTCTTCGCTATACCCGTCTTGCTTGTATATCAAGCTCAAAGGCTCAAGCCCTCTTAAGAGAAATATCATATCTAGCGTAAATCTATGTACTCCGCTTTCTTCGGATACACGCGAAAGTATAGTCTCTACACTCGCTGTGTCGCCATCAAAATAAAGCTTCAAAGCTTCATCAAGCAGTTCCACAGCACCCGAAACTGATTTAATACGCTCAAAATTTTCTTCAAAGCAATCCGACGCTTCCTTTGGGAATCCGAATTTTTCTTCATATGAGGTTATCATTTTTATCCTCCGAACTATAATTGATTAATATCTCAAATTATATCACGCCTTTTTTATTTTGTCAATGCGGATTCAAAAAATATCAAGCTTTGAGCTTTTCCCACTTTCCGTTTTTCAAAACAGATATGCCGTCGGCGAAAACAAGAACACTTTTAGTTTTCCTCACCATTTTGTCGTGAGAAAAGCCAAGCTCTCGCAAAATGAGCTTTTTTGGAATGAGCAATTCTCTTTCGGTATCAAATATTTGTCCCTCTGTAAAGCTATCGAGCGTCTCTCCGTTGCGTAAAAGACGAGCGTCAAGTCTTTGTGAAAAATACTCGGTGTCAAGCGTGACCGTTCCGAGCAATTGATATTTGAAAGGAATAAAACGAAAGCGTTTTCGCTCGTCGGCATCGGATTCGTATATTTCCGTCGCCATAGGCAAAAGCTCATTTTTTACGTACTCATACGCGTTTTGCGCACATTTTTCGTAAAACTCGGCTATATCCTTTTTACCGTTCGGATATTCAAGAGATATACGGCAACGAAGTATCTCAACTCCATTGTATGTAAAGCGTTCATTTTTTTCAATCTTTAAAGTTCTCATAAAAATACTCTCCGTAAGCATTACTATATAAATAATACGCATACGGAGAGTCAATATTACATTAGTTTACCGTTCCTCTATCAAGAGTAAAGGTCTTTTTTACGATATCACCAAGCGCGGAATGTTCCGCAAGCTCAGGGTCAGTCGCGAGAAGCTCTCTTGCCTCGTCAAATGCGGCACTGAGAAGTCCCGCGTCCTCACAAAGCTCCGCAAGCTTGAATCTCACTCCGCCGCTTTGTCTTACGTTTCCGTCAGTTGCTCCGCGAAGGAAGTCGCCGGGGCCTCGCATAGCAAGATCTCGCTCCGCTATCTCATAACCGTCGTGTGAGTTCTTCATTATTTTGAGCCGTTCACTCGCCTTTCCCTCTTTTTTGGAAAAATCTGAAACGAGTACACAGTATGATTTACGTGCTCCACGTCCGACACGTCCTCTTAACTGATGAAGCTGTGACAGACCGAATCGGTCGGCATTTTCTACTATCATAAGCGACGCGTTCGGAACGTTTACGCCAACCTCGATGACTGTCGTTGAAACGAGTATCTGTATATCCCCCTCGGCAAAGGACTGCATTATCGCGTCCTTATCCTTGCTCTTCATTTTGCCGTGCAAAAACGCGACCTTTATATCGGGGAATGTCCTCGCAAGCTCCTCGGAAAATTCAACCGCCGATTTTAGCGGAGTTCCTTTTTCTCGTATCTCTCCATTTTCGTCGATATCGCATAGCGTAAGATCCGCCTCGTCGTCAACTATCTCCTCAACCGCCGGACAAACTACGTATACCTGTCCACCGCTATCTGTCTGCTTACGGATAAATCCGTTTAGTCTTTCGCGGTAGCTCTCATCAACCACAAAAGTATCTACCGTCTGTCTGCCTGCGGGCATTTCGTCAATGCGCGATACGTCAAGATCGCCGTATATAGACAGCGCAAGTGAACGCGGAATAGGCGTTGCGCTCATAACGAGAGTATGCGCCATTTCTCCTTTAGAAGCAAGAAGCGCACGCTGACCTACTCCAAAGCGGTGTTGTTCGTCCGCAACGACAAGTCCGAGGGAGGAAAACTCCACACCCTCGCTGAGAAGTGCCTGAGTTCCTATTACCACATCGGTCCTCTTTTGAATATCTTCAGATGAAAGGGACGCGTATACCTTTCGTTTTTCCGCGGCACTAATTGCGCCTACAAGCAATGAAACACGGATACCTAACGCCTCAAACCAATTCTTAAGATCGGCGTAATGCTGACGGGCAAGTATCTCGGTAGGTGCCATAAGAGCCGCTTGCTTTCCGCTTTGTACCGCTATAAGTATGGCAGCCGCCGCGCATACGGTCTTTCCGCATCCTACGTCACCGACTACCATTCGGCTCATCGCGTATGGACTGCGCATATCTTCCGAAATATCTTTTATCACTCTCTTTTGAGCTCCTGTTAGCTCATAAGGTAAAAGCTTTAACAACGGCGTTATATCATTGTTTTCACACGGATACGCAGGTAGGGGCGCACTTTTTCCGCCCGCAAGCCCAAGTCCGAGCGCAAACGTAAAAAACTCATCGAAAATAAGTCTTTTCTTTGCCGCCGCCAAAGCGGTAAAGTTATCGGGAGAATGTATATTTTTTATCGCGAAGGAGCGCAGACACAACGAGTTTCTGTGTCTTATATCTGACGGAAGCGGATCTTCCTCATTATCGGCATAAGTCGCTACGATAAGAGCTGAGCGCATATCCTTAGCTATCTGCTTTTGAGATATACCCTCGGTCAAAGGATACACAGGTACGAGCGGCGGTAGTATCGCATCCTCTGTCCACGCCTCATACGCGGGAGAGCCCATTGAATAACGGTTGCCCATTTTTTCAACCTTACCGTAAAAGCGAAACGTTGAGCCTATCGGGAAGCTGTTTTTAAGAAAATCCTGATTAAAAAAGGTGATATCACACACTCCGCTATCGTCGTAAGCACGAAATTTCAGAAGTGACATTCGATTTTTTAGGCGAACGCATTTTGGCTCGGTGGCAACGGTAAGTATATGAGCGCTCTTACCCATTCCGTCTGCCTCGGAAAGAAGAATAATGTCTCCGCGGTTTTCATAACCTCTCGGATAATGCTCAAGCAGATCCCCTATCGTTTGAACGCCCATTCGGGCATAAGCCTTTGCCTTGACCTCTCCTACTCCGTAAAGCTTTTTTATATCGGCATTCGTATTCAATTTCGATCTCACCTCTCTCCATACAATTTTTTACAATATTATTATAACATTCTCTCAAATGCTATGTCAAGTAAAAATATAGCGTAAAACAAATTAAAAAGCTCTAAAATTTTCATTTTTTACAAAAATATTATACCATATCTTATTTTTTATATTGACAACGGAAAAATTTTGAGGTATAATAATGTGTAGCATAAAATTATATCGGAGGTTACCCTGATGAAAAAAATATTGGCGTTTGCTCTTGCAGGTCTCATGCTTGTAAGCTTTACTGCTTGCTCAAAGAAAAATGAAATCAACGTTGGAAAACAAGACGAAAACGAAAACTACCTTTCCGCAGAAGAAATGGTCTATGAAAATCTCACCTACGGAATCAACAGCGAAAACGGATTATTCGAGATCACAGGTCTCATTCGTACCAGCACCGATCTTATAGATATAGTAGTGCCCGCTGAGATCGAAGGTCGTGACGTTGTAGGTATAGCTGAAGAAGCTTTCGTTGCTAATTCAGCCTATATCAAGTCTATAACACTTCCCGAATCTATTACATATATCGGCGACCATGCTTTCTTCGGTTGTAAGTATATTACATCTCTCACTCTTCCCAAAAATGTAACCGAGATCGGTTTCGGCGCATTTGAAGGTTGCGTTGCTCTTGAGACTGTTACGATGCCCGAAAACCTCGTTACCATCGGTAACGGAGCTTTCAAGGATTGTATTGCTCTCAAGAATCTTACCATTCCCGCTAAGGTTGAATCTATCGGTTACGCGGCTTTCTGGAACTGTGATGCAATTACTGAGATCTCTATCCCCGAGTCCGTGAAATCTATGGACGATGGCGCTTTCTATGATTGCGATGCTCTTGCAAAAGCAACTGTTACAGACAAGACGGTCGAGATCGGTAAGATCGTATTCAATTCTTGTGCAGACGGCTTTACTCTTACCGCTCCCACAGATTCTGAATTCGCTAAATACGGAGTTGCAAACGGATATACCGTAGTTGCTCCCACACCTGCTGCTTAAATCATCAAACAAAATATGAAAAAGACTCCAAATCATATGATTTGGAGTCTTTTTTACGTCAATTCAAATTCGACTTCCTCATTGTCGGGGACTTTGACCTCAAGAAGAGACCAATCCTCTATTATCGGCGAGCATTTTATCGATATGGCATCATTTTTCTCGATAGCCTCAAAAAGCACTCGCTTTCGATCAGCCATTGATTTAAAAACGAGCACTTCTCTTTCGTACCGAGGATCTTGTCCGTCAAACGAAAAGTCAACACTGACAAATATCCCATGATCGTTCTCACCAATACTTATCATCGCAAAATTATCACGTGAGCGTATGTGCGCAAGCATAAGCATTACAGTAACAAAGGCTAAAAACAAGCCAAAGTCGAAGTTCTCTTTTTCGATTACCTCTTCTACCGCAACTATTCTTGCGTTTACACCTACGTATTGAGCAATATTCAATATACGGTCGCGAAGCATTTTATCAAATACAGTACTGTCGTTTTCACTCCGAGGACCAAAGCACACGTCAAGCGTACAAAGCCATTCACTTAGCCGTTGCGCGTCTTCCTTCATTCGCTTGCTGACCCGAGTATATTCGGATAACTCTCCTATTACAAAAACATCGCTAAGTATTCCGCTTTCAATAGAAAAAGCAACCGACCTTGGCGAAATATCGGGGATAGCGACAAGGTACATTCCCGATGACGCGGTAAATCCTGTCATAACAAAAGCAATGTTTTCTTTACCACTCAGCAATATCGGACGGTTTTCATAAGAAAATAAAGCTTGATCAAGCTCTGTTTTGAAATCATCCGTTATATCAAAGCCATATATCTCGGAATTCTTTTTTATATTGCATACAGAAGCTAATATCCTTCCGCCAGTTGAAAGATCAGCAACGGCAAAGCTATCGGATATTTCTTTTTTTATAATAATCTGACCGTCTGTGAAATTCATTCGTTTTCTTCGCTTTCGTTATCCTCGTAGGATTTCATTCCCTGCATCTTTCCCATTACTCTAAACCCGTCTATCTCGCCGCGCTGTATAGCACCGAAAATACGGTAACGCAAGCCTTTATTCTCGCGCTCAAGCTTTGAGAGCAGTTGCTTCATTTCTTCGCGCTCGGTATTTTTATCCGCGGGACACGGAGAGCTTACCACAGGAAGAGAGGCGTGAGACGAAAAGTATCTGACGTCCTTTTCGGGCATATATATCATTGGGCGAATGAGAGTTATATCCATTCGAGACAGATACGTCACGGGCTGAAAGCAACCGAGCCTTCCCTCAAAAAAGAGGTTTAGCATAAACGTCTCGACAACGTCATCGAAATGATGTCCGAGAGCTACCTTATTACAACCAAGCTCCTTTGCGGCGCTATGTAAAGCGCCGCGTCTCATTTTAGCGCAAAGAGAACAAGGATTCTTTTCTTTCCTTACGTCAAATATAACTTTTGAGATCTGAGTAGGAACGATATGGTATTCAACGTCAAGCTCCTTACAAAGTGCCTCCACACCCGAAAGATCCATTCCCTCAAAGCCCATATCTATCGTAATAGCACAAAGCTCAAACGGTACAGGATAAAAACGGCGAAGCTCCGAAAGCGCGCAAAGAAGCGTCAACGAATCCTTTCCCGCCGACACTCCTACGGCTATACGGTCGTTAAGTCTTATCATCTCATAATCGTCAATTGCTCTGCGCACATAGCTTAATACTCTTTTTATATGTTCCATTCTATTTCCATACCCTCGTAAATTTTCTTTGCCTGCTCGCTCGTCTCTTTTTTGCCATCTTCGAAAAGAAAGATCGGCGCACTCACTCTCATACCGACAGCTCCGCATTTTATAGCCTCTATGAGCACCATAGAAGGTTCGGAAAGCTTATCTGCGTGAACTAACGTCATTCTCTTGGGCTCGAGACGGTTTTCTTGCATAGCTCTCATAAGCTCTGAGAGTCTATCGGGACGGAATACGCAATAGAACTTTCCGCCATGCTTCAAAAGTCTGCCTGCCGCCGCGCAGAAATCAAATATACCTCCGCGCACCTCATGCCTTGCAATATATTTATAATCGGAAAGATTGCGCTTACCGCTGTCAGTCCGCATATACGGCGGATTGGTAAAAACAACGTCGACCTCATATCCGAGCGTGTTTGCGCTCACGTTTCGGACATCGTCTTGAAATACTGTTATTTTATCTTCAAGACTATTAAGCGTCACATTTCTTTTCGTAAGCTCGGCAAAATCCTCTTGCACCTCGAAAGCATCGATATGAGCAAATCGGTTGCGCGAAGCGCACAGCAAGGATATTATTCCCGTTCCCGTTCCAAGCTCAGCCGCTCTCTGCTTTGCTCCGCCTTTCATAAACGCGGCAAGCAGATAAGCGTCCGTACCGAACGTAAGTCCGTCTTTTTTTTGTATAAGCGTTATATCCTCGTTTACTTCATCAAGACGTTCTCCGTCCAAAAGCTCGATAGCCACGATCCTTCCTCCTTAAAAATTTAATAACAAAGGGCTGCTGCAAAATGCAACAGCCCTGATTCCAATAAAATTGGATATGTCCGAGCTTATTCAGCAGCGGGAGCAGCAACAGGGCAAGCCTCTGCGCAAGCACCACACTCAATGCACTCGTCTGCATTGATCTCGTATTTGCAATCGCCCTCTTTGATAGCACTTACAGGGCAAGCCTCTGCGCATGCGCCACAAGCGATGCACTCATCAGAAATCTTGTATGCCATGATAAACCTCCGTTAAAAAAATTGTTCGTTCACCTATGTAGGTATAGTCGATACATTCGACATATATAATTGTATCATATAAATTCAGAATTTCAAGAGCAAATTGAAAATTTTTTTGATTTTTTTCTTCTTTTTTTTGAAAAATCATAAAAAAAGCCCAAAAATACACAAAAGATGCTTCTTTGCGAGCTTCTTATAACTAACTAAAATTATCTATTTTTAGTAATTGCTAAACTAAAGTTTTAAAAATATTCCAAAAAGGTATTGACAAAAAGAGGATTTTATATTATCATATAAGTGTAAACCATAATTTCAGGAGGTACTATTATGACCACAGCTTTGATCGTTGCCGCTATTATAGGCGGACTTCTACTTATCATTTTCTTTGCGGGCTATCTGAAAGCTCCGCCCGATACCGCGTATATCGTAACGGGTCTTGGCAAAAAACGTATACTTATCGGACGCGCAGGTTGGAGACTTCCCTTCTTCGAGCGTGTCGATAAGCTTTCATTACGTGTAATGCAGGTCGATATAAAGACCTCCGACGCAGTTCCCACAAACGAATTTATCAACGTAACGGTAGACGGTGTTGCGAACATCAAAGTCTCTTCCGATCCCGTTCTTCTCCAGCGCGCTGCCGAGGCTCTTCTCGGTAAGAGACAGGAGGAGCTCGTTTGCCTAGTAACTCAGGTGCTTGAGGGTAATATGCGTGAGATCGACGGTTCTGTCGGACTTAAAGAGATGGTTCAGGACCGTCAGGGTGTCGCTAAAAAGATCACCGAAAACGTCGTTCCCGATATGGAAAAGCTCGGAATTGAAGTTGTTAACTTCAATATTCAAAACTTCAAAGACGATGCGGGAACTATTGAGAATATGGGTATCGACAACGTTGAGCAGATCCGCAAGAACGCGCAGATCGCAAAGGCTAACGCTCAGCGTGACATAGCTATCGCTACGGCAAACGCACAAGAAGAGGCTAACGCTATCAAGGTCGAGGCTGAAAAGAAGATCGCCGAGCAGAACGCAGACCTCTCTGTTCAACAGGCAGAAATGCAGATAAAGGCAGATACCAAGAAAGCGGAAGCAGATGCCGCATATTCGATACAGCAGGAAAATCAGCGTAAGACCATTGAAGTAACCAAGGTCAACGCGGATATCGCTCGCCGTGAAAAAGAGGCAGATCTTGCTGAAAAGGATATTCTTATCAAAGAAAAGAAGCTCGACGCAGAGATCCGTAAGCAAGCGGACGCTATGAAGTATCAGGCTGAACAGCAGGCTGAAGCAGAGCTTATCAAGCGTCAAAAGGAAGCTGAAGCTAAGAAGTACGAGGCTGAGGCTGAAATGGTCAAAAAGCAACGCGAGGCAGATGCTGAAAAGTATCTCGCACTCCAACAGGCTGAAGCTCGCAAGGCAGAAGCCGAAGCTCAGCGCTTTGCTATGGAGCAGGAGGCAGAGGGTATTCGTGCCAAGGGTCTTGCAGAGGCAGAGGCTATCGAGAAAAAGGCAGAGGCTCAGAAGAAGATGGGCGAAGCTTCGGTTCTCGAAATGTATCTCGCGGCTCTTCCCGAGGTCGTCAAGAACGCTGCTGCTCCCCTTGCCTGCACCGATAAGATCGTTATGTACGGCGATGGAAACTCCACAAAGCTCGTTAAGGACGTTATGCTCAGCGCAAATCAGGTCGTTGACGGTATGAAAGAGTCAACGGGTATAGATATCGGCGCTATGCTTGCGGGATTTGTAGGCGGTAAGGCGGCTGCTAATCAGAACGACAACGCGTAAATATTTCAACAGTCGGAGATTTTTCTCCGACTGTTTTTTGTTTTTTAATTGACATTCACTCTTTGATGTTGTATAATATAGGAGTATGAATTTTATTTTTTGGAGTCTTTTTTATGAATTTTTCAAAGCTTGACAAATTTATGGACGAAATGACCTCGCGCGGTGTTCCCGGCTGCGAGCTTGCCGTTTCTTTGAACAGAGAAACGATCTACAGAAAAAGCGTTGGATACGCGGATGCGTCAAAGACACGCCCTATGTCTGCCAACGATATCTCTTGGATATTTTCTTGCTCCAAGGTCATAACCTGCGTATCTGCTATGCGCCTGGTTGAAAACGGAACGATATCTCTTGACGATCCCGTTTCAAAATACATTCCCGAATACGCTTCACTTAAAATAAGAAACAAAAAAGAAGGAACTATCACAGACGCAACCGTTCCTATGACTATCGAGCATCTCTTTACTATGACGGGCGGAATGAATTACGCTATCGGCACTCCCGCAATAAAGGACGCTATCGCCGAGGGCAAGACCTCTACCCTTGAGCTCGTAAAAGCTATGGCGAAAACACCGCTTGAGTTCGAGCCAGGATCAAATTATCAGTACAGCCTTTGCCACGACGTCCTCGCGGCTGTCGTTGAGGTCGTTACGGGTATGCCCTTTTCCGAATATTTACAAAAAAACGTCTTTGATCCTCTCGGAATGGTCGATATAGGCTTCAGACCTAACGACGCTCAAAAGGCTCGTTTCTGCGATCAATTCGTATACGCGAACGGAACAAATACAGTCACCCTACGTGAGCTGAAGAATCAGTATGCTCTATTCCCCGGATATGACAGCGGCGGAGCGGGACTCTTCTCGACTGTTGATGAATATATGAAATTTATCACTGTACTCGCAAATGGCGGAAAAACGCTTGACGGATATTCTCTTCTCCGTCCCGAAACTATTGAAATGCTCGGCAAGAACCGTTTGCACGACACCGCGCTCAACACCTTTGTAAACGGACGACTTTTCGGTTACGGTTGGGGACTTTGCGGCAGAGTTCACCGCGATCCTACCATATCGTTGTCAAAATCTGCTGTGGGTGAGTTCGGTTGGGACGGAGCGGCAGGTGCGTTGTCGATGGTAGACGCGAAAAATCATATCGCTCTTTATTTCGGAACGAATATTTTTAATTTCACATACGGTTATTATTATCTCCACCCAACGATAAGAAATATGGTCTACGAGGCACTTGAAAATTAAATCGTTCTTTTATGAGCAAAAAGCTCGGCAAATCTGCCGAGCTTTTTGTTTTGTAAATATTAAGTATCAAACTGCGAATGATAGAGCGAATAATAAAATCCTTTTTGTTCCATAAGCGAATCATGGTTACCCTGCTCTATAACGTTTCCGTCCTTAACGACAAGTATAACGTCGGCATTCTGAATTGTAGAAAGTCTGTGCGCTATAACAAAGCAGGTCCTGCTCTCCATAAGCGCGTACATAGCCTTCTGTATCTTCTGCTCAGTACGCGAGTCGACGTTCGAGGTCGCCTCGTCAAGTATGAGCATAGGCGCGTCGGCAAGCATTGCGCGTGCGATCGTGATAAGCTGCTTATGTCCTTTAGATATATTCACTCCGTCGTCAGAAAGAATAGTATCATATCCGTCGGGAAGCTTCTCTATATACGAATGTATATGCGCCATTTTTGCCGCCTTTATAACGTCCTCTCGGCTAGCTCCCTCTCGTCCGTAAGTAATGTTCTCATAAATAGTACCGTGGAATAGCCATGTCTCCTGAAGAACCATCGTATAGGCTTTGCGAAGCGAATCGCGAGTGATACCGCGTATCTCGTTGCCGTCAACGCAAATCGTTCCCGAATCAACGTCGTAAAAGCGCATAAGAAGATTTATAACAGTAGTCTTTCCCGCTCCCGTAGGTCCTACGATAGCTATAACGTTTCCCTTCCTTGCGTGCATAGAAAGATTTTTTATTATAGTCCTTTCAGGAACATAGCCGAACTTAACGTTCTCAAGCTTAACGTCACCCTCAACGTCCGAAAGCACGACTGCATCGTCAACGTCGGGAGTTTCGGGCTTTTCATCTATTATCGCGAACACCTTTTCGGCAGACGAGCAGGCTGACTGAAGCTCACTGATAATATTGGCAAACTCGTTTATAGGTCCTGCAAACTTTCGCGAATACTGAACGAACGCCGAAATACCGCCGAGCGAAATAGTAAATATCGGAAGTATAGCCGCTTGTCCGCTCTCATTTAACACGAAGAACAGATAAAAGATACCGCCAAGCATAGTTACCAAGGACAGTGACAGGTTATTAATAAAGTTTACAGTCGGTCCTACCTGACAAGCATAGTATTCTGCAGCGTAATACGCCTCCACAGCCTCATCGTTTCTCTTATCAAAACGAGAAAGTATAACTCCCTCTCGGCTATACGCGCGGATAGTTTTCTGTCCCGAAAGCATTTCCTCGGCATATCCGTTAAGTTCTCCGAGCTTTTGCGATCTTTTTCTGAAAAGAGGTCTGACACGTGTTGAGCGATATTTTGTATAGATTATCGACAAAGGCACTGTAACAGCAAACACTACAAGTAACACAGGAGATATCGATGCCATCATAGCAAGAGATCCCACAACGGTAACGACACTTGTGCATATCTGCAACAGATCGTGCGAAAGAGAGGTATTGACCGTGTCGATATCGTAAGATATACGGCTGATTATCTCACCTGTTGCGTGAGTATCAAAAAATCCAACGGGCAATTCGGTCAGGTGATCGAAAAGCTGCTTACGCATAGTATAAACTATCTTTTGGCTCAAGCGGACCATCGATATCGCAAGTAAGTAAGAAAGCAGTGCCGATACAGTATAAAATACGAGCATCATCGCGCAATAGATAAGCACTTCTTTGATATTTATATTTCCCGTTCCTATTGCGATAGCGTCTATTGCCTTTTGGGACAGCTTAGGCGCGGCAAGAGCAAGAACATTCGATATGATCATAAGACAAAAGCAGAATATGACCATTCCCTTATGCATAAGAAGATACCGTGCTATACGTCGAATAACCGCTATACGCGCGACCTTTGTCTGCGGAGGATAAGGTGATGACGTGTCTTTTCCGGCAGGTCCGCCCATTCGTCCTCCCATATTTCCACCTCTATTCAAGGAAAGCACCTCCGATCTGCGACTCGCTTATCTCTCGGTAAACATCACAGCTCTGCATAAGCTCGTTATGAGTACCTTTTCCAATTATCTGTCCGTCATCAAGCACAAGTATAAGATCGGAATTCATGACCGAGCTTACTCTCTGCGCGACAACGACTGTAGTTGTCTCCTTCATCGTTTCACGAATGCTGCGACGAAGATTTGAGTCGGTCTTATAGTCAAGAGCCGACGAAGAATCGTCAAGAACGAGAATATCGGGCTTTCCCGCTAACGCTCGCGCTATAAGAAGTCTCTGCTTCTGTCCGCCCGACACGTTCGTACCCTTGGAATTGAGCATATGCTCATATCCGTCCTCATAAGCAGAGATAAACTCCTTTGCCTGAGCCACGGTTGCGGCAAGATCTACGTCGCTATCGCTGATATCTCTTCCAAACCGTATGTTTTCTCCGACAGTATCAGCGGCGATAAAATCATTTTGCATAACAACACCGAACATACTGTTTAAAGCTTCATGTTCAAATGTTCTCACATCTCTTCCGCCGATACGTATGCTTCCCTCTGACACGTCGTAAAAGCGCATCAAAAGCTGTATAAGCGTAGTCTTTCCGCTTCCCGTAGCGCCTATGATACCGAGCGTACTTCCCTTTTCAAGCGAAAAGCTTATATGCTCCAGATTATTCTTTTTACCTATGTATGAGAACGAAACATTATCAAAAACGATATACGGCTCGTCCTTCTTCACAGGATAATCCTCAACAGACGCAACGGCAAGATCTGATTCTGTGCGTATTACCTCTTCGATACGGGAAGCGCTTGCCGCTCCCTTTGAATAATTTACGAAAATTCTTGTAATACCCAGCATTGCCATTGAGATTATAGTAAAATACTGAATAAACGCAATTATTTTACCCGGCTCTGAGAGACCTCCGTTTACTCGGAACGCACCCACCACGATTACCGAAACGAGTCCGAGATTCAAGAAGAACGTAACGAATGGGTTCGATGCCGCCATTACAGAGCTTGCGTGCTTTTCGTCATTGGCAAGTCCCTTGTTAGCCTCATCGTATCTGCGGCGCTCGTAATCGGTCTTTGACAAAGCTTTTATAACGCGTATTCCCTGCGAATCCTCTCTGACGACACGGATCATTGAATCGACCGACTTCTGCGTTTTTTTGAACAGTGGAATACCCTTGGCGGTAATTATTCCGACAGATATACTGATAAGGGGCAAAACTATTACCATAACAAGCGTAAGTATCGGGTCAAGCGTCGCCGTAACTATAATTCCGCCGATAAGCATAATAGGTGCGCGGACGCCCATTCTCATACTCATTCCCACGAAATGATGGAGATTATACGTATCGGACGTAAGTCTTGACTCAAGACTTGGAACGGTAAACGCGTCTATCTGACGCGGAGAAAGCGACATGATCTTTTCAAAAAGATTATGTCTTATTTTTTGAGTAGTATTTTTTGCGATCTTTGCTGCCATACGGTTTGCGCCAATGTTTGCGGCACAACCTATTCCTGCGCAAAGCATCATACATACACCCCAAAAGACGATATTTCTGACAAGTCCAAGGGGTACGACGTTATCAAGAATATGACTCAAAATATACGGTATTGCAAGCTCAATAAGCGTTCCGAATGTTTTAATGATAAGAGCAAGGGTGA
The DNA here is from genome assembly GCA_045533915.1 of Eubacteriales bacterium. Classification (GTDB taxonomy): domain Bacteria; phylum Bacillota; class Clostridia; order Oscillospirales; family CAG-272; genus HGM12713. The sequence continues at coordinate 17,127 of JAZSIP010000010.1, forward strand.
TAAAACGTCTATAAGGCTTGAGATATTCAAGCAACAGCTTCATTTTTTATCCTCCTATTTCAATATCTGCATACGAAATTTAGTACGCTCTGCCCGAGCGCCTCTTATCTCAATAACGTAATCTATGTCAAGCGTTCCCATAGTCATAAGCAAATTTTCGACCTTAAGCGTACGTACGCATATCTCGAATGGCATATACGGTGTTTTATAAACACAGTGATATCTCTTTCCCGCCTCAAAGGTAAGCACGGTCGAGACAGCTCCGCTTCTCGTCATACTGACGATACCGCTGTCGGATCGCAAGTACGAAACTGTGCTCAAAGACCCCTCCATACCTGTCGCCTCTGTCTCCTCATATGATATCTCTACGCGCTCTCCGTCATCATAAAATGTACCGATAGAATTTATTTCTATCACCTCCGGAGTTTCGTCCGCATCTTCTGCCCGCAAGGTAAGAGCGCCCTCGGAATCCTCTCCCGAAAACAGCGAAGCCTCGACCTCATATCTGACAGATCTTATCTTTATTCGTATCTCTTTTTTCAAAAGAACTATCTCCTTTCAAACAACCAAACAAATCATAATAATTTTAACATTTTTGAAGGTAATTGTCAACATTCCTCACAAATAAAAACAGGCACTTTTAATTTTTTTTTAAAAACCTATAAATTTTATAACAATTCCTTTGACATAGAGCTTTTTTCGTGCTATAATATATTTGATTATATTTATTTATAGGAGATTTTCATGTCAGCGCATTTAATGTCAAGTATAAAACAGCTTACCGACTACGCTGTAAACAAGCGTCTTATCGGCGAGGAAGACCGTGTATATGTCACAAACAGCCTTATTGCCTTGTTCGGAGTTTCAGAATATGAACCCCCAAAAGATCCGATAAAAGAGCGATCCCTCGAGGATATACTCGCGGATCTTTGCGATATAGCCTTTGAAAAAGGACTTATTGAGAGTAACACGGTTGCGTACCGAGACCTCTTTGACACAAAGTTGATGGGGATACTTACGCCCCGTCCGAGTGAGGTCATACGCAATTTCTCCTCGCTTTACAACATCTCACCGAATGCGGCGACCGATTATTTCTATAATCTCGCTCAAAACAGTGATTATATTCGCAAATACCGTATAGAAAAAGATCTTAAATGGACTTATGACGGAAAATACGGCGAGCTTGATATTACCGTAAATCTTTCAAAGCCCGAAAAAGATCCCCGCGCAATTGCCGCGGCAAAGCTTCTTCCCCAGAACGATTACCCCAAGTGTCTTCTTTGCCGAGAAAATGAAGGATACGCAGGTAACGCCGCGCGTCCCGCAAGACAGACCTTGCGCCTTATTCCATTGATGCTTACGGGCAAGAAGTGGTTTATGCAATATTCCCCTTACGTTTATTATAACGAGCATTGTATAGTTCTCTCGGAAGATCACACGCCTCTGAAGATAGACCGAAACACCTTTGTTCGTTTGCTCGACTTCGTTGATCAGTATCCGCACTATTTTATCGGATCAAATGCCGATCTTCCCATAGTTGGCGGCTCGATACTGTCGCACGATCATATGCAGGGCGGAAATTATAATTTCGCTATGGCTAAAGCTCCGATCGAGACCGAGATACGTTTTGAGTGTTTTGATGACGTTGACGCGGGAATCGTTCGTTGGCCTATGTCGGTAATACGGTTGCGCAGTGTTAATAAGCAAAGCCTTGTCAGAATAGCCGATAAGATACTTGAAACTTGGAAAAGCTACTCCGACCCATCGGCATTTATTTATGCATACACAGACGGAGAGCATCATAACACTATAACTCCTATCGCTCGATTCCGCGACGGAAAATTTGAGCTTGACCTCGTGCTTCGGAACAATATTACTACCGAGGAACACCCCCTTGGTGTATTTCACCCTCACTCCGATCTACATAACATCAAGAAAGAAAATATCGGACTTATCGAGGTCATGGGACTTGCAGTTCTTCCCTCTCGTCTCAAAGCCGAAATGGAAGCTATGCGAGAATTTATCTTAAACGGAAAGGATCTTTCCGAGGACGAAAATCTCGCAAAGCACAAAGCTTGGTTTGAAGGATTTAAAAACAATTATACGTTTACCCCTGAAAACACAGAGGATATCCTCAAAAAAGAGATCGGTAAAACCTTTGAGCGTGTGCTTGAGGATTCGGGTGTTTTCAAGCGTACCGAGGGCGGTATGAATGCATTCTTTAAATTTGTTGCAACTATACGATAAATACTGATAAATATATGGAGGATCAAAAAATGCCAGAATACGTAATTACGATCGCAAGAGGCTTTGGAAGTGGCGGTAGGACCGTTGGAAAAATGCTTGCTAAAAAGCTCGATATCAACCATTATGACGGAGAACTCATTCAACTTGCTTCAGAGGAGAGCGGTATAAATATCGAGCTCTTTGGAAAGGCTGACGAGCACGTAAAGACTAATCTTTTCAAAAGATACAACCGCAGCTTCGGAGAAAAGCTCATCACTCCCGACAGCGACGATTTCACCTCTGGCGATAATCTTTTCAACTATCAGGCAAAGATAATTCGCGATCTCGCAAGCAAACAGAACTGTATTATCATCGGACGCTGTGCCGACTATATACTCAAGGACGACCCCAAGGTCATTCGACTCTTCTTCTACGCAGACGAAAAGACTTGCCTTAAAAACGTTATTGATATGTACGCCATCTCCGAAAAGGAAGCTCGCGACCGTATCGAATATATCGACCGCTCACGCGCCGCATATTATAAATACTATACGGGCAAAGAGTGGAACGACGTAAATAACTATGACCTTTGTATCAATACGGGAAGACTTGGATTTGAAACCTCTGTCGAAGTTGTTCTCGGATATATGAGAGATATAGGACTTAAAGTATAAACAAATACATAAAACAACTCCGAAAGATCGTCTGATCTTTCGGAGTTGTTTTTATATCTGCTCTTCTTTTGAAGACTCTTCTATTACTTCCGCAATAGGCTCTTGCTCTTCTGACTGAGATTCTTGGATCGCCTCTTCCAAAGCTATACATTCAAGCTCTCGTTTGAAATCTCTCCTTTTTTTCGAATATACAAAAAACATTATCCAAGAAATAATACTTCCGACAGCAAAAAGAATAGTTAAAAAGTAACCCGCACCCGCCAATGCGTAGTATATATCGGAAAATTCCGAGAGCATATACTCGGTCGAATTTACTTCGTAAAGGCTTTTGTCATAGTACAGCATATATGAAACCTCTTCGAATATGAGAGCGCATATCCAAAAAGGGATCGCGAGAAAGATATCTACTATCGCAAAAACAAGAGATACGATCTTACTTGCCTTGTAGGTCTTGCGTTTAGGCTTTTTAATCGGCTCGGAAACATCTTCTTTCTCAACGGGCTTCTGCCAAAAATACGCATTCTTCTCCTCCGCACCAACGTACATTCCGCAATTAGAGCAGAAATTCTGCCCCTCGCGGTAAGTCTGACCGCACCGTACGCAAATCCTTTCCTGTTCGTTCATATATATATTCTCCTTTTGCTATAAAAAATACAACTTACATTATTGTAATTATACCACAAGTGAGAAAATTTGTAAAGCATCTGTAATATATTTATATAACTTTTATTTACTTACGTTTGATATTGAATCTACGTCAATTGTATATCCAAATGTAGCACTTACGTGCGTTATTTTCCCTTTAATATTTACCCGTTCTCCTTCATTTTTCTCCATTAAAAAATTAAGATGCTCTTTTTTTACCCAGCACTTTATTGTATCGTAATCATTTCCGTATCCTCTTACGGTTACAAAACCACCATCTTTTATACAGTTTCCTTTTAGGTACAGGTGTATTACAGGAAGGACATACCTTACCTTTAAACCGAGTATTACATTTTTTACATCTCATAACACATCTCCTTATGTAACAAATTGAAACATATTTATTGTAACATAATGTTACAATAATGTCAAGAGTATTATTTGAATTTATTTAAAAAGGAGATTCTTGGTATGAAAATGATTGGTTTAAGAGAGATTCGAAAAAAGCGCAACTACAATCAATTAAAGGTTGCTATGGATCTGTCTATAAGCCGAGAATCCATATCTCTATATGAAACAGGAAAACGCAGTCCCGATATAGATATGTTAGTGCGTTTTTCAGAATATTTTAATGTTTCGATAGACTATCTCATTACAGGTAAAGAATTTGAATCAAAATAGTCATAACCACCGGCTGAGCCGGTGGCTTGCTCAGCCCTATAAGGGCATGTTACTGGCGGGGCTGAAAGCCCACCGAAAGATCTGCCAACCGCAAGCGGACTCAAGCTACCGCTAAAGCGGTTGGCTTATTTTTTGCT
>JAZSIP010000056.1:0-6087 GCA_045533915.1 Eubacteriales bacterium
GCTTAAAAAAACTTCAGGTAGCAAAATATACAAACGCAAAGAAACAAAGAGCCTCCCTTGTGTAAAGGGAGGTGGCATTTTCGCAAGAAAATGACGGAGGGATTGGTGAAACAGTATATTTTTTTAAGTTCCAATCCCTCAGTCTCGCATTCGCTCGACAGCTCCCTTTACAAAAGGGAGCTTTCTTTATTACGTATCGTCCGTAAAAAACAACAAAATTTATCAGTCCTCTTTATATTCCGCTATGTAAGGAAGATTTCTGAAATACTCACCGTAGTCAAGTCCGTAACCGATAACGAAATAATCGGGAATGGTGAACAGAGAAATGTCCGCCTTGAAATCCACAAGTCTTCTCGATGGCTTGTCCAAAAGCGTTACTACGTGCAGGGAAAGAGGATTTCTTGTTTTAAGAAGCATTACGATATCGTTGAGTGTTCTGCCCGTATCGATAATGTCCTCTACTATAACAACGTGATAATTACTTATATCGCGATCGAGATCCATGGTTATATTAACAACTCCCGTTGAGACCGTGCCCTCATAATAGCTCTTCGCGCACATAAATCCGATCTCACAAGGAACGCTTACCGCGCGGCAGAGGTCAGCCATGAAAACGAAAGCTCCCTTTAAAATGCTTACGAGCATTATCGGACGTCCGTCATAGAGCTTGTCTATCTCCTTGCCCGCTTTTTTGATAGCTTCGTCGATCTCTTCTTTTGTGATAATAACTTTCTTTATTCTGCTTTCAAGATCAGCCTTGGAATTTATTTTTTTCATAAAATACCGTCCCACGAATATTATATATTGTCAATATGTTTCATTATATCACAAAATTTTTCATATTTCAACATTTTTATAAAAATAATATATTTCTCTTTTTTACACGACAAATTTTCTATAATTGATAACAAATTTTCTTGTTTTCACAAAAAAATCGGTGTATAATTAAGTTACCAATATGATTAAAAGGAGAATTTTTATGAATACAGTAGATTTTTTGGGTCATAAAGTAACAAAGCTTATAATAGGCGATAACCCTATGACAGGTCACTCCTATATAGAGGATAAGACCACGGGCGAGGAGATGAAGAAGTTCTATACCGCGGAAAATATCAAGGCTACCTTCAAGCATATCGAGGAGATCGGCTTCAACGCTATGCTTCCTCTCGCAGATCCCTATATGGTAAGACTTATTCAGGAATATCAGGCGGCAGGCGGAAACCTCAAGTACATATGGCAGCCCTATATGCCTATGAACCAGAAGGTAAGTATGCGTGAGATCGCAAAGGTCAACACCATCGGTATCTACCATCAAGGAACTACTACAGACTACCTTTACGAGAACGGCAATATAGAAAAGATCAAGGAAAATATCAAGATGTGGAGAGAGCTTGGCACACCTGTCGGAATCGCTTCTCATCTTCCCGAGGTAATTCAGAAATGTGAAGAGGAAGATTGGGGCGTTGATTTCTATTTGACGAGCCTTCACAACTCGCGCCGCGGAAGAAGAGGAGAGCCCAGCGGATTCCTTAGCGGAAAGACTAAGGCTCACGTTAAGTTCTATCCTCAGGATCGTCCTCTTATGCTCGATACCATAAGACAGCTTACGAAGCCCGTTATAGCGTATAAGCTCTTTGCGGGCGGACAGATCTTCCTTGGAAAGACACAGGAAGAAAAGAGAGAGATAATCAAGGGCGTTTACGACGAGGTTTTCAGCGTACTCAAGCCCAACGATATCGCGGCTATCGGCGTATTCCAGAGAGATATGGACGAGGTCAAGGAGGACTTCGAGCTTTATGAGGAATGGTACGCAGAAAAAATGGCTAAATCCGAGGTAAAATAAGGTGAAGTACAATTTTACAGCCGCAGTCATAGGAACAGGCTACATGGGCAAAAAGCATATTGCCGTTCTTAATGAGACTGTCGAAAATCTTATTATATGCGGCAACGACGAGGCAACGGGCAAGGCTCTTGCCGAAGAATATGGTTGCAAATTTTACGTTGACTATTGCGAAATGTTCGAAAAGGAAAAGATAGATATTGTTTCTATCTGTTTGCCCACGCATCTGCACTGTACGGCAACGCTTTGCGCTCTTGACCACGGAGTAAACGTTTTGTGTGAAAAGCCTTTCGCATCAAACGCAGATGAGGCGGCAGAAATGCTCAAGCTTGCCAAAGAAAAAGATCTCCTTTTCATGATAGGTCACGTCGTTCGCTTTTCAAAAAATTACGAATATATCAGAAGATGCGTTGTGGACAAACGCTTTGGAAAGCTTATTTCCTTTAACGCGAGCCGCGAAGACGGGACGCCCGCGTGGAGCGTCGGCAACTGGCTTAACAACGCCGCTCTTTCAGGTGGAGTCGTAAGAGATCTTCATATCCACGATACCGACATGATAGTCGGATTGCTCGGTATGCCCAAGAGCGTATTTACTATAGGAAACGATACCATTTGCCGCACTCTTTACAAGTATGATGATGCTGTGGCATATGCGGGCGCGGCATTCAGACCCATTGGGAAAGTGCCCTCTAACAGAGGAATGGACGTTGTTTTTGAAAAGGCTTGGATAAAGGTACGCGGAAAAAATCTCACCGTTTACGTTGACAACGATAGCTTTGAACCGCTTGAAACCGAGGAGTTTTCGGAATTTTTCGGAGACAACGGCGTTCAGAACGAGATACGTTATTTCTGCCATTGTCTCGCGAACGGAGAAGAGCCTTTGCTTTGTATGCCCGACGATAGCTTAAAAACGATGACGGTCAACACTGCTGAATACGAAAGCTTGAAAAAGTCTTGCGAAGTATTTATCTGAAATCATAATTTAATATATTACAAATAAAAAGCGGATCGGAAGTTCAAAAAAGAGCTTCCGATCCATTTTTTATGCTTTTAATATTTTTTAAATAAATTTCACATAAGCTATTGCATTTTGGAATATAATATGCTATAATTACAATGTAATATGGTTTTGATAACTACTTTATATAGGAGGAATTATAATGACACGTGGGGAATCAAGAAAGAGAATACCGTTAAGACAAAGACTTTTGCCCGATTATACGAGGGGGGAGGAAATATTCAATATGGTGTCGCACGTAGTCGGCGGAGCGGTAGGTATTGCAACGCTTGTACTGTGCGTCTTGATAGCGGCTTTTGAGAGAAGCGTCACGGGAATAATATGCGGGGCGATATTTGGAGTGTCTATGACTCTTCTTTACACTATGTCAAGTATATATCACGGACTTCGCACTCATATATCTAAGCTCGTTTTTCAGATAATAGACCACTGCACTATATATTTTCTTATAGCGGGAACGTACACGCCCTTTCTCATTTGCGCGCTTGCGAAGAAATATCCGATACAGGCGTGGCTTACTTTCGCTGTGGTTTGGGGTACAGCGATAGTTGCTATCGTGCTTAATTCGATAGATCTGAAAAAATACAACGTGTTCAGTATGATATCATACGTTGTCGTAGGTTGGGCGATATTGCCATCGGTGACCTTGATGTTTGACGTACTCGGACCGTATGGCTTTGGCTTGTTGCTCGGCGGCGGAATACTTTATACCGTCGGTGTAATATTTTATTCTTTTGGAAAGAAAGTGAGATATTTTCACTCAATATTTCACCTTTTCGTACTTGCGGGAAGTATACTTCATTCTCTGAGTGTAATGTTTTACGTTATTTGATCCTCTTGACACAGACTTAATAAAAGGGTATAATAAAGGAAGAAATATTTTTTCAGGAGAAGCAAAGGTCGAAATGAAAGAAAAAAGAAAACTTCCTGAACTTTTAGCTCCCGCGGGCTCAATCGAGGCGCTCAGAGCCGCGATAGACGGAGGAGCTGACGCGATATATATAGGCGGCTCTGCGTTCAACGCGAGAATAAACGCGAAAAATTTTACCTCCGATGAGCTCCGTGAGGGCGCAAAGCTTGTCCACGCTTACGGAGCAAAGCTTTACGTTGCGGCGAATACACTTATATACGATATAGAACGAGACGCGTTTTTAAAGGCGGCGGAGGAAGCGTACCTTTGCGGAGCAGATGCTCTCATTATCGCCGACGTGGGAGCGGCGCGTATGGTAAAGGAACGTATTCCGATACAGCTTCACGCAAGTACACAGTTTTCGGGACATAACGTCGATGCCGCGCGCGTTCTCGCCGATGCGGGCTTTTCGAGAATGGTCTGCGCCCGAGAGATGAGCGAGAGCGATCTGCGCGGATTCGTTGCCGAGTCTCCCATTGAATCCGAGGTATTTGTGCACGGAGCGCTTTGTGTTTGCCATTCGGGACAGTGCTTGTTTTCGTCTATTGTCGGTGGACGAAGCGGAAACCGAGGCGAGTGCGCTCAGCCCTGCCGATTGCCTTACCGTTTAGCTAATGGAAAAAACGGATATCCCCTCTCCCTGAAGGACCTCTCTCTTGCAAGACATATACCAAAGCTTATCGATATGGGTATTGCATCGCTCAAGATAGAGGGAAGAATGAAATCTCCAGAATACGTGCGCGACGTTACGCGTATATGGCGCAGACTTCTTGATGAGGGAAAGGCTGCTGGCGACCGAGATATGCAGGAGCTTTCCGAGATATTCTCAAGAGGCGGCTTTACCGATGGCTATTTTACCGAACGCATAGACAGAAAAATGCTCGGCGTTCGTTCCGAGACGGATAAGGAGCGCTCAAGAGCGCTTGAAGCCTTTACGGGTATTACCAAAAAGATACCTGTAAATATTTTCGCGAGTATCAAAAAAGGTGAGCCTATGGCGCTTACCGAGCTGTCAAGAAATATTACCGTGTACGGTGATGCTCCGATGGACGCGAGAACTGCCCCCATTGATGCGGAGACCGTCAAACGAAGCCTTTCGAAATGGGGAAATACACCGTATGCTCCGCGGAATATAGAGGTTGATATAGACGGCAATATTATGACGCCTATATCGTCACTTAATGCTTTGAGAAGAGCGCTTTGCGATGCGCTGTCAACGGATATGGCGGACACGAGAAGTGTTTCCGATATTAAAGTGAAATCTTTTGAGACGTATAAAACGGATACGCCCACACAAAGCAGAAGCGCGGTCTTTTACAGAGCTGAGAATATTCCCGACGAGGCTAAGAATTATTTTGATATAATTTATCTTCCGCTTCACGAATACAATGGACAGACGAACGGAGTAATGCTCCCCGCGGTTATTTACGACAGTGAGCGCGAAAAAATTGAAAAAATGCTTCAAGCGGCAAAGGAAAAGGGCGCGGAGCATATCCTTGTGGGGAATTACGGACATTTGACCTTGGCAAAAAAAAGCGGTCTGCATATTCACGGAGATCTCAGACTCAACGTTACGAACGGAATAAGTGCCGCCGTGTGCAAGGAAAACGGATTTTGTGACGTGATACTTTCCCCCGAGCTTACTTTGGCGCAGATGCGTGATATAAAGGGCAGAAGCGTTGCGGTGGTTTACGGCAGACTTCCGCTTATGGTGACCGAAAAGTGCGTTGGTAAGGAGATATCCGATTGCGATTCCTGCAAAAGGGGAAAGCAAGAGCTTGTCGATCGCAAGGGCGTAAGATTCCCTGTGCTCAACGACGGGTCGCACAGAAGTCTTATATTCAACAGCGTTCCCGTATATATGGGGGATAGAATGAACGATCTATGCCGTCGAGGTCTTGTGATGCATCATTTTATTTTTACGACCGAGACTAAGGACGAGGTCAGACGTGTTATGGAAGCATATAAAAAAGGTACGCCGTCAAGCGTACCTGTCAGAAGAATAAAATAATATAAAACAGGGGCTGAGTCATTAACTTAGTCCAAAAAGAAGAAAAAGCGGATGTTCTTTACCGAAAGGTATTGAGCATCCGCTTGCTTTGTTGTATAATTTAATTGCTACAAAAAACCAACAAGAAAGCGAGATAATTATACAACAATGAGAGATAGAAGTCAAGTAGTTTTGCCGTTAGATTTAGGAATTTGTATTCCGGAAGGAGATTTTGTATTCAAGGTGGCAGAAATATGTGAGAATTTGGACTATACAGATCTATTTAATACATATCTTCGCAGTTGGAGAAAAGTAAATCCCATCACAAT
>JAZSIP010000001.1:0-8449 GCA_045533915.1 Eubacteriales bacterium
TATCGCGGTAACTCAGCTTACATCTACCGATCAGGAGAGTATGGAAAAGGATCTTCTTATAGAGAAGCCTATTGCTGACGTAGTTATGCACTATGCTCATAATGCAAAGGTTGCAGGACTTGACGGTGTCGTTTGCTCACCTATTGGGGCGGGAAAAGTACACAAGACTTGCGGAAACGGATTCGTTACCGTTACCCCCGGCGTTCGCTTTGCTGACGGTGATATCGGAGACCAGAAGAGAGTAATGACTCCCGCGGAAGCAAAGAAGATAGGCTCTGACTATATCGTTGTCGGCAGACCGATAACCGCCGCAGAAGATCCCGTTGCCGCATACGAAAGATGCGTAAATGAATTTGTTGACTGAAAATTCAAGGAGGATATGTAAAATGGAAGGCTATAAGAGAGAATTTATTGAATTTCTTGAGAGCGCGGGCGTTCTTAAGTTTGGAGATTTTACCGCAAAGAGCGGAAGAAAGATCCCGTATTTTATAAATGCGGGTATGATAAAGACGGGCGATGATATCGCTAAGCTCGGTGAGTTTTACGCAAAGGCTTATTTTGAAAAGCTCGGCGCAAAAAAGGCAGTCCTTTACGGACCTGCATACAAGGGCATTTCTCTCGCGGTATCCGCGGCAGTAGCTCTTTCAAAGAACGACCTCAACGTTCCTTTCTTCTTCAATCGTAAAGAGGTCAAGGATCACGGTGAGGGCGGCGTATTCGTAGGATACGTTCCCACGGCAGGTGAGGAGGTAGTTATCATTGAGGACGTTATCACAGCGGGAACAGCAATACGCGAGAGTATGGAGATACTTTCTCACCTTGAAGATGTAAAGGTTGCGGCAACGTTTATAATGGTAGACCGCAAGGAAAAGGGTCAGACCGAAAAGGGCGCTATGCAGGAGATCGAGGAACAGTTTGGATTCCCCGTATACTCAATTGTTGACGTTTATGATATTATCGAATATCTTGAGGAAGACGAAAAGAACGCTGAAAACGTAGAGCGTATCAAGAACTATCTCAAGGTAAACGGCGCAAAGGCATAATTTATGAGAAGTCTTATCGATATCTTCGATCTGTCCGTAGAAGAGCTTGACGGACTTATTGAAAGGGCAAACGATATTATTGAAAATCCGACAAAATATGCGGAAAGCTGTAAGGGTAAAAAGCTTGCGACTCTGTTTTTTGAGCCGTCAACACGTACACGTCTCAGCTTTGAGGCGGCAATGCTTGAGCTTGGCGGAAACGTTATAGGATTTTCGGAGGCTTCAAGCTCTTCGGCGGCAAAGGGCGAGAGTATTGCCGATACCGCAAAAGTCATCAGCGCATACGCGGATATTATCGCTATGCGCCATCCCAAAGAGGGAGCGCCTTACGTTGCGTCAAAGAACGCAAGTATTCCGATAATAAACGCGGGTGACGGTGGACACGCGCACCCCACTCAAACGCTTACAGACCTGCTCACTATTTCTCGTGAAAAGGGCAGACTTAATAATTTGACCGTTGGCTTTTGCGGAGACCTGAAATACGGAAGAACGGTACATTCGCTTATATCCGCGCTTACAAGATATGAGGGAATAAAGGTCGTGCTCGTTTCTCCCGAGGAGCTTAAAGTTCCAGGATACGTAAGAGACGGTCTGCTTAAAAAGAACGGTATGGAGTTCGTAGAAACTACCGATCTTGATAAGGCAATGCCCGAGCTTGACATATTGTATATGACACGTATCCAGAGAGAGCGTTTTCCCGATCAGGACGAGTATGAAAGACTTAAGGACAGCTATATACTTACAGTCGATAAGCTCGAAAACGCGAAAAAGGATCTGTCGATACTTCACCCGTTGCCCCGTGTAAACGAGATAAGCGTAAAGGTGGACGCAGATCCGAGAGCTTGTTATTTCAAACAGGCATATAACGGCAAGTATATAAGAATGGCACTTATCCTCAAGCTTCTGGAAGATGCTAAAAACGGAGTTATGGGTGAGGATATCGAAAAGGATTGTATCGTAAACGAGATATACTGCAAGAATCCTTCGTGTATAACCTCGGTCGAGCAAGAGCTCGAACACAAATTCCGCTTTACAAGTGAAGATGGCGGCGTTTACCGTTGTATTTACTGTGAGAAAAAGGGCAAGAGAAAATAATTTTTGTTCTTGACATCATACAAAAAAAGGTTTATAATATATAAAATAATTTGAAATATCAAAGAGGAGAAAAAATGGCAACTTTTATCAACGAACCTTCTCATACTTTTAACGAATATCTTTTGATTCCCGGATATTCCTCAAGCGAGTGTATTCCCGCAAATGTAAGTCTTAAGACTCCGCTTGTAAAATACAAAAAGGGAGAAACTCCCGCTATTACAATGAATATTCCTATGGTATCCGCGATCATGCAGTCGGTATCGGGAGACAGACTTGCTGTGGCTCTTGCAGTTGAGGGAGGCGTTTCCTTCATTTACGGATCTCAGTCTATTGAGGACGAGGCTGCAATGGTAAGCCGCGCAAAGAATTATAAAGCAGGTTTTGTAAACAGTGACTCAAATATACGTCCCGATGATACTATGGCAGACGTAGTCGCGCTCAAGGAAAAGACGGGACATTCTACCGTTGCCGTTACCGATGACGGAACAGCGAACGGTAAGCTTCTCGGTATCGTTACAAGCCGTGATTACCGTGTCAGCCGTATGGATCCCGCAACAAAGGTATCCGAATTTATGACTCCTTTAGATAAGCTTATCGTTGCCGAAGAGGGAACTACTCTTAAGGAAGCAAACGATATCATCTGGGAGCATAAGCTCAACTCCTTGCCTATCGTAAGCAAGGACGGAAAGCTTTGCTGTATGGTATTCCGCAAGGACTACGACTCGCATAAGCAGAATCCCAATGAGCTTCTCGACGCATCTAAGAGATACGTTGTAGGTGCGGGTATCAATACCCGTGACTATGCGGAGCGCGTTCCCGCGCTTGTTGAAGCAGGAGTAGACGTTCTTTGTATCGACTCTTCAGAGGGCTTCTCGGAGTGGCAAAAGCTCACTATTGAATGGATAAGAGAAAAGTATGGAGATAGCGTAAAGGTTGGAGCGGGTAACGTTGTTGACGCGGCAGGCTTCCGTTTCCTCGCTGAGTGCGGCGCGGACTTTATTAAGGTCGGTATCGGAGGCGGTTCTATCTGTATCACCCGTGAGACTAAGGGTATCGGACGCGGACAGGCTACGGCGCTTATCGACGTTTGCCGCGCAAGAGACGAATACTTCAAGGAGACGGGTGTATATGTTCCCGTTTGCTCTGACGGAGGTATCGTTTACGACCATCATATCACACTTGCTCTTGCAATGGGAGCAGATTTCGTAATGCTCGGAAGATATTTCGCGCGTTTTGACGAAAGCCCCACAAACAAGGTAAGCATCGGCGGTACGTATTATAAGGAATATTGGGGTGAGGGTTCTGCACGTGCTCGTAACTGGCAGAGATATGACCTCGGCGGAGATAAGAAGCTTTCCTTTGAGGAGGGTGTAGATTCTTACGTTCCTTATGCGGGATCTCTTAAGGACAATGTGGCAATGTCACTTGCTAAGGTTCGCTCGACTATGTGTAACTGCGGCGCGTTGACTATTCCCGAGCTTCAGGAAAAAGCAGTTCTTACGCTTGTATCCGCTACGAGTATCGTAGAGGGCGGAGCTCACGACGTTATTCAGAAAGAAAAGAGCAGCGCGGTAAAATAATCGCTATGCAGATCTATCCGTATGGGGTGTCGCTTGAACACCCCTTTCGGATTTAAAAAACACATAAAAAGGAGAAAGACCATGGCAAAAATGTGGGCTGGAAGAACTGCGGGACAGACAGACAGTATCGCAGACGATTTTAACTCTTCTATCAGCTTCGATTCAAGAATGTACCGTCAGGATATAACGGGAAGTATGGCACACGCCGCAATGCTTGGCGCAAAAAATATAATCACACAAGAAGAGGCGCAAACGCTTATAGACGGTCTTGATTCAATACTTGCCGATCTTGAGAGCGGAAAGCTTGAGTTTGATATGTCGTGTGAGGATATCCATATGTTCGTAGAGCAGGTCCTTACCGAAAGACTCGGCGATGTTGGAAAGAAGCTTCACACAGCGAGAAGCCGAAACGATCAGGTAGCGCTTGATCTCCGTATGTATCTTCGCAATGAAATAAATACTATACGTGAAAAGGTTTTAGGACTTATAAAAACGCTTCTTTGCGCGGCAGATAAATATAAGGCTGTAATAATGCCCGGATATACGCATTTGCAAAGAGCGCAGCCCATAACATTCGGACATCATCTTATGGCTTACGTAATGATGCTGACCCGAGATTGCGACCGTTTGGCAGACTGCAATAAACGTCTCAATCAGTCGCCAATAGGCTCTTGCGCGCTTGCTGGAACGACTTACGACACGGACAGACGCTTCGAGGCTGAAAGACTTGGATTTGACGGCATATGTATGAATAGTATAGACGGCGTTTCGGACAGAGATTTCTGCGTTGAGTTTTTAAGCTCGGGAGCAACCTTGATGATGCATCTTTCTCGTTTTTCCGAGGAGATAATCCTTTGGTCAAGCTGGGAATTTAAATTCATCGAGCTTTCGGACGCTTATACAACGGGATCGTCCATAATGCCGCAGAAAAAGAATCCCGATATGGCAGAGCTTATTCGCGGAAAGACAGGCAGAGTTTACGGTGACCTTATGGCGCTTCTTACAACTCTCAAAGGAATACCGCTCGCTTATAACAAGGATATGCAAGAGGATAAAGAAAGCGTATTTGACGCGGTAGATACTCTTCATATGTGTCTTGACGTTATGACACCTATGATCGCTACTATGAGTGTTCGTGCGGACAATATGAAGAAAGCGGCTCAGGGTGGATTTATAAACGCGACCGACCTTGCGGATTACCTTGTAAAAAAGGGAATGCCTTTCCGTTCTGCATACAAGATATCGGGTCAGATAGTTGCTAAGTGTATTGCCGAGGGAAAAGTCCTTGAAACTCTTACGCTTGACGAATACAAGGCGTACAGTGCGCTTTTCGAAGAGGACTTGTATAATGATATATCTCTTGAGACCTGCGTAGAGAAGAGAATATCCGAGGGCGGAACTTCGGTGTCCTCTGTAGAAGCGCAGATAAAATACGTAAAAGATATACTCAATATTGAGTAAAAACTTCACAGGAGAAACAACATGGAAAGAGAAAAATTCGGCTCGAGATTAGGATTTATACTTATTTCCGCGGGCTGTGCTATCGGACTCGGAAATGTTTGGCGTTTTCCGTATATCGTAGGACAGTACGGAGGCGCGTTGTTTATACTGATATACCTCGCTTTTCTAGTAATATTCGGACTTCCTATAATGACAATGGAGTTCTCGGTAGGACGCGCAAGTCAAAGAAGCGTAGCAAGTTCATTTGGTGTGCTTCAGCCAAAGGGAACTAATTGGAATTGGTTTTCGTGGATAGGTATGGCGGGAAATTATCTGCTCATGATGTTCTATACGACCATTACGGGTTGGATGTTCGCTTATATGATAAAGATGATAAAGGGCGACTTTTACGCGGGACAGACGTCCGCACAGGTCGATGCGGAGTTCGGCGCTCTTATAAGTAATCCCATATCAGTTATCGGTTTTATGATATTAACGGTCGTTCTCGGAGTGGTCATTTGCTCATTTGGACTCAAGAATGGTCTTGAGAGAGTAAATAAGATCATGATGCTTGCTTTGCTCGCTATAATCGTTATCCTTGCGGTTCGCGCGGTAACGCTTCCTGGTGCTTCGGAGGGACTTAAATATTACCTCGTGCCGAGCATTGATAAGATGCTTGAAACGGCAGAGGGACAGACCGTAGCGGCACGTATAGGTGAGGTAATATTTGCGGCAATGGGACAGGCGTTCTTTACTCTCTCTATTGGTATGGGCTCGATGGCAATTTTCGGAAGCTATATCAGTAAGGAGCGTCGTCTTATGGGCGAATCGCTGTCAATAGCTTTGCTTGATACTTTTGTTGCGTTTACCGCAGGACTTATAGTAATTCCGTCTTGCTTTGCGTTCGGAATAAACCCAGAACAAGGACCGGGACTTATATTTACCACATTGCCAAACGTATTCAATTCAATGGCAGGCGGTAGAATATGGGGAAGCTTGTTCTTCTTGTTTATGGTCTTTGCCGCACTTTCAACTGTTTCGGCAGTGTTTGAAAATATTCTTGCTATCGGTATGGATAAGTGGGGCTGGAGCAGAAAGAAAGCTTGTATTATAAATATAGTTCTTATAATAATTCTTTCTCTGCCATGCGCTCTCGGATTCAATCTTCTTTCCTTCATTCAACCTCTTGGAGAAGGAAGCGGAATACTTGACCTTGAAGATTTTATCGTTAGTAGCAATATACTTCCGCTCGGCTCACTTGTTTACGTATGCTTCTGTACTTGGAAGCGTAAGGGTTGGGGTTGGGATAACTTTATGCTTGAAGCCAACGAGGGAAAAGGACTTGGAATCTCTAAAAAGCTCCGTGTATATTGTACCTACGTTCTGCCCGTAATACTTTTGCTGTTCTGGGCATTCGGAATTTTCAGTACGTTCTTCGGTTAATATACGGCATTATTGGGAGCGCATAATATTGCGCTCCCTTATTATAAAAAAGGAGAAAAGATGTTAAAGCGTTTTTTATCATATTATAAGCCGCACAAGCTTATATTTACACTTGATATGTTAGCGTCGCTTTTGGTTGCTCTTATAGCGATAGTTTATCCGATAGTAACGCGTACAATGTTAAATGACCTTATACCCAACAGAAATTATCGAATGATAGTAGTGTTCGGTATAGGACTGTTGGTCCTTTACATTCTTCGTATGCTGTTGAATTATTTTATTCAATATTACGGACACGTTATGGGCGTGCGTATGCAGGCGCAGATGAGACGAGATATGTTCGAGCATCTCGAAAAGCTCCCGTATAAATTTTATGACAATAACGAAACGGGAAAGATAATGTCGAGAATGACGAATGACCTTATGGATATAAGTGAGCTTGCTCACCACGGCCCTGAAAATATACTTATATCGACGGTTTCCGTAATAACCTCGTTCGTGTATCTCTTTATTATAAATAAATGGCTTACCTTGATAATTTTCGTTTGCGTTCCGTTTTTGCTTATGATAGCAATGCTGCTTCGAAAACGTATGAGAAACGCTTTTATGGAGAGCCGTAAATCTATAGCTCAGATAAACGCATCGCTTGAGGGAAGTATTTCGGGAATCAGAGTAACAAAGGCATTCAATAACGCGGAAAAAGAAGAAGAGAAGTTTGACGAAGGAAACAGGGCTTTTGTTAGATCAAGAAAAGCCGCGTATAAGGCTATGGGACAGTTCCATTCCTCAACTGCGTTTATTACCGACGTTTTCAACGTAGTGGTTCTTATTGCGGGCGGACTCTTCCTTTACGGAGGTTCGATATCGTTCGGTGACTATTCGGCTTTTATCGTGTCGGTCAGCCTGTTTATTTCTCCCGTCATGACGCTTATAAACTTTATGGAGCAGTATCAGAACGGTGTGACTGGATTTTCTCGCTTTGTTGAGATAATGGACGCTGAACCCGAAAAGGACGTTGATGGAGCAATGGACGTTGGTGTAGTAGAAGGTCATATCGAGCTTTGCGACGTTTCGTACTCCTATGACAGCGAAAAAGAAGTGCTCAATCACGTTTCCTTGAATATAGAAAAGGGAAAGACCTACGCCCTCGTAGGTTCTTCGGGCGGCGGAAAAACGACTATTTGTCACCTCATACCGCATTTTTATGATCTTGATTCAGGCAAGATACTTATAGACGGTAAGGATATCAATACCCTGACTCGAGAATCGGTACGCAGAAATATAGGTATCGTTCAACAGGATATATATTTGTTTAACGCAAGTATACGAGATAATATCCTTTACGGTAAGCTTGACGCTACCGAGGAAGAAGTCATAGAGGCGGCGAAACGCGCAAATATACATGACTATATAATGACACTTGAGAATGGATACGATACGCAGATAGGAGAGCGCGGCGTTCGACTGTCGGGAGGTCAAAAGCAAAGACTTTCTATCGCGCGAGTGTTCTTGAAGAATCCTCCCATACTGATTCTTGACGAGGCGACAAGTGCGCTTGATAATACGACAGAGATACTTATTCAGCAAGCTCTTGACGATCTTTGCAAGGGCAGAACGACTATCGTTGTAGCGCATAGACTTTCTACCATAAAGAATGCCGACGAGATCGCGGTGGTTCTTGGCGGACAGATCGTAGAGCAGGGAACTCACGATGAGCTTATCGCTAAGGGCGGAGAATACGCAAAGCTTTACGAATTGCAGTTCAGAGCAAGTATGGAATATTAAAAAAAGGTTGAGTCATCGATTTGACTCAACCTTTTTATTTGTAAATGTTAAAGTCGGAGGCCA
>JAZSIP010000049.1:0-12048 GCA_045533915.1 Eubacteriales bacterium
TTGGCTCACAGAACGACATGGCTACGATCCGACTTTACCGTTTACCATACCTACAACGGTCTTATATCCGCACATATACTTCCCCGCACCTTCGGAAACACCGAGAATAACGGGAGAATTAAGCTCTTGCGCAGTAAGCAAAATAGCTTTAGTCCATTCAAGGTTGTTTATATTGAACTGTCCTACGGCATATTTGCCCGCTTTTGCTTTTTCTAACATTTCTTTTGCTGAAACTAACATTTTTAGACATCTCCTTGAAAAAATTATTTACTTAAATATTATACACCATTAGTTAAAAAAAATCAAGTGTTAAAAAAAATATTTTAACGCATATAAAAAAATTAACAAATAGTTTGTAGATAAAACATAATAATAGTGATATAATGAAGTAAATTACAATATATTTAATGATTTATGTCTTATTTAAACGATTTTTATAACTTTGCTCTTGGAGGCTCTCATGAATCAAATCCCTACCAATTACGACAAAGAAGAAACTAAAAAAAAATTAAATGAAATATATAATGCGCTTTGCGAAAAAGGATACGATCCCGTTCGTCAGATTGCGGGATATATTTTGTCTGAAGATCCCGTTTATATTACAGATTGGAAAAATGCGCGAGGAATGATACAGCATATAGATCGCGATGAACTTTTAAAAGATCTTATCCGTTCATATTTGGGAATCTAAAAACAGATGTGTCTTTTAAGACACATCTGTTAAAATTTATTTTGATTCTTTCTTTTTGTTTGTGAAGGATCCAAAGAATCTGAAGTTCCTATGTCCAAGATAATATGCAAGGAAAGATATTACCAATGCGGGAATTATTATCAAGAAATATGTCCACCATACATCTGAGAGGAATTTTCCAGAGGGGAGCTTTATCGCGGATATTGCTCCAAAATACATACCTTGAAGAACATTTGCAATAACGCTTAAAATTCCAAGTCCGGTCAATTCTTTGCCGTCAACATTTGAAATAAAAAGGCGGCTTATAGCTAAGATCAAAGCTAATACAATGTTAGGAATGTTGGCTATAAGAGACATCCACAAACCCGTGAAAGGCTTATATGCTTTCTTGCCTACGTCAACAGATATTTTATCCTTAGCGCCTATCTCCCATACAAGCGTGTAGATCAAGAACAAATAAAACAGTATGGCAAATATACTTACGGCAATTGCTACCGAACTGCTTGCACTGACTGTTGCCATAGATAACATCAAACCGAATATCGAAATGACTATTTGAGTTAACAACATCTTGATCATGCTGTATGAGTACTTATGAAAAAATTCTTTCATGAGACCTCCGATCAAAAATTACGTAAATTTTTATAGTTATCATTTATAATTACTTTAATATTATAGTCAATAAACGAACTTTTTTCAAGAACTATAAACAAAAGTTTACACTTTATCCACTAAATTTATAATCTTATTTTGTCAAGGAGAATTTATAAATGAATTATTCAGTTCCCCTGAATACCCTCCCCTCTCTTGTAAGAGAATTTGCGTCGTATAAATCGGCTATTCAAAATGCATCGGAAAAAACCATATCCGAATATCTTTTGGATCTTCGTACTTTTTTTAGATTCCTTGTTGCAAGAGATAAAAAAATCGAGCCAAGCTCTGAGGAATTTGAAAATATCGACATCAGCAAGATCGATCTTGAATACATAAAAAACATAACGCAAGAAGATATCTATGAGTTTTTAATGTATGCTGACAGTGTTCGAGGAAATATGGCGGCTGCAAAATCACGCAAACTATCTGCTATCAAAGGATTTTTTAAATATCTTACAGTAAAACGTATGATGCTTGAAGAAAATCCTGCAGCAAATATAGAAGCTCCAAAAAAGAAACAGGCTTTGCCTAAATATCTCTCTCTTGAAGAAAGCCTTGATCTGTTAAATGCGATAAAAAATGATAAAGAAAGCAAAAATATTACGAGAGATTTTGCGATCATTACCCTTTTTCTTAACTGCGGAATGAGACTTTCCGAGCTTGTAGGTATTGACATCAATGATGTTGACCGCCAACTACGTTCGTTGAGCGTAACGGGTAAAGGAAACAAGCAACGTATCGTTTATCTCAACGATGCCTGCCGAGAAGCGCTTGGCGATTATATGGAAGAACGATTGAGCGAAAAACACATAAAAAGCGACACAAATGCTCTGTTTTTAAGCTCACGTGAACAACGTATAAGTGTAAAAACAGTTCAATGGTTGGTATACAAATATCTTGATATGGCGGGACTTGAATCAAAGCATTATTCGGTACATAAGCTTCGTCATACTGCCGCAACGTTGATGTATCAAACAGGTAATGTAGACGTTCGTGTGTTGAAGGATATTCTTGGACACGAACAGTTAAACACTACTCAGATATATACTCATGTAAGTAACAGCAGTATGGAAGAGGCTATGCAAAAGAATCCGTTAGCCTCGCAAGTACCCATAAAAGCCGATAAAAATGAAGATTAATAAAAGAATACCGTAGAAGTTGCTTTTCTTCTACGGTATTTTTTCGTTTAAAGAATAATACAAATAAGACCGCCGCTGCCTTCGTTTATAATACGCTCAAGCGTTTCGGAAAGCTTTGTGCGAGACTCCTCTGGCATGTGTTCAAGCTTTGTATGCAGTCCCTCGTTTACAAGCTCATAAAGGCTCTTTCCAAACATATTGGATTCCCATATCTTGCCTGGATCTTCTTCAAATTCCTTTAGCATATATTTTACTAATTCCTCTGACTGTTGCTCTGTTCCGACGATGGGGCTTACCTCTGTTTTTATATTTGCGCGGATCATATGGATAGACTGTGCGGAAGCAGAAAGTCTTACTCCGTATCCGCCCGACTGCTTAACTATTTCGGGTTCTTCGAGTCTGAGCTCTGAAACGGTAGGCATAACTATACCGTAGCCCTTTTCCTCTGCCATTTCAAGTGCTTCTGCAACTCTATTATATTGTGACCGCATATCCGAAAGCTCTCTCAAAAGAGCGATCAGTTCTTCTTCGCCCGAGATATCAAAGCCCGTTAATTCACAAAGTATGGAATAATATAATGCATCGTCAAATTCGATACTCAATCTTGCTTTTCCCGTTCCAAGATCTATTTCATCTATGCGGAAATTTTTAATATACTCGTTTTCGGTAAGAGGGATAAATGCGTTTTTCAGATCCCCTGCTTTTTTTATTTTATCCGCGCATGCGCATATAGCATTTTGAACGGATACTCGAACACGGTGATTATCATCTAATGCTTTCATCCATGCAGGCATAGAAAAACGTATTTCCGCAACGGGAAATTCATTTAAAACCAACTCTAAGATATGTCTGATGTCCTCCGCATCAAGATCTATACAGCTAACAAGAGCTACGGGAACTCCGTATTTTTCCTCAAGCTGATATGCAAGAGCTATAGCCTCATCCGATTCGGGAGCAGCAGAATTAAGTATCATTGCAAACGGCTTACCGATAGCTTTAAGCTCGGAAACTATGCGCTCCTCTGCGGGAACGTAGCTATCTCGCGAAATATCTCCTATCGTGCCGTCCGAGGTGATAAGCATTCCGATCGTAGAATGTTCTTTAATGACCTTCTCTGTTCCCATTTCCGCCGCTTCCACAAAAGGCATAGGCTCTTCTTGCCAAGGTGTATTTACCATACGAGGCTGACCGTTTTCGATAGTTCCGAGCGCTTCAGATACTATGTATCCCACGCAATCTATCATCTTTACGCGTAATGATGCGGAATCGTCCATTCTTATCATTACTGCTTCATCAGGAACAAACTTTGGCTCGGTCGTCATAACCGTTTTACCTGCGGCAGATTGCGGCATTTCGTCTCTTGCGCGCTCACGAGAATATCCGTCGTCCATGTTCGGAAGCACCAATGCCTCCATAAAACGTTTAATAAACGTTGATTTTCCTGTTCTGACAGGACCAACAACTCCTATATAGATATCTCCGCCCGTGCGTTCGGCGATATCCCGATAGATAGAATGTTCAGCCATAAATAATCCTCCCATATATTTGTCAGTTAAAATATATGGGAGGATACTTTTATTTAGAACAAAACACGATATCTCGTATTTAAATATGACGTATAATTATTTTATTTATTTCGTCAATCGCTTTTTGGGGTAATAATTTTATTAAATCTTCCCCGTTTCTTATTCTTTCACGGACAATGGTCGAGCTTACAAGCTCAAGATCATCCGCGGATCTAAGTAACACCGTTGGCGCGTTTGGATTGTGTTCAAAATTAAACTGCGCCATTTCTTTCTCGTAAGCAAGATCCTTTTCGTCTCTATATCCTTTTACTATAGCACAAGCGTTAAGATCAAGCGCAAGTTTCCAAAGCATTCCCTCGG
This sequence comes from Eubacteriales bacterium, assembly GCA_045533915.1. Taxonomy (GTDB): domain Bacteria; phylum Bacillota; class Clostridia; order Oscillospirales; family CAG-272; genus HGM12713. The sequence goes on from JAZSIP010000049.1 coordinate 4,371, forward strand.
AAGTGATAACGCGGGCGCGAGGAAATTCGGAAAGCGCCGCTTTAGCTATACGCTCACGCTGTTCCATTGTAAACATATAATTCTTTTTAGGATTTATCATTATCGCAAGAACAACTGTTTCATATTCTTCAAGAGCGCGCTTAACGATATCGATATGACCTAAAGTTATAGGGTCGAAGCTTCCCGGAACTACCGCAATTCCTTTTATCAATTCTTCATTCATCGTTTAAAACCTCTTTGTTTGGCGTAAGAATAGTTATATAAGTTTTGCTATAACGAGACTGCTTGAATATCGTATATTTTTCGGCAAGTTCTTTGTCACCGTCGAATATTTCATCTTCCCCGCTTTCACATATGATCAAAGATGAGCTTTTTAGCGCTTTACACTCCCAAAGTGCGCGAAGTGCGGGGGCATAATATTTGAGCGCATACGGAGGGTCTAAAAATATTATATCGAATTTTTCTCCTCTGTTTCTCTTAATATGATCGAGGTAATCAGAGCGGCGAATAATACATGACGGATATAATTTGCATTTCAGAGCATTTTCCTGTATTATCTTTACGGCATCTGCGGATTTATCTATCATAACCGCACTGTCTGCGCCTCTGCTGAGCGCTTCCAATCCCATTTGACCCGATCCCGCAAAAAGATCGAGTACTTTACGACCTTCTATATCAAATTGCAACATTGAAAAAACCGCTTCCTTCACGCGTTCCGACGTAGGACGCGTAGCATCTCCTTCCAATGTTTTTAAATGAATTCCTTTGGCTTTTCCCGTTATAATTCTCATTGTAAGTTTTCCTTGTTTGATACTTATTGTTTTTTATTATAATGCACAAATACGTTGTGTGCGTCTGAAGCGCTTATTCCTTTCACGGCGGCGATTTCTTCTTCGGTAGCGCTCTTGACCGCAGAAAGCGTTCCGAAAGCAATAAGGAGCTTTTTTGCCTTTGTAGGACCTATTCCGCTTATATTCTCAAGTGAAGAATGCTTCAATGTGGCTCTTTTGGCGTTTGTGGTGCGATTTACAGTAAAGCGATGTACTTCTTCTTGAATACGGTATATCAACATAAATACGGACTTTTCTCTGGCAATGTTGATTTCTTCGGTTTCGGTACAGAGCGCACGAGTCTTATGAAAATCGTCCTTTACCATTCCGAATACGGGGAGTTCCATATTCTCTTCTTTGAGCACTTCTTTTACCACGGCAACGTGACCTTTTCCTCCGTCGATCAACAAAAGATCGGGATATTGTGAAAAAGAGCCTGAATTATCATCTTTCAAATGTTTTATTCGTCTGCGCAAGGCTTCGCGCATAGACGCGTAATCGTCAGGATATCCTTTTACACTCTTGATATTAAACGCTCTGTAATCGTTTTTACAAGCTTTTCCGTTATTAAATACGACCATGCCTGCGGTTATGTTTTCAGAGCCAATATTTGAAATATCGTATGCTTCGATACGCATAGGAAGACTTTCCAACCGCAACATATCCGCAAGTGTAAATAGTGTGGACTCATCTTTTTGTGCTTCAAGCCTACTTTGTCTTGCTTTTTCTTTTGCGTTGCCGTAAACGATATCACACATACCTCGCAGTGTGCCTCTTTCCGCTTTTTTTACTGTTACCTTATATCCTGCACGTTCGGAAAGAAATGTTTCCAAATCAAGATTATCCGCTTCTTCGAGCTCAAAGGATAAAATTATAGTTTTGGGAATATCGTGTCGAAGCATATAATGCTCAACCAAAAATGCACTGATACTGTTGCTGTCAGAAACAATGTCTTTTCCAAAGATCCAGTCATTTTTATCTGTTACAGCTCCATTTCTTACGTACATTACGGAAAGGCTGTTGGTAACCTCGTCTGAATATAGACCAAAAGCATCAAGATTAGTGTCGGGCGATGCTACGACGTTTTGCTTTTGATTTAAACGCTCGAGCGCACGTATCGTATCTCGGCAACGAGCAGCAGCTTCAAAGCGCTCAGCCTCTGCCAATTCAAACATCTGTTCCTCGAGCTTTTCTTTCGCGACAGATATGTTTCCCTTTAATATTTCAGATGCGCAATGAATTAAAGATGCGTATTCTTCGTTGCTTACTTCGCCTGTACAAAGACCGCAGCATTTTTTCATTTGATAATAAATGCAAGGGCGTTCCTTTCCTATATCCTTTGGAAAGCTGCGCTTACAATTAGGTATGCCTAATGATTTATGAAGTATATCCAATATGGAATAGACAGTTGCGGTTCCCGAGAAAGGTCCGAAATATTTAGCTTTATCCGAAAGTCTCGAGCGCGTAAACAGAATACGCGGATATTCTTCGGAGGTTATTTTTATATACGGATAAGATTTGGCGTCTTTAAGTTTAATATTATATTTGGGGGTATATTGTTTAATGAGAGAGTTTTCAAGAGATAGAGCCTCTATCTCTGTTTTACAAATGATATAATCAAAATCCTCCGCCGATGATACCATTCGGTTGGTTTTTATATTTTTATAGCTATTTTGAAAATATTGTGATACACGATTCTTTAGTTTCCTTGATTTACCGACGTATATGATTTTTCCGTTTTGGTCTTTCATTATATATACACCTGGTAAAAGAGGTAATGAATTAGCTTTGTTTAATAATTCGTCGAGCCTTTTTTTAGTTTGTGGCATATTCTTACCTCCTTTGTGGTTTTAAATAAAAGATGGGCTGTTGCTAAAACAGCCCATTATCTTTTGCAAATTTATTCTGCAAAACCATTTAATACCAATTCAATAAGACCGTTAATAGCGCTCTCTTCATCAGCTCCGTCAGCGATCAAAGTAATAGTCATTCCTTTTGCTATTCCTAACGAAAGAACGCCAAGCAAACTTTTAGCATTTACCTTGCGATCGTCTTTTTCTATCCAGATCGATGACTTATATGAATTTGCTTTCTGAATAAAAAATGTTGCAGGGCGTGCATGCAAGCCAATATTATTAATGATCGTTACGTCTTTCTTTAACATAAATAATGCTCCTATTCTTGAGAGTTAAACCTTGCCTACGTAAGATAAATAATAACTCCCATAGGCTTATTATAGACAAATATATACACTAATAGTATATCAAAAAAGCAGAATAAAATCAATACTTAACTGTTGGTGATATTGAATAAACTTTTTGATGTTTTTAGTCAAAAACATCTTCAATTTGCACATTGAATATAAAAACTCTCTCTAAAATTATTGCTTTTTGTTATTCAACATAGGTAATGCCAAGGATTCTGATTGATACGGTGACTTCATCGGTATGGACCTCTATTAGTTCGCCAGAGGATATGGATATAGAACCGTTTACGAGAAAGATCCCGTTATCCGAATAAGTGCCGTTGCACTTTATTCTGCCTATAGCATCTACTCTCGTATCCTCAGGATAAAATACCTCGACTATATTTCCGTTTCTGTTAAATATCTCCGAAGCCGGTGTGATACTTAAAACGCTGTTAGACATACCGTTTGGATCTTTTACAAATACACCTAAGCGTTCGTCACTTGATGCAAATCTTACTTCATCATTTTCTTGGATAAAACGAGTCGTAGAAGCATTGATATTGTCGATAGAAAATTCAATATTGTATTCTTTAATATTTCTTCTTGCCGCTATCATATCCATTATGTTATATCTGAAATATATACCACAGACAGCCGCGATCACAAGAAGTATGATTACTGCGTCAAGAACTCCAAATCTTGGAAGAGTTTTTTCTTTTTTATTTTCTTTGTTTTTCATAAAATAAATCCCTCCTCCAATTATTTAAAATCTTCGCTCGGAGTTACGTAAACGCAATATCCCTCGCAAATATAATCCTTAAAGCGCATACTTAATTTCTCTCCGACGGCAATACGGCAGTTATTAACGTTATAGCCTTGTCCTTCAACAAACTTTGCGCTTGCCGTTATAGTAACGCTGATATTATATCTGTCGGGATATTCGAGTAAAACACCCTCATATTGTCCGTCAGCGGATTCGAGATAATCAAGCTCGGTATATTTTGTGTTGTGGTCGACCGCGCTAACTGTTCCGATAGTGTTTTTGGATATCGAATCAATTACTATATCATTTTCTTTTATGTTTTCAATAAACATAACGTCAACGTTGCGTATTTCAACCGTATAGTCCAATGTTCCGTTGATCTCATTTCTCAAATTTTTCAAAAAAGAGATAGGTGAAAAGATATATACAGCCCCGCCGATAATTGCAATGGCTATTAATATCAGCAGAAAATCAACAAAATTGAAGCCTTTTTTCTTTTTTTTCGTTTTTTTAGTTGCGGTATTTGAAACATTACTCATTAGTTTTCCAACCTTTCAGATAAACTATAGTAGTTTTTTATTCTATATCGATGAATGCTTTTTGAGAATCATTTTCATAACAAACATTTTTTCGTCTTTGATCTGCCCTATCAACTCTTGAGTATGCCGATGAGAGCGCTATCATTATCCAAAAAACATAAAATACTCTGTAATTATACCATACATAATCAAACATTCCCATGATCAAGGCAGCCACGATAGCACAAAAGACGGCCGCTGTTTGCATTTTATTTTGAGTGTCTGTTGTTGTTTTTATGTTTTCGAGACTCTGTTGTACAAACAAAAACATCAAGACGGCAAATATGATAAGTCCGATGATTCCCAATGAAAACCACAGTTGTAAATAAAGGCTATGGCTGTGCTCCGCAGTTTCCATACCGGCATACGAATACGTTGGATAATATTCTCTATACGTTTCCGTTCCGTACCCTACACCGCCTAACAGATTTTCTCTGATTGCGTTAAAAGTTCCTTTCCACGTGTAGACCCGATAAGATATAGAACTGTCCGCCATATCGCCAATACTCATAAAACGTCGTATGATATTATCTGGAAGAATAAATACGGCAAAAGGAATGATAAATATGATCGCGCAAAGGAAGCGAAGCGTTTTTTTACTATACATCAAGAAATATAACAAGCAACTGATTATAAGGGCAAGCCATGCTCCGCGAGACCATGTAAAAATAATGCACGTGAAAATCGATACGCTGGATATTAATGTTAACAATCTGTTCTTGCCACTTGAATTAAGGAAGCAACAAAGCACTAACGGAAAGACCATTACAAGATATGCCGCAAGTACGTTTGAATTTTCAAAAAGTACCGTAACTCTTCCTTTTATATCGGGAAAATAATCTCTGTCTAACCACGATACGTTTAATGTACCGAAGAAATACTGTAAAATTCCCGCGAGAGATACTAAAGTTGCCGAGCTTGCCAATGCAATAAAGCAACGGTTTAACCATTTTTGCGTTCGCATAAGGTTAACTACCAAAAAATATCCTATCATTAAAGAGCAAGTCAATAATGCCGACTGATACGAAACCTCTCTGCCTACTGATATAACCCCGCCAAAGTAGATCATTACCCCAAATACTATTACGGCAAAGTCGATAAGTTCGATTTTAATAATACGCTTACCGCGAATTATTTTGAAAATGTATGCGAGGAATGTTACTAAAACGAGAATAGATAAGGAAATCGTAGGGTTAGATAAAAATGAAAAGAACGGAAGTAAGAATATCGATAAAAGAATTCCGATTTCGGGTGTTGAGAAAATAAGAATTATGAGAATAATTCCAAGGATAACAGACGGAATAAACAGTGGATCTACCAAAAGTGTGAGAACTCCGCATAACATTCCCAATAATATCATAAAATTTGCGCGTTTGTGAGATGAATTGTTTATTTTATCAAACGTTTCTTCACGAAAACCAAATGCTTCCGCAAACAAAAGTCTTGTTAAAACGCTATTACCGACAGCGGAAAGTAAAGTTCCCTTAGAAAATAGCATAGGAAGCGCGCAAATACAAGCTATTATTCCAATTATAAGCGATCTGATATCGGCTTCTACTAACGCAGGAACGAACATTTTTACAAAATATATTATTATCGTGTAAATTCCAAATGCCATCCAAAAATTTCCGTATGATCGGATCGACATATTTTTAAAAGAAAAGATAAAGTTGGTGAACTTTTTCAACAAATAACTGTTCTCAAAATTACGCGACAAAAACGCTCTTAACTTATGAGCGTATTCTTTTACTTTTAAATTCCCTGTAAAATAATGCATTAAAAAACTGTTTTCAAAGGCTTTTTGCTCTGCGGAATACGCAGTAAATATTTTGCCAAAGAATCCTTCAATCAAAGAAGTATAAAACCAATCCGCAAAGCGATCCAAAAGATATACGAAAATGCTGACAGCAACAAAATCGGTAGCTTTAGCTTTATTCGTTTTTTTAGCCGTGCGCTTTTCGCTTTTCATCTTTTACTTCTCCTTTGCAAATTTTTCAATAATATCGGGGCGGTTACGCTCCGTTAGAATACGTGATTGTTCCCTTCGCCATTTATCTATGTTTTCATGATGTCCCGATATAAGAACATCAGGTACTTTTACTCCGTGAAATTCATATGGACGGGTATATTGCGGATATTCGAGATATCCGCTTGAAATACTTTCGTTTTCATAACATTCGGAGTCTGAGAGTACGCCCTCATTCAAACGGGCTACAGCATCAACGATCAAGCAAGCAGGTATCTCACCGCCCGTTAAAACAAAATCTCCGATAGATACTTCTTCATCAACGATCTCGTCTATGATTCGTCTGTCAACCCCCTCGTAATGACCGCACAGTATGACCAAATGATCATATTTAGATAATTCTTCAGCTTTCTTTTGATCAAATACCTTACCTGCAGGCGACATATAGATCACACGTGTTTTTTGAACGTTTTCAGCTCGGGTATTTTTGATATGCTTATAGCAATTATATATAGGCGGTGCCATCATAAGCATTCCTTTTCCGCCACCGTAGGGGGTGTCGTCAACACGTCGGTGCTTATCTTCGGAATAGTCTCGTATATTATGCGTTGCGATCTCTATAGCTCCGCTTTTTTGAGCTCTTCCTATAATACTTTCCCCCAAGACGTAATTAACGAGGTCGGGAAAAAGCGTCATAATATCAAAGATCATATTTCCTCCGTCTCAAACATTCCCTCTATCGGTCTTACAAAGATTCCTTTCTGAAGATCAACTTTTTTAATAAATTCATCTACTGCGGGAATCATGCTTTCTCCACAAGGCGTTTCTATAACATAAATATCGGAAGCTCCGCGGTTTACCATATCTTTAACAGTACCATACTGCTTTAATGTATCAACGTCGATAACGGGCAACCCTATAACATCTGCGATGAAATATTCTCCATCTTCAAGATCAAAGTCTTCACGCAAGGCATATAAAACAGAATTCTTTAATGCCATAGCCTGATCCATGTCGTTTATTCCGTCAAGATCAAATAGAACAAATTGCTTAAATAAGGAAGCTTTTTTTATTTTATATTCTCTGTAAGTACCCTTTTCGAAAAGAAATATTCGTTTCATTTGCGCGAGATCTTCGGGTGCATTACACCAAGAATCTACTTTTATACCGCCCTTACAACCGTGTGTGTTGATTATTTTTCCGCACTCAATATATTTGTCAGACATATCTTTCTCCGAAATAAATACAAAAATAATTATATATAATTTATTATATCATAAATTTACAAATAATTCAACACCTTAATGATAAAAATGATAAAGATTTCCATTTATATGTACCATTTTTCTCTAA
>JAZSIP010000007.1:0-4270 GCA_045533915.1 Eubacteriales bacterium
TTCAAATTTTGATTTCGCGAGTTGCAAAGCAACTCGGTCAACAAGTCGATTCGCGGTTGCGTCCCGCGAATTTGCTACGCAAAGCTCGACTTGTTGCGTATTCTGTTCATTACTTCTTCTCCCCGACAAACCGCAATTTGTTTTAAACATCTATCGTTTAATGCGCTGATTCGCAAAACAAAACTAAACAAATAGCTGAGCAGATCGCTTTTTGAAAAGCGTTTGCTCAGCCATTTCTATTTACTTTATTCTGACAAGTCTATCCAAGCCTGATGACAGCGAGGTTACAAGCGCGTCGATATCTTCCTTTTCGTTATACTCCGAAAGGCTTATACGCAATGAGCAATCGGCTTCCTTATCGGTAAGACCGAAAGCGATAAGCGCTTCACTTGGATGCGCGGAATGTGACGAGCAAGCCGAACCGCTTGAGACGTATATGCCGTCTGCGGAAAGGTGGTGGAGCATCGTCTCACTTTTGATATTCGGGAGCGTGATGTTTATAATGCTCGGCAGATATTCTCCGCTCGGACGGTTTATTCTGACGTCTATCGTGGCGAGTTTCTCTTCGGCGTATTCACGAAGCTCTGAAAGCTTCTTGGATATTTCGGATCTTCTGCTCATTATATCGTTTACCGCCGCGCCGAACGCCGAGATCCCTATGACGTTTTCAGTTCCCGAGCGCATACCGTTCTCCTGACCTCCGCCCACCAAAAAGGGAACTATCTTTTTAGCCTTGATCATATCGGCGGAAACGTAAAGTCCGCCTACCCCTTTTGGAGCGTGGAGCTTATGACCGCTTACGGTAATGAGATCGGCTTTCAGGGAAACGGGTGTAAACGGAAGCTTCATAAAGCCTTGGACCGCGTCGCAATGCGTGATAGCCTCTGGGTAGGCTCGTTTTATTTCCGCGAACGCTCCCGCTACGTCGTATATAGCGCCCGTTTCGTTATTTACAAGCATAAAGGTCGCCAAGAATATCTTTTTATCAAGCGCGAGTTTGAGCGCGTCTTTATCGATCACGCCATTTTTTGTAGGTATCTTTACTATCTCGAAGCCGTCAAGCGCAAGTCTGTCAAGCGCGCGCGTGACCGACGGGTGCTCGGAATCGGTGGTAAGTATCCTTACAGCGTCTCTTCTTTGCTTTGCATATGCGCAACCGAAGAGCGCGAGTGAGGTCGCCTCCGTGCCGCACGAGGTAAAAACGAAGCTACCCTGTCGTTGCCTTACTCCGAGAGCCGCAAGTAAGTGTGCTCTTGCCTCGTCAACGAGCTTTTGCGCCGACTGCCCCGCGGAGTGAAGCGAGGAGGGATTGCCGAACACCTCCATAGCCTCGGCTATCTTCTCTTTAGCCGCGTTTGAGAGAGGAGTCGTCGCGCTGTTGTCCATATAAATGCTTTGCATATTCTATCCTTTTTGTATCAGCGGAAGCGGAAAGAATTGAGTATAGATTCCACGTCTGCCATATGAGTATCGAAATTTTCGTCAAGCGCCGTGTAAGTCAGGGAGTACATGATCTTACCATCGCTGAAAACGGTCTGCATGATGCGGTATTTCGCATCTCCGTACTCTGCCGAATAGGTATAGCTCTTTGCGCTTTTACCCGAAACAGTTCTGTCCTTTGCATCGATAAAGGTGTATCCGCGGAGTCCCTTTTGATAGTCCTCGGCGCAACGGTCGAAATAATCGTCTTTCGACATTGAAACGCTCGGCTCGTAAAGGGTGACTGTAACGTTAGATCCGTCGGAAGCCACGCGCGCCTCGGAGCGACCGCTCTCTGCTTCGCAGGTCCACGAGGTAGGAACGTAAAGTCTGTACGCCGCGTTTTTGTCGGAAGCTATCTTCATACCCGCGGGGGTGTTTTTATCGGTGACCTCGTCATTTGGAACGCTCGGCTCTTTATCGAGAATTGCGAAATTTGCGCGTACCGATTCGATCTCGCTCTCGCTCTCCTCAAAAAACTCTGTCGGGCAGTAGGTATAGAGCGATATCATAACGCCGTTTGCGTCCTTTGCCGAAAACTGAGAGCAGGTCATAGGAGTACCGTCCTCGTCATTTGCCTTATAAGAAAGACAGCGCGCGTCCTTGCCTCCGAGAAGCGCTTCGGATATGTCGGATCTTTCGTAAGAATCGAGGGTCTGAGCGTACTTCTCCGAGCATTGCTCGAGATAAGCGGCGGCATCTGTTTCGGCGGGAACGCTCGTGTCGTATCTCGCGCTTACGCTGACGCCGACGTACAGAGGAGAGTATCCTCCCGAAACGCCGCTTTTCGTATTATCTACCCACCCCTCAGGGATATAAAGGCGAAACGGTTCTCCCGAGAGGTATGCCGCTTTCATTCCGTCGGGAACTTCCTCGCCCGAAACGGAGCAGGAAGCAAGCGCGCAGATACAGATCAAAAGCGCCAAAATAAGCGCGGTGGATTTCTTTAGCATTTTTATTTTTCCTTTCTTTTCGGAAATTTTATATTATCCTTACTATTATATCAATAATAAATTTCATTATCAAGGACATTTTGTTAATTTTTCGGGTATTTTGTTTTGAAATTGAAAATTACGAGTGGTCATATTTTGTTTTGTAGGTGAGGTTATCAGCTCACGTTTTGTTCAGATCTTACCGTTCGTTTTGCGGGATAATTCGCCACCCCTCGCGTCACCAATTGTTTACTATATCACGGAAATGGTTGCCGCGTTCGGCGAAATTTTTAAAGGCATCGAAGCTTGCGCAAGCGGGCGAGAGGAGAACACAGCCGCCGCGTTTTGCCAGAGATCGAGCGGCAGATACGGCGGCATCGAAGTCGGGTTCACTTACAACAGATAGCTTTTGCGGATCGAAATCGGGGCAAGAGAGGAGAGAGCTTCTGATCTTTTCACCCGTCGCGCCCGTAAGAACGACAGCTCGAGCGCTGTCGCAGAGACTTTTAGCTAAAGGCTCGAAAGGGATCTGCTTATCGTAGCCGCCGCAGATGATCACGATATCTCGACCGTGAAGAGCGGAAAGAGCCGCCGCTGTTCTTGACGGAGAGGAATCTATCGAGCTGTTGTAGTAATCGACTTCGTCAAGGGTACGAATGAGCTCGAGGCGGTGTTCAACTCCTCCAAAAGTTTTTGCGATCGAGGAAAAGACCTCTTTTCTCACCTTTCCGTAGGTCAGAGCGATAGCGGTCATATAATTTTCAACGTTGTGTCTGCCCGGTAGAATGATATCCGAGACTTCGAGCAGCTTTTCTTCATTATTGCCATCAAATATCACGATATAGCCGTTTCGTTCAAAGATAATGCGCAAAAGACCTTTTTTCGCACCGTTTGTGCTTGTAAATTCGGAAAGCTCCTCGGGTGTGCGCTTTGATGAGAAAATTATCACCTCTCGCTCGGCAAGGTCAAGCTGTTCGAGCGCTATTTGAGAGGTTACTTTACTTTCGGCGTTGAGGACTGCGCACTTTGTCTCCTTGCCGATAATATTGCGCTTGGCTTCCTCGTACTCGGACATTTTGTTTTTGTGCCAATCGAGGTGATTTGGCGAGAGGTTGGTTATTGCCGCGTATTCGGGAGCTTTGGAAAAGGTCATAAGCTGAAAGCTTGACAGCTCAAGCACAGCAAAGTCGTCCGACGTCATCTTTGAGCAAAGGGGGAGCAGGGGAGTGCCGATGTTTCCTCCCACGTAGACCTTTCCTTTTTTGCGAAGCTCGGCTTCGGCTTCAAGAAATTTTCCCGTGAGTGTCGTTGACGTAGTCTTTCCGTCGCTTCCCGTTATCGCAAATGTTTTTGCGTCTGTAAGCGTCATTAAAAGCTCTGTTTCGCTCGTAAGCTCCGCACCGCGCGCGAGAGCTTCTTTGATCCCGTCAATGTCGGGGCGGATACCGGGAGAGCGGAAAATAAGCTCTCCGTCTATATTGCCAAATGAAGCGTCTTGAATGAATTTTGCTCCGCGTTTTTTCAAATCAAGCGCCGCGTCTCCAAGCTCGGAGACGCTTTTTTTGTCGATTATCGTAAGTGGCGCGCCCGACGAAAGAATTATGTCGGCGAGCGGAAGATTCGATACTCCAAGACCGAGTATCGTACAAGCGCGACCGTTTATGTATTTTTGAAGCTTGTCGTTTGACATATTTTCCTCCAAGTAAAATTAAAATAAAAAACAAATTGCGGTTTATCGAGCAGATTTGTTATATCGATTGATTGGTTTAAATCGTTTGTATTAGGACCGTCGAGGACGCCGGTCCCTACAGTGTAGAAAAATTTGTACACATATACCTCGCCGTGAGGCGATGGTAAAC
>JAZSIP010000116.1:0-8549 GCA_045533915.1 Eubacteriales bacterium
GGAGCATCTGCTCCGCTCGCCTCGATTTTGACAAGGCACAAGCAGGCAGTCTGACGGCGCTTCAGGTTGTGCGCTTGTGATTTGTAGTCTCGCAGTAATATTTTTTAGGAGGATATAATGAACAAACCGATTGCGTTGGAGATGAAGGGTGTCTCCAAATACTTTGGCAGTCTGGCGGCTAACAAGGACGTTGATCTCGAGGTATACCGCGGAGAGATACTTGCCATACTTGGCGAAAACGGCTGCGGAAAAACGACGCTTATGAACATGATAGCGGGAATATATTATCCCGACGAAGGTACAGTTTACGTTAACGGCAAAGAGGTGAATATACGCTCTCCAAAAGATGCTTTTGCATACGGTATCGGAATGATACATCAACATTTCAAGCTCGTCGATATCTTCACCGCCGCAGAAAACATTGTTATCGGAACTGATGCTAAGGATCGATACAACATCAAGGATATCAATAAGCAGGTTGCTGAGATAGCCGACAAATACGGATTCCATATTGATCCTCAAAAGAAGATATATGATATGTCGGTATCCGAAAAACAAACGGTGGAGATACTCAAGGTCCTTTACAGAGGAGCAGATACACTGATCCTTGACGAACCCTCGGCAGTTCTTACTCCGCAGGAGACAGACAAGCTCTTCGACGTGCTCCGCCGCATGCGTGAGGACGGAAAATCCATACTTATAATCACACATAAGCTTAACGAAGTAATGGCGATCTCTGACAGAGTTGCCGTTCTTCGAAAGGGTGAGCATATAGCTACGGTAAACACCTCAGAGACCTCTCCCGCAGAGCTTACCGAAATGATGGTCGGCAAAAAGGTCTCTCTTAACATCAACAGACCTGAGCCCAAGAACGTATGCGACCGACTCGAGATCAAAAACATCAACATGATCGATGCCGATGGCATAAAGGTTCTTGACAATATAAACTTCACCGCTAAGGCGGGAGAGATACTCGGTATAGCAGGTATCGCGGGAAGCGGACAAAGAGAGCTTCTTGAAGCTATCGCGGGTCTTAAAAATCTTGAATCGGGAGAGATCATTTTCAACCGTCCAAAGAAGAATCTGCCTGTGTCCTTCTATCATAAGACATTAGCTGAAGTAATTTCACTTGCCGCAGAGGGTAAATTCCATTATGAAGACGGAACTGCCGTTGACTTTACGGGAATGTCTCACGCTCATATCAAAGAACTCGTGAATGCAGAGAAGATTCTCTTTAATGAAGATGATATTATGAATCTTCGTGATAAAACTCCGCTCCAGATCCGCGAGCTCGGAGTTAGACTCTCTTTTGTTCCCGAGGACCGTCTCGGAATGGGACTTGTGGGCAATATGGACATAGTTGATAACATGATGCTCAGAAGCTACCGCAAGGGTAACTCTATGTTTGTCGACAGAAAGAAGCCGGGCGCGCTCGCAAACAAAATAGTTAAAGAGCTTGAGGTTGCCACCCCAAATACACATACACCCGTTCGTCGTCTTTCGGGTGGTAACGTACAAAAAGTCCTCGTAGGCAGAGAGATCGCGGCTTCGCCTACCGTTCTTATGGCAGCATATCCCGTAAGAGGTCTTGATATAAATTCGTCATACACCATTTATGATCTGCTGACACAGCAAAAAGAAAAGGGCGTTGCAGTTATTTTCGTTGGTGAGGACCTTGACGTTCTCGTTGAGCTTTGCGACCGTATAGCAGTTATCTGTGCAGGACGTTTGACAGCTATCCTTGACGCAAGAAACACCACCAAGGAAGAAATAGGTCTTTATATGACAAAAACAGACCTTGAAACAGAAAGGAAGGAGAGTGACATAAATGAAGACTCGCAAATTTGAGTTGCCATTTTATATAGTTAAGCGCGACACTGTACCTTTATGTAAATCTATATCAATTCGTGTCGCGGCTATCGTTATCTCCTTGTTGTTATGCTCCGTACTCTCTATTTTTCTTATAGATAAGAGTCCTGTTGTCTTCTTCAAAACAATGTTTAATTCAGTATTCAGCAACAAGATACTTGTCTGGCAGTTCGCGAAGGATATCGCCGTTCTTCTCTGCATCTCACTTGCAATAACACCCGCGTTCCGTATGAGATTCTGGAACATTGGAGCTGAAGGACAAACTCTTATCGGCGCTCTTGCCGCAGTAACCGTAGCTTTTTACCTTGGCAACAGCCTTCCGAATTGGCTTCTTCTTGTTCTTATGTTTGTCGCTGCAGTCATCGCTGGCGCTTTGTGGGGATTTTTCCCTGCTATATTCAAGGCAAAATGGAATGCGAATGAAACACTCTTCACTCTGATGATGAACTACGTTGCTATGGAGCTCGTAAATTTCTTTATCAGTGTTTGGGTAAAAAGCGGTTCGGGAACACTCGCTCCTCTTACCGTAGGAAATCTTCCCACCGTATTTAACAGCTATTTTGTGCTTATAGCAACAGTTCTTTTGATTACGGTAATAGTATATATTTACCTTAACTATACAAAACAGGGATATGAAATATCCGTTGTCGGTGAAAGTGAAAATACCGCGCGTTATATAGGAATAAAGGTGAATTCCGTAATTGTCCGTACAATGATAATCTCGGGAGCTATATGCGGTATAGCAGGATTCCTTATCGTCAGCGCGCTTGACCATACGGTTTCAGCAGAATCTACCGTAGGCGGACTTGGATTTATTGCTATCATGGTATCGTGGCTTGCAAAATTCAATCCTTTGATAATGATTGGCACATCGGCATTTATTGCTTTCCTTAGAAAAGGTACGCAAAATCTCGCTATCCGAGCTGCTTTCCCCGATATAGTGTTCGGAATAGTCCTGTTTTTCATAATCGGTTGCGAATTCTTTATAAATTATAAAATTAAATTCCGTAATGCGAACAGTAAAGGAGGAAATGCATAATGAATCAATTTCTTGATTATCTTCTTACTGCCATTCCTCTTGGAATGACCTTCCTCTTTGGTTGCACCGGAGAAATCCTCACCGAAAAAGCAGGTCACTTGAACCTCGGAATCCCAGGAGTTATGTCGGTAGGCGGCGCTTCAGGCTGTATTGCGCTAAAGCTTATGTACGGCTCGAATATCCCCCCCGTGCTCATCGTTATAATTGCTATACTCGCCTCATTTGCAGGCGGCATACTCATGGGAGCAATATATAGCTTCCTTACCGTTACGCTTAAAGCAAACCAAAACGTAACAGGTCTTGCTATCACGACCTTTGGCGTCGGAGTTGCAAAATTTATCATGTCGGAATTTTCGGTCAAGAACGCACAGCAATATCTCTATGCGTTGGATTATTTCCGTTTTCCGTTCGCTAAAACCAGCTCAGCGCTTATGTATTGGGGCGTAATGTTTTACCTTGCCATCATAATCGCCCTTATCGCGTCCTTTGTCCTCTCTCGCACCCGTGTCGGTCTGCACCTGCGCGCCGTAGGCGAAAATCCCGCTGCTGCCGACGCAGTTGGTATAAACGTCTCTCTTTACAAGCATGTAGCCACCTGCATAGGAAGCGGTATCGCGGCTCTTGGCGGTCTGTATTATATAATGGACTTCCAAGGCTCAGCAGAGGCATACAAACGTCTTGAGTCTCTTGGCTGGCTTGCGGTAGCTCTGGTCATCTTCTCACTTTGGAAACCGCATATAAGCATTATAGCATCTACAATTTTTGGTATGCTTTATATCGCTGGAACACGTATTCCTACCTTGCTTGGAATAAAGCTTGACACGAGCGCAATTCCGCTTTTGCAGATGATCCCATATATCGTTACGATCATCGTTTTGATAATCACAAGCATCAGAAACAAAAAGGAAAATCAACCGCCCGCATCGCTCGGACTATCGTATTTCCGCGAGGAAAGATAACTAAATTTACACAACACAAAAAGGAGTTAAGCAGAAGCTTAACTCCTTTTTGTGTTATTTTTTATTTATTAACAACGCGCTCCCAATTTTTTATACATTCGTCCAGAAAAGCAGGAAAAGCCTTATCGTCTATAAACTCATTAACGCCCGTTTCCGCCAATATCTTTCCCTTTTCAAAGGTGGAATTGTTCCACACGTGATTGCCTATAAATATATCAACGTGCTCCTTTTTCAAGCGCTCAACAGATGCTCTGTAAGCTTCCCTGCAACCATCAAAATCATAGCAATCCTCGGATTTTAGCGTATTCAAACCCGCACCGCCGAACGAACCCACTCTATACGTTTTTCCGTTTTCCTCGGTATCAAAGAAAAACGACATCGTTCCTCTTGTATGTCCGGAAGTCTCCATAAAGGTCAAGGTGGTGTTTCCAAGCGTGAGCGTATCTCCGTCACTCACCGTAATATCCGCGTCAAAATATCTTTTCGCGTTCTCGTGATCCTTTTCACCTATAATAGTCTTTGCTCCCGATATCGATTGCAACGCCGCAGTCGCTTCCGAATGATCCCAATGCCAATGAGTAACAAAAATATACTTTATATCGGTAGGCTTGTATCCCAATTTGTAAATTCCGTCAATAACGACAAACAAACTCTTATCGTATCCCGGGTCTATCAGTATCAAGCCGTCGCCCGTGTCGATGATATGTGTTGAAGCATAGTAAGTACCCACAAAATATACGTTTCCCGCTATCCTGAACAGCTCTGTTCTTTTGTCCCAAAAGCACTGTGGGTCTTCTCTTTGTATCATGTTATTTTTCCTCACTTGAATTTTTAATGTAATTAATATATTTTTTCATTGAAGGTGTCAGCTTTTTATTTTTCTTCCATACCAAGCTTATATTTGTATATATCGGCGGGATCAACGGAATACCTATAAGATCACTTTCATTTTCCAACAGCTTCGAAAATATAAATCCAACAGATATATTTTTTCTCACAAGCTCCTTTACGGTCGAGACCTGAGACGTTTCAAACGATACTTTCGGAGAAATATTTGCTTTGGAAAACATATCCGATACCCGTTTGTTTTGAAAAAAGCTTTTAAAGAAAAGCACTATATCCTCATTTTCAAGCTCTCTTGCCGTGAGCCTTTTGCGATCCGCAAAGCGATGCTCTTTCGCTACGCAGCATACCGTTTCAAATCTCATCAAATAAATGCTTTCATATTCCGAAGAGACCTCCTCGTCATGCGGAAAAAATGCCATATCTACAAGATTGTCGTCCAAAAGCCTTGAAAGCTCATATCTTCCGCCCTCGGTGATATCAAAAAGAACGTCGGGGCAGAGCTTCAAAAATTTGGAATGGATCTCGGGAATAATTACCGCGCTCGACATAGGAGGAATGCCCAGACGTACATGTATCTTATTGTTTCCGATATCCTTCATATATTTTTCAACGCTGTCGGAATGATCCAAAAGCTTGTCCGTAAGCTTTAAGAGCTCTTCTCCGTCCTCGGTAAGCGCAAACCCTACCTTGCTTCGTCTTATAAGAGCAACGTTAAATTCGCTTTCGAGATTTTTTATCGCTAAGGTTATAGAAGACTGTGAAACGTGTAAATTTTCCGCCGCGTACGTAATATTTTTGTATTTACACGCGGCTTGAAAATATCTTAACTGTTGTAAAGTCATATTTTACACCGATTTTTCCGTTAACTTTCTTATTACTTCGTCGCCCACCTCGTCGGTAGTAGCCGTTCCTTTAAGGTCGGGAGTCAAGACCTTCTTTTCAACGAGCATTTCTTCGATTATTTCTATCAATCGAGCCGCCCAAGCGTCATGGCCGAAAAATTCTAACATCTGACTTACCGACCAAACGGTAGCAAAGGGATTCGCCAAGCCTTTTCCCTCTATATCGGGAGCTGGGCCGTGGATAGGCTCAAACATAGACGGAAATTCCCTCTCGGGATTCAGATTTGCTCCCGCCGCAAGTCCCATTCCGCCTGCAATCGCCGCGCCGAGATCGGTCAGGATATCTCCGAAAAGATT
This sequence comes from Eubacteriales bacterium, assembly GCA_045533915.1. Taxonomy (GTDB): domain Bacteria; phylum Bacillota; class Clostridia; order Oscillospirales; family CAG-272; genus HGM12713. The sequence continues at coordinate 5,913 of JAZSIP010000116.1, forward strand.
TGACGTTACAACTACCTCAAATCTCTTCGGATCTTTTACCATAAACATACTTGCCGCATCGACAAGATAGCTGTAAGTCTTAACGTCGGGATACTCCTCACCGACCTCAGCGAATATCTTGTCCCAAAAGACCATCGAATAATTGAGCGCGTTTCCCTTGCTTATGCTGGTAAGCGTCTTTTTCTCTTTTCTCGCGAGTTCATAAGCGTATCTTATTACCCTTTCGCAACCCTTTCTTGAGAATACTCCGTCCTGAATAACGACCTCGTTGGGCTTATCCTTGAACAACCAACTGCCGCTGCCCGCGTATTCTCCCTCGCTGTTTTCACGGACGAAGATCATATCCACGTCCTCTTTTTTCACGTCCTTCAAAGGACACGGCGCGCCCTCGAGAAGCTTAACGGGACGCAAATTTATATACTGATCGAAGGATTTTCTTATCGTCAACAAAAGATCCCATAACGATATGTGATCGGGTACTCCGGGATACCCCACCGCGCCGAGAAAGATCGCGTCCGCCTTTTTCAGCTCCTCAATGCCATTCTCAGCCATCATTCTTCCCGTTTTTACGTAATATTCACAGCCCCACGGATATTCCGTAAATTCAAATTTGAAGCCCTTGTCAAGCTCTGCCACCTTGTTTAAAACCTTTATACCTACTGAAATGACCTCAGGTCCTATACCGTCACCAGCGATCACCGCAATTTTATGAGTTTGCATATCTTTTCCTCCTATGCTTTTTCTTTTATGATACCACCGCCAGAGATATTTGTAAAGTACATTTTTTATTCGCAGTTATTGTTTTTTTTAATAACTTAAAATGCGACAAAATATAAAACTCTTTTTAATAAAAAGATTGACACCAAAGATCAAGTGTGCTATAATTTTGATGAAAATTCACGGAGGTGTTTTTATTATGACAAATAAACGTATTTTTGTATGCGGAATACATCAGGAATCGAACTGTTTCAATCCAATTCCCACGCCAAAGACAATGTTCGGTACACTTGAGGGTGAGAACTCCAAGCGCGCTTCGGGAGCAAAAACCTCAACGGGCGGTCTGATGGAACGTCTTGAGGCTGAGAACGGAATCGATCTGATATACGGTACGGTCATGTCTGCTCCGAGCGGCGCTCCTCTTAAGGAAGAGGTATGCGAATTTTTCCTCGGTTCAGTTCTTCCCGATATAAAAAAGGCAGGTAAGCTTGACGGTGTTGCCGTAAGTCTCCACGGCGCGACTATGGCTGTGAACTCAAACGACGTTTGCGGAGACGTTCTTGAAGCCATAAGAAACGCGGTCGGAGAGGAAATGCCTATCACCGCCGCATTTGACCTACACGCGAACATAACCGAAAAAATAATGAAGAACGCCGATTATATCTGCGGTTTTCAAGAATATCCTCATATCGACCAATATGAAACAGGTGTTCGCGCGGCAGAGCTTTTGATCCGCCATCTCAACGGAAAGCCCGCAAAAACGGCTCGCGTTACGATCCCCATGATCGCTCCTGCCCATGCGTACACCACTACAACAAGAGAGCTTTTCAAGCTTGTAAAAAAGGCAAAGGCTATGGTCGAGTCGGGACGCATACTCGATTACACTATCTTCGAGGTCCAGCCTTGGCTTGACAATCCTCAGATGGCGGCATCGATAATCGTTATCGCTGACGACGAAGCAACGGCGAAAGCAGTAGCTTCCGAGCTTGCGCTCGATAACTTCAACCTGAGAAAAGATCTTCTCGGCTCACCGCTCGTATCTATCGAAGAGGTCATTCAAAAGGCTCTTGCCAATAAAACGGGTAAGCCCATTATCCTCGTCGACTCCGCTGACTCTCGCGGAGCAGGCTCTACCGCAGACAGCGCGGCTGTTCTCGAGTACCTTCTTCCCTATAAGGATCAGCTCAAGTGCGCGCTCGGCGTAACCGATGCGGAAGCGGTAAGGAAAGCTTTTGAGGTAGGCGTTGGCGGAAGAGCAGACTTTACGCTTGGCGCAAGCATCGCAAAGGAACTTTCAAAGCCTGTTAAGGTAGAAAACGCGCTCGTCAGAAGCTTGCACAACGGATATTTCACACACATAGGACCTATCGCAAAGGGCGCTGTATCCTATTGCGGCAATGTAGCCGTTCTTCAGGTCGGCTCTATACTTATCCAAGTGTCTACCAATAGCAGAACCGAACGCGATATAGGATTCTTCCGCGGCTTTGGTATCGATCCCGAATTCTGCGATCTCGTTTCTGTAAAGGCTTGCACGTCATTCCGCGCAGCCTATGAGCCTATCTCCGCAGAGATATGCAATACCGCTACATCGGGTGCGGCAGGAACAGTTCTCACCGAGCTTCCCTACAAACACCGCCCCGTTCCTATGTATCCCTTTGAGGAGATAACCGAAAAAGATATTTCCGAAGCCAAATGCTTTAGATAATTTGAGTTTTTAAAGAAACGGACATATACGAAAACAGGGCTTGCTGCCATTCGGTAGCAAGCCCTGTTTTTTTTACAAATTGCGGTTTGTCGGGGAGAAGAAGTAATGAACAGAATACGCAACAAGTCGAGCTTTGCGTAGCAAATTCGCGGGACGCAACCGCGAATCGACTTGTTGACCGAGTTGCTTTGCAACTCGCGAAATCAAAATTTGAA
>JAZSIP010000047.1:0-7593 GCA_045533915.1 Eubacteriales bacterium
CGCAAGGAGCCGGGAAGACGAATTTATTCGTCATGCTCTGTTGTGAGCTAAAAGAGATGGCTTTTGTCTTTCTCTCGACTCTCCGCGAGGAGTTTACGGGTATGGCTTAAGCCATCTCTTTTCTTTGTTTAAGGCGGTATAATTTTTTACCGCCTTTACCGTTTTTTACTCGTCCTTGTTTCCTATGAGTGAGCCGAGCTTCATGCCCGCGATGCTCGTTGCACGGGTGTCAAGGTGCGAGTATGTATCTGCCGTTATGCTCATCGTGCTGTGCCCCATATACGCCTGGATTACCTTCATATTCTCGTTCAGTGATACGAGGAGCGAGGCACAGGTGTGTCTTAGGTCGTGGAAGCGTATTTTCCTTAGGTTGTGCTTTTTGAGCAGTATGTTGAAGTGCTCGGTCACGAAGTTCGGTCGTATAAGGTCACCGAGCTGGTCAACGCATACCATGTTGAGATATTTCTTTGAGTAGGAGCGTTTAAACTGCTTTCGGTACACCTCTTGCTGTTCCTTGTGCTTTAGAAGTATCTTCTTCACATCGGGGTGCATTGCGAAGACTCTGCGTGAGCTTTCGGTCTTCAGCTCGTCGCTGACTATGATTTGCTTTTTGCCGTTCTTGGATATCTCGATCACCTTTTTCTGCACCGAAATTTTGTCGTTCTCGAAGTCCACGCAATCCCACGTCATACCGAGTGCTTCGCTTCTTCTCATACCGCAGTACACTGCGAGGACTATCGGTATGTAGAGGGGATCGTCCTTTGCGAAGGCGAGGAGCGTTTGCACCTCTTCCACCGAGTAGAAGCTCGCAGGATACCTCTTTACAGTAGGCCTGTCCACTCTTTGCATCGGGTTGTACTCAAAGAGCTCTTGTTTGATTGCGTACTCGAACATTGCGTGGAGCAGGTTGTGGTAGTGGAGTACCGTTTGCTCGTTATCTCCGATGCTCCGTAGGTAGTCGTAGAATGCGTTTATTCTCCTCGGCTTTAAATCCGCGAGGGTGATTTTGTCTCCGAAGAATTTCGCAATGTGACCGTTCACTCTTCCCTTGTATCCGAGGTAGGTCGTTTCTTGAATTTTGTGGCGGTGCACCTCGTCGAGCCACTCGTGCATAAATGCTACGAAGGGGTAGTTTTCGGGATCGTCATAACCGTCGATCAATCGAGCGTACTTTGCTTCGAACTCGGTTATCATGTCTCGCTTCCGCTTTTCGACTACCGATTTGAGCGAGTCTTCTGGTAAGTCCATCGCCATCCATTTTACTTTTCTTTTTTGTGTCAAGGGATCTTTGTATCCAACCACGAGATGCAGATAACCGTTTCTCGCTTGTACGCTTCCCGAGACACCTTTGTCGTATCTTCTTGCCATTTGTTTTTCCTTTCTTTTTATGTCTTGTTTTTTAGTTTTTTGGGTGTCCTAGCACACACAATATCACACCACTTGGTCAAAGTCCAGACCCGTGGGTTCGAATTATCAGTCTAGACACAATTACTTTTTGCGTCTTTTGGGGTAGGCAACTCGTGCGTCCTCTATGTACTCCATAACGCTCGTTTTTGCAACACGGTACTCGCGTCCGACCTTTACACCGAATATCTCACCCGAGCGCACGAGGCGCGAGGCGAGCTTGGTTGAGATGCCGAGAGCCCCAGCCAAATCGGTGAGGCTCATTGCATCGGGGTAGTTTGCGAAGATATTTGCTCTTAATCTTATATTTATCACCTCCTTTACATATGTAGATTGAATCCGTGACCTTCGTCCTCGTCATCATCGGGCACGTTATCGGTCTTGGGTTCTTCGGGAATTTCGGTTGCAGTGGCTGCTTCGGGTTTTGCGTTTTCAATCTTGCCGATAACTTTTCCGGCAAGGAAACCGATTGCACCAAGTACGTTATCCTGATCAGCTCTTGCATTTTCTTCGGCTTCGATTTCTTCTGCCGTTTTGTTATCGTCTTCGATTAGCGGAGCAGAGTGAACAAGATTATCCACACTATTGCGGAGAGCGCGATCGAGCTTCCGATTGTTACGAACACCGTTATCCACAGATTTTGCATTCTGTTTACTAGCTCGTCCAGCTCCGTTGCGATACGCCTCTCTGTTTGCTCGATACTTCTCTCGTTCTCTCTCCCAGCCAGTTCCATCTGTGCGCGTGTTTTCTGAACTTCCAGAGTTGAATTCTGCCTCTGCAGTTCCGCGTTCTCCGAAAGCACCCGTGTGAAATTCTGCAGTTCTATTTCTCTCGTTATCCTCGGCATTTCGGTTGCCATTTGCCGAACGAGCTTCAGCGTTGCCGCTTGTGTATCTTGCATCGCCAGTAGTTCCTCTTCGGGCAGTTCCACTACCACTATTTCCGGAGGTATTTCCGGCTGTTCTGTTTGATTGAGCGCGTCCAGCTCTTCCATCGTCAGTTTTTCTGAGTTCGAATTCATATTCCATATTCTCCTTTAAATATTTTTCGTCCGATAATTTATCGTCGTTTACTTCGGGGTATTTCCCATCTTTGAATTTCTTTTCTTTAGTACAAGTGTACTTAATATTTTTGTATTGGTCGTTCCACCTGACCTCGTATCCGGCAGCTTTCATATAATTTATAAATGCTTCCTTCGTTCCGCACTTTTCCATCGCAGCGCGTATTGTTGAACGCAAACGGAATTTCCAGCTCTGACCTTTCTTTGCAGATTGGTACTCTCTGTTACCGAGACCGCTTGTTTTCTTATCCTCACTCGGCTCGATAATACTGAGTCCGTGCGCAAGGCAAAACTCATCACTAATGTTTCGTAGCTCATCAAGATGTGTTCTCTTAGTGCGGTATTTATAACCTGTCTCAGCATTCACGCTGTTGAGCACGAAGTGGTTATGTATGCATTTCGTGTCGGTGTGAGTTGCAACTACGACCTCGAATCCCGGCCACGCCTTTTCAGCGAACTCTAAACCAATTTGGTGAGCTTCCTCGGGAGTGAGATTATCGTCTGCTGCGAAGCTTTGTATGTAATGGTAGAACATAACTCCATCACGCTTTTTGTACAAATCCTTCGTAGCTAAAAATTCATCTTTTGCAAACATTGGATTACAATTTATACCGCTTACGTGATGTACGACCTCGCTTTCGTCCTTCGTTTTTTCACCGCGCATAGCGTAGTTTAGCACGATTCCGATACCTGCAACAGTATGCCATAAGGCTTTTTTATTTCCTTCCGAATGATAATCAACTGCTTTTACGTATGCCATCAATTATCTCCTCTTCGCGCCAGTGCGAATATCGCTTGGTAGATATCACCCATCGCATTATTGGTTTCGGTGAGGTCAACCACTTCTACCTCATGTGCGTTTGCTTTGCGCGTTAATTGATTGAGGTTATTACCGATTTTCTTCAGCTGAACTATCATTTCGCGCAGGTCTTCAATGACCGTGATTTCTTTGCCGAGAGCTGCGCTTATTAAATATTCGGTGCGATTCTTTTTCGCTTTCTTCGCAGCCTCGTCGATTGCTTCAAGCTCCTTTTCGGTAACTCTGATTGGTATTGAGATGTTTCTTTTTCTCATTTTTTCTCCTTTCTTTTTTGTTTTAACTTTGTTTTTGAATAAGGGGTGCGGGTCTCCCGCATTTTTTCGTGCACGGCAGGAAAGCCGAGCGCTATGCTTGCTAATAGCAACAACCAAGGTTGTTGACCAAAAAAAGACAGCCAAGGCTGATGCTATTAGGAGACCTAAGAACGCAATGTATTTCGCAGCATATATCCCCGAGACTCTTTTCTCGGAGAACGAACATCACATGCTTATAACAGACATCAAGTTCCAGCCTGAGTATCCGCATCTCACTACTCTTAAGTTTCTTTCATGAGCCGTGTCCAACACGGGAGTATCATTATTCACCTCACTCTCTGTCATCGCTGCTCGCACCATGCCATACTCGGTGCAATCCATTCGCGCGATTTATCGCTCGCTTATCTTTCGATAAGGTCATGGCGCTCGCGCACGGTAGCTTGTCCTTCCGGACGAGAGTGGGAGTTCCCACTGCGTTCTGATATTCAATTGTGCCGAAGCGCACGCTTCGACGAAAGAAAAAACGTCTGCTTTTTGAGCAGACGCTTTCGCCTCTATTTATCCAACGACATTGAGATATCAAATTGTGCGACTTTTTTGAAAATTTTTTCAAAAAATTTTTGAGAAAGAAAAATCCCTTGAGAAGTTTAATTCCCAAGGGATAATTTTTTATTTTGTTTTATTTATTGCTTTGCACATTTCATCAAACTTTTTGCGCATCTTTTTAAGTTTTTTAACTATTGCACTGTGAGATTTATAACCTAAATCTTTTGCAATCATTTGCGTTGTGCAACCTTGCATTCTCGATTTATATATTTGTATTTCTTCCTGGTCAAGCATCGAGAAATATACTTTCTCGAACTTCATAAACATTGTTTCGGATTCTGCAATCTCATTTTCACTATATCCAAGTGTATGCGCTTCTGTAAGATTTTCTTCAAGCTCAGCTTGCGCTTCAGCATCTTCAGTGATTTCACTGAACGTAAAGATTTTACCGATTTTAGTTCTTGTGTGATCCCACTTGCGATAGAAATCAGCGCGAGAATTGTTTTCTGCAATGAAGTTGTTGAAATCTTCGTGCGTAGCAAGTTGTTTTGCGGTTTTTATTATTTTCGGAACACCTTGCGACTTCATTAGCGATTCCATCATATGATCAAGAAATAAATCAACGAATTTATCAATTACGAATGCGATTTCTTCATCTGTTATAGTTTCGAGATCTTTATTGAATTGCTTTGCGTAAGTTTCAAAAGCGAGTTCGATTTGAGGTTGTAAGTTAGTGAAGAAAGAATCAATTGTTTGTTCGTATAATTCCGAATTTGAAACAATATTTGTAACTGTACCTGAAATTAATTCTTCGTCTGCCTTTTCAAGAACTGCAAGAGGATAGTTTTCAGAGAAGTTTAAGAACGAATCTTTACCTCCAAACTTTTTCTGCTTTTCGAGCCATGTTTTTCTAAAGATTTCACGCGATTTCATATACACGTTTAACTCTTTTTGCGTAGCAGAGTCAACATCAAAAGGATTTGGCGCAGTTGTATAATCGTTTTTCTTAAAGTATTCTTGCGTTTCTTTGATAGTAGGAGCACCATCTTTATCAATTAAAGTTCTGTCGAGTTTCATTTTTGCACCTCCTTTTGCTTGGTGATAATATTATAACACATTATCTGTCCGATTTAAAGTACAGATTGAAAAAGATTTTAATTTGTGCTATACTTATATCACTAAACTTTGAAAGGATATTTTTATGACTCGCAAAGAATTTGAAGAGCTCGTATTTGATACGTACAACGTAAGAGCTGATTATCCTTTCGAGGACGATTTTGAGACGGGAGTTTTCCGACACGAGAGTGGCAAGTGGTTTGCACTTGCAATGAATATTGGGGAGAGAAAAATCGGGCACGACGGTGACAGCAAGATTGATGTAGTGAATCTCAAGTGCGCTCCCGAAGTAATTGAATCTCTCGCAGAGATTGAGCCCGGCATCTACCGGGCGTATCATATGAACAAAACGCATTGGTTAACCGTTGCGCTTTCCGAGTGCGACAATGATACAATCTCCTGGCTTCTAGGAATTAGTTATGACTTAACAAGAAGCAAAATCAAACGCAAATAAATTATGCCGATGAGGTTTCCTTTGTTTCCTCATCGGCATTTTCTTATCTTTTCTTGTAAATCACCAGTTCGGGATTTTCTCCGTTTTCCTCGTAGCTACATACCAAAAGGAAGTCCATGTTTGCAGCGATACCGAAGCATCTGCCGCCAAACTCGCTTTCGAGCTGACTGCCGAGGTAGGTTTGCTTATCGTCAAGGAATTTCACCTTTTCTCCGTTCGGGAGTGTGTATTCCATATTGATAAATTCACCCGACAGCACGTTTAAATTCTCTACCTTTGGGAGTCCTTCGATATGCAAAAGCGTGTTGAACTCGTCGATCAGCTTTGCTTTGAATTCTTCCAGCTTTTCCTTTCCACCGATCTCGGCATACCGCTTCCAAATGTCAAGGGTGTACTCACCGTCAGCGTAACACCACTTACAGTATTCCTCGTTGAAATTGCCGTCGACCTCACGGCTCGTGGTGCAGTCCTCAAGAGGCATTCCGCAACATTGACAGATCAACTCTCTCGGAGAACCAAGGAGCGTGTTAATCGACACATCAAACAATTTTGAAAGGAGCTTGAGCGTATCGATATTCGGTATCGTTTCGCCCGTTTCCCATCGAGAAACCGCTTGACGAGTAACAAACACCTTTTCTGCAAGTTCCTCTTGCGAGAGCCCTTTTTTCGTTCGGAGTTCATAGATTATATCCTTAGTTTCCATAAAATCACCGCCTTTTCCGTTGTGATTATATTGTACCATACCCACGAGGAATTGACAAGCAACTCGCTGTTGCTATCTGATGATAAAATCCATAATATGATTGAACTATTCACATTTTTGTGATATAATATCCTTACAAGCCTCGGCTTGAATATTTTTATCGGAGTGTACTTTTTGAAAAACACTAACCTTTTGGAGATTGTATTGTAAACGAGAGGTTTGCAAATACATTCTCAGCATTCCTCTCGTGACTGAGCGTCAACAGAAATGAAAGGATTTAGAAATGAAAAATTTGACGATACGTTTAGAAACAGAAAAGGACTACAGAGCAGTTGAAGAACTTACACGTGAGGCGTTTTGGAACGTCTATAAGCCGGGCGCAGATGAACATTATTTCGTTCATACGATGCGCTCTCATCCTGACTTTATCCCCGAGCTTGCGTTCGTGCTTGAGCTTGACGGCAAAATCGTCGGCAATATTATGTACACAAAGGCGTGGATCGAGGACGAGAACGGTGAGCGCAAGGAGATACTTTCCTTTGGGCCGCTTTGCGTTGCTCCCGAATACCAACGGCAGAAGTTCGGTAAGCTCCTGATTGAACATTCCTTTGAAGTCGCTCGCAAGATGGGATACGATGTGAACATCAATTTCGGTAATCCGGGCAACTACATTAGCCGTGGTTTCGTGAGCTGCAAAAAGAAGAACGTTAGCTTTGTCGTGGACGGCAATTTCCCGACGGCTTTGCTTGTGGCAGAGCTTACTCCTGGTGCGCTTGACGGAAGAAAGTGGATGTACATTCCTTCAACCGCTGCCGATTGCTGTGAGGACACTGCTGCTGTCGAAGCCTTTGACACCACCTTCCCACCCAAAGAAAAGAAGTGGATGCCGAGCCAAGAGGAGTTCTACATCTATAGTCATTCTTCGGTAGTTCGCTGAACGTAAAATAAGCCGATGAGGTTTCTTTTGATTCCTCATCGGCTTATTCTTTGTTTAAGGCTGTAAAGTTTTTGGCCATTATCCCTCTCGAAAACTGGCGCAAAAAGGCGGGTTTTCGGGGCAAAATCTCGCTACAATCGCCCGGAAAACTATTTGATGGATACTTGACTTAGAGGACTCCTATTTGCGACACGGGTCGAATTTAAGGCTATTTTTATCATTGGGAAAAGAACACAAAAAGGGATAGGCTTTTGGTTGAACCTATCCCTTGGATTTTAATTTAACGTATTCATTATATT
>JAZSIP010000046.1:0-24804 GCA_045533915.1 Eubacteriales bacterium
GTTACTTTTCTTTTAAAAAAGAAAAAGTAACCAAAAGAAAACTCGAGTTGTAAACAACTCGGTCAACAAATCGATTCGCGGTTGCGTCCCGCAAATTTACGATTTGTTGCAATTGTATATTTTTATTTATACCATTTTTGAAAGTTTTTTGAGGGAGTTTGAGGGAACTTTTTTTCAAAAAAAGCTCCCTCAACGCGTCCCTGCGTCCCTGCGTCCTCGCGTCCCTGCGTTCCCACGTTCTTATTCGTCGTCAAGCTTGAGGACAGCCATAAATGCTTCGGGCGAGACCTGAACAGAGCCTAACTGGCGCATCTTTTTCTTACCCTCTTTTTGCTTTTCAAGAAGCTTCTTCTTACGCGTGATATCACCGCCGTAGCACTTAGCAAGGACGTCCTTACGCATAGCTTTAACGGTCTCACGGGCGATAATGCGCGATCCGATAGCGGCTTGTATCGGGATCTCGAAGAGCTGGCGCGGGATATTATCTTTGAGTTTTTCGGCAATACGGCGTGCTCTGCCGTATGCTTTTTCCTCGTGAACTATGAACGAAAGCGCATCGACGGGCTCGGCATTAAGAAGGAAGTCGAGCTTAACGAGCTTACTCGGAACATAATCACCAAGCTCGTAGTCGAGCGAGGCGTAACCGCGTGAGCGGCTCTTGAGCGCATCGAAAAAGTCGTAGATTATTTCGTTGAGCGGCAGATCGTAATGCAATTCAACACGCGAGGTGTCGATATATTTCATATCAAGGAAATTTCCGCGTCTGTCCTGACAAAGATCCATAAGACCGCCGACGTATTCGGTAGGCGTGATTATGTTAGCTCTTACGATAGGCTCGTATGCCGTTTCGATCTCGTCTGCGGGCGGGAAGTTTGAGGGGTTATCTATACGCACCTTTTCCCCGTCTCTGCGGACTACCTCGTAGATAACCGACGGAGCGGTCGTGATAAGGTCGAGATTAAACTCACGCTCGAGGCGTTCTTCAATTATCTCCATATGGAGAAGTCCCAAGAATCCGCAACGGAATCCGAAGCCGAGCGCGATAGAGGTCTCTGGCTCGAAAACGAGAGCGGCATCGTTGAGCTGAAGCTTCTCAAGTGCATCGCGAAGGTCACCGTAACGCGCTCCGTCAGCGGGATAGATACCTGCGTATACCATAGGCTGAACGGCTTTGAAGCCTGGGAGAGCCTCGTCTGTGGGATTATCGTGAAGAGTTACGGTATCACCTACACGGGTGTCTCCTACACTCTTTATAGATGCGGTAAGATATCCGACCTCACCTGCCGAAAGCCCGTTTGTTTTTTGAAGACCGAAGGGAGTCATATATCCGACGTCAACGACCTCAAAGGTAGCGCCGTTGCTCATAAGACGGATAGTATCTCCGCTCTTGACTTTTCCGTCAAAAACTCTGATATTTACAACAACTCCGAGATAGCTGTCGTAGTAAGAGTCAAAAATGAGAGCCTTGAGAGGTTTGTCCGCGTCACCTTGCGGAGCGGGGATATCGCGCACGACCGCCTCCAATACTTGCTCAATGTTAAGTCCTGTTTTTGCCGAAACGGCAGGGCAGTCCTCGGCGGGAATACCGATAACGTCCTCTATCTCCGCACGGACTCTGTCGGGGTCCGCTGAGGGAAGATCTATCTTGTTTATTACGGGAACTATCTCAAGATCGGCATCGACCGCAAGATAGGCGTTGGCAAGTGTTTGCGCTTCTATTCCTTGCGTTGAGTCAACGACGAGAAGCGCTCCGTCACAAGCATTGAGCGAACGTGACACCTCGTAGTTAAAGTCAACGTGACCCGGGGTGTCGATAAGGTTGAACTGATAGACCTCACCGTCAGGAGCGTTGTATTCAAGACGAACGGCACGCGCCTTTATTGTTATACCTCTTTCGCGCTCGAGATCCATATTGTCGAGAAGCTGTTCCTCCATCTCGCGAGTTGATACGGTCTGAGTAAACTCAAGTATTCTGTCGGCAAGTGTGGACTTTCCGTGGTCGATATGCGCAATTATCGAAAAGTTTCTTATATGATTTTGTTTTTCGTTTTTTGACATGTAGTTTCTCCCTTGTTTTTTAGTGAGAAGATAATATTATTTATATTATATAATATTTTTTGAAATTTCTCAATAGATTTTTTGATTTTTTTGATCAAAAATCTCCGCATATTGTAAAAAATAATATCAAAAAAATTCACAAGACAGAAAGTTAGCAATATTTGTCTGCTATTTAGCACGGAGTGTCTTGAAATCATATGGTTTTTGTCTTATAATACACTATGATAGGTTAGCAATATTCGTCTCAATATGATGAATTGCGGAGCAAAAAGCTCTGAAAAACGATCTGAAAGGAAGGTTTTTGAATTATGAGTACAAAGAAAAGAGTTGCGATCATAGGATACGGCGGAATGGGCGGCTGGCACGCAAAGCATTTGCTTGCAAGTGACGTATGTGAACTTGCGGGTATCTGGGATATAAAAGAGGAGCGCCGTGCGCTTGCGATCGAAAGAGGTATAAACGTATACGGATCGTTTGATGAGGTACTTGCCGATCCTACGGTCGATATACTTACACTTGCAGTGCCGAACGAGCTTCATATGCCGTTTGCGGTACAGGCTATGGAGGCGGGTAAAAACGTTATTTCGGAAAAGCCCGTAACTCTGAGCAGCGAAGATCTTCAGAAAATGATAGATGCCTCAAACAAGACGGGTAAGCTTTTCACCACACACCAGAATCGCAGATGGGACTGCGACTATCTGATGATGAAGGAGCTTTACGCTTCGGGTAAGCTCGGAAACGTATTCTGCATTGAATCGAGATATCACGGTTCGCGCGGAATCCCCGGTGACTGGAGAACCGAAAAGGAGCACGGCGGCGGAATGATACTCGACTGGGGCGTACACCTTATCGACCAGATGGTGGGCATTGCTTCCGACAGAAAGATAGAAAAGGTATATTGTCGTTGTGATCACCTTCTCAATACCGAGGTTGACGACGGCTTTAAGCTCGATCTTTATTTCGAGAGAGGACTTACCGCGCGTATAGAGGTCTCGACATATAATTTTATCGCTCTTCCTCGCTTCTATATGGCAGGAAGACTTGGAACGGCTATAATCAAAGACTGGAAGGACGATTGCCATATCGTTTGCTGCGATAAGTGGGACGAGGAGAACGTAACTCCCGTTGTTACGGCTGCAGGTCTTACGAGAACTATGGCACCCAGAGACGACAAGACTACGACCGAAAGCGTTATCAAGCGCCCCGAATCCGACGTTCACGAATTTTACCGCAATGTTTGTCTCGCTGTTGACGGAAAGGCTGAGCAGATCGTAACTCATAAGCAGCTTATGCGCGTTATGAAGATCATGGAGGCGGCATTCCGCTCCGATGAGCTTGGCAGACCTGTTGAGATAGACGACGTTATTTGTTAAGTAACAAAAGATATAAGTCCTTCATATTATGTTATCGTAGAGGATAAATCCTCGACAGACTTAATATGGAGGACTTATTTATGAATAACTGTCTTTGCAATCTTTTTGACGATAACGCGCTCTGGATCATCATCATAGCTCTGATCCTGATCTTCTGTTGCTGCGGCTAAGACTAAAGGCAAAAAGCGGTGTCCCATTGGGACGCCGCTTTTTGTTGTTTATCTTTTGAATTTGGAAATCGTTTGATAGGGCATAGTACCCTTTGCCTCGATCTTACCCGCAAGTACGTCAAAGGCATAGATCTGGGAGTTCGGAGACTTATAGCCGTAGATTATCCTCGGAACGTTTTCGATACCCTCGATAAGCTCAAGAGCCAGAGGATTTCCGAAATGAACGAGAGCGCATATCTTCTTGGGAAGAGCGAGAGCGGTGATGACCGATTCCATTCTTCGTGTCAAACAGTCAGAGCCAAGATAGGGTGCGCAGGTGCAATAGGTAACAAAAACGACTTCGTCGTATTTCGTAGCAACGTTTAGCACTCTGTCGTTGTCGCGGCTTTGCGGATATTCGCGGATAAATTCTATCTGCGCGTTCGGGAAACGCTCCTTGATAGCATCGTTGACTCTGTCGGGAGAGTACCAGCCCTTCATGGAGATCTCGCCGCCGACCTCTTTCTGCGATTGTCCTTGAGCGTATTCCTCAGGTATTACTACCGCAAAGAGTCTACTCTTTTCTGTATCAATTGCGGGTGTGTAGCCGTCGGCGCAGTTTGCGCTTATGCAGTCGCGCGCGATATTTTCGAGTATTTCATCAATGTTTTCGGGAATGGGATAGGGATTTTCGGGCGTACGGTTGCAGTATTCCTCAAGAACCATAACGCGACGGACAGCCTCGTTGAGAACCTCGTCGGTTATCTTGCCTTCGTAGTAGGAATCTACCATCATTTGATATACTTCCTTGGTAGGCGTACGGTAGTTGGGAAGGATTATGTCGTTACCCGCCATTACCGCAAGTGCCATAGCGTTTTTCTCACCGTACTTCTGGAGAATACCCATCATCGCAAGGCTGTCGGTGTAAACTACGCCGTCATAGCCCTGCTTTCTGATAATGTCTATTACCTTTTTGGACAGAGATGCTGGATAATCTGGGTCTATGTTCTTGAATACTGCGTGTCTGCTCATGATAGCGGGTAAAAGTCCCTTGTTCATAAGGTCAAGATAGGGCTTTAGAGACCAATTTAAAAGGTCTTCTTCTGTGTCAAGCTCAAAGCCCTCTACCATGTGAGTGTCGCGATATCCGCCGACCTTTCCGCCGGGGTAGTGCTTTCCTGTTCCGTGGAAGTTATAGGAATCGAATACCTTGAGTATCTCCTCTGCAAAACGGGTAGTATCCTCGGGGTTGTCTGTAAAGGATCTTCCAACCGAGCAAGAATATATGCCGTTATTTCTTTGGATATCTATTACAGGTCCCCAAGTTCCCGAGAATCCGCACTCTTTAGCCTCTTTTGCGAGATTAGCCGCAAAAGCTCTGATATATTCGGGATTGTTGCAGGCGGAAAGAGACATAAGCGGAACGAAGGGGGAGCTTGAAAGCGGGAATTTCGTTTCCATATCGTTTACGATTATTACAGGATACTCAGCTGCCTCACGATAAAGCTTTGCAAGTGCTCTTGTATTTTCGTTAAAAGGAAGCATAAGCGCGCCGCAGGCTTGGTTTTTAACAAGCTCGAGAGTAAAATCGATATCTTCTTGATTTCTGAAGCGTCTTGCACACATAACGCGACCGATCTTCTGTTCGGGTGTCATCTGTTCAATGGTAAGCATTTATATATCTCCTTTATAAATTTATTTTTTATAAGTATAACATAAAAAAAAACAAAATTCAATTAAGTATATTGCTAAATCTTATCACTATATTGCTATTTTTGAAACCAAAGGGGCAAAAAATCAGTTGTTTTTTATTTATCGGCAATTATGATTGCGCAGAAGTACGTTAAAATGCCGCGCTCTGTAATATAATAAAATAAATAATAAATTTGTGCTTGCGGGACACAATGTTATTGACATTTCGGACTTAAACCTTTATAATATAAGTGTATAAAAATATAGGAGGTATAAATGATGAAGATAACTAAGGAATCCATTATCGGCGACGTTTTGGACGCATATCCCGATACCGCTCAATTCTTCTTTGAGATCGGTATGCACTGCCTTGGCTGTCCCTCTGCGAGAGGCGAGTCCATTGAGGCTGCGTGCTACGTTCACGGAACTGATGCAGATGCTCTTATCGCTAAGATAAATGCTCATATCGGTCAGTGAAATAAGACAAATTAAGAAGGAATTCTGTGGGGAGCGCGGAGCGTATGCTCCCGCTCCCTTATGGAAAGAGAAAAAATGAACAAAACCTTGAAATTGAGTAAAAGACTGCGCGCGGCGGCTGACCTTGTAAGAGAGGGAGCATATATTGCCGACGTTGGTACGGACCATGCGTATCTCCCGATAGCTCTTTGCCTTGAGGGTAGGATACGCGGAGCGGTAGCTTCGGATATCAACGAAGGACCGATATTGCGCGCGCGTGAACATATAAATGAATACGGACTTAACGACCGTATAGTGACCTTACTTGCAGACGGACTTGACAAAATAAGCACGTATGAGCCGACGGATATTCTCATTCTCGGAATGGGCGGCGAGCTTATCGCGAATATTATTTCACGAGCCGAGTTTACAAAGAACAGGACTGTACATTTGATATTACAGCCAATGACACACCCCGAAGCCTTGCGAAAATTTCTTGCTGACAACGGTTACGATATAGTTGACGAGACCTTTGTTTCGGAGGAAAAGAAGATATATCAGGTCATTTGCGCCGAATATACAGGGAAGATTTATGAATACAGCGATGTTGAACTGCTTCTCGGAAAAAAGAATATAGAGCGCGGCGGAGAGTTGCTCTTGGAGACAGTAGAGCGATTTATCTCTGTGTTTTCCGAGCGTTTGAGGGGTAAGAAAATGTCGGGAGCGGACACGTCAGAGGAAGAGAAAATACTTTCACAGTTGGAGAAAATAAAATGAACGTAAAAGAGCTTTATGAATATCTTGATACGCGTATTTCTCGTTCGCTTTCTTGCGAGTGGGATAACGATGGACTTTTATGCTGTCCAAACGGAGAGAGAGAAGTGCGCCGAGTTTTAGTCGCGCTTGACGTGACGGATGCGGTGTGTGATGCCGCGATAGAGGGCAGATACGACGTTATAGTTTCTCATCACCCCTTTATCTTCAAAGGACTTACGGCAGTAAACGGAGAAGATCACGTCAGCGCAAAGGTTATAAAGCTTATAGCAAATGGAATTGCCGTTATGTCTTTCCATACGAGGCTTGATGCAGTTTCGGGCGGTGTAAACGATATGCTCGCGTCATTGCTCGACTTGAAGAACGTCAAAGCTTTCGGGGAGGGAGACGAGACGCTCGGCAGAGTGGGAGAGCTTGAGTGTGCTATGGATATAAAAAGCTTTGCCGAAAAGGTGAAGACGGTGCTGTGCGCTCCGAGTGTTTCCTATACCGATTCGGGCAGACCGGCTTTTCGTGTCGCGGTGCTTGGAGGCTCGGGCTCGGACGACATAAAAGCGGCTATAAAGGCAGGCGCTGACACCTATGTCAGCGGAGAGCTTAAATATCACGATATGACCGACTCAGCAGAGATCGGAATAAATCTTTTGGCGGCAGGGCATTTTTATACCGAGAATCCCGTTTGCCACGTTCTCAAAGAGGTCATAATCGGAACAGGGGAAAATATTGAGTGTGACATTTTCTATAGCTGCAATATTTTTACCGTATAAAATACTTTAATGCAAAAGGAGAAAAATATGACATACGTAGTTTCCGATCTTCACGGATCGTTTGAAAAATTCAAGAAGCTTTTGAGGGAGATAAGATTTACCGATAACGACGTTATGTACGTTCTCGGTGACATCGTAGATTACGGCGATGAGTCTATCGAGCTTCTTTGCGACCTCAGTATGCGCTTCAACGTCATTCCGATAGTTGGAGATCACGACCTTCGTGCTCTCAAGCTTCTCACCGAGCTTGATAAGATGCTCCGAGACGGAGCGCCGAGCGACCCTTCTGTGCTTACCGAGATGACCGCTTGGATACAAGACGGCGGACAGAAAACTATGGAGGGATTTAAGGCGCTTGACGACGATATGAAGGAGGGTGTGCTTGAGTACCTCTCCGATATGTCTCTTTACGAGGAGATCGAGGTAAAGGGCAGAAAATATCTGCTTTTGCACGCGGGAATTGCCGATTTCGATCCCGATACGCCCCTTGAGGACTATATGCCCGAGGACTTTGTCGGTGAAGCGCTTGACGTGAACAGAGAATATTTTAACGATGTTACTATAATTGCGGGACATATCCCGACTTATGAGATAGACGGCGCGGACAAAGGAAAGATATTTTACGGCGAGGGCAGTATTCTTATGGATTGCGGTGCGGCGTTTGACGAGCCGCTTGCCTGCCTGCGCCTTGAGGACGGCAAGGAGTTTTATATCGCATGAAAAAGGACGACCGCATAGTCCTTGAAATACGCGACATAAACAATTTGGGTTGTGGAGTCGGACACGCGGAGGACGGAAGAGTGGTCTTTGTCAAGGGAGCGGTCACGGGTGACGTGATCGAGGCAAAGATCATAAAAGTGAATAAAAGCTTTGCGGTAGCGCGAATGGAGAAGCTGATAACGGCTTCTCCTTGTCGTGTTGAAAGGGATAACTGCACAGCCCCTCTCTCGTGCGGCGGCTGTGTTTACAGACATATAAAATACGAGCATGAGCTTGAGATAAAGCGGGGCTATGTTAAAAACGCTTTTGTTAAAGTGGGACTTGGCGACGTGAATGTCTTTCCCGTTATGAATACGGGAAAAATTACGGGTTACCGCAATAAAGGACAGTTTCCTCTGACGACGGTCAAGGGCAGAGTGACCGCGGGATTTTACGCTTCAAAGTCGCATAATATCGTTCCGTCCGATGAATGTGCTATTCAAGCCCCCGCGTTTGCTCCGATAGTAGCCGAGGTCTGCCGTTTTGCGACGGAGAGGGGAATATCGACCTATAACGAGGAGACGGGCAAGGGTATATTGCGCCACGTGTATCTTCGTATCGCCGAGAAAACGGGGCAGATAATGCTTTGTGTGGTCATTAACGCAGAGAGTTTGCCGTATGCAGATGAGTTTGTTTCTTGCATAAGAGAGTGTTTTCCAAACGTCAGCGGCATACTTTTGAATGTAAATAAGAAAAATACGAACGTTGTTTTAGGAGATAGATTTGTTACTCTGTGGGGAAATGATTACATAGAGGACGAGCTTTGCGGTCTGCGTTTCAGAATAAGTCCGCAGTCCTTTTATCAGGTCAATAGAGACGGTGCGGAGATGCTTTATACAGAGGCTGCAAAGAAAGCCGCTCTTTGCGGTGATGAGGTCTTAATGGACCTTTATTGCGGAACGGGAACGATAGGGCTTTCGATGGCGAAAAAAGCAAAAAAGCTTGTTGGCGTTGAGATCGTTTCAGCCGCGGTCGAATGCGCAAAGGAGAACGCCGAGCGCAACGGCGTTGCAAACGCCGAGTTTTACTGTGCCGACGCATCGGACAGAGAGACGATACTCAAATGCGCGGGCGGAGTGCGCCCAGACGTCGTTGTTATCGATCCGCCGAGAAAGGGAACTACAAGGGATCTTGTCGAGTGTCTTGCCTCCCTTTGCGTGCCGAGGGTAGTCTACGTTTCGTGTGACCCCGATACACTTGCGCGTGACTGCGTGTGGTTTAAAGATTTTGGTTATGAAATAGGAGAAGTTCAGCCTGTTGATATGTTTGCGAGGACAGGGCATGTCGAAAGTGTCGTGTGTCTCACACGACACAATGAATTGCCGTTGGCATGAATTGCGCTAACGCGCATGAATTGACCTTCGGTCATGAATTGCCCTGCGGGGCATAAGGAAAAACGGCAATTCAATTCATGGAGCGTAGCGAGAAATCATGATGCGAGCTTGCGAGCATCAATTCATGACGGCGATGCCGTCAAATCATTCTAAAAACGAGGGCTTACGATGAAAGAAAACTTTTTAGTCGATTTGTCAAAACAATTTGCCGTCGATATCGTCAATCTTTGCACCGATATCAAAGAAAACCGCAAAAGCAACGTGTTGTTAAATCAAGTATTGAGAAGCGGTACAAGCATTGGTGCAAACATTCACGAAGCGAATTATGCCGCAAGTAAAGCAGATTTTATCAATAAGTTTCAAATCGCCTTGAAAGAATGTTATGAAACAGATTATTGGCTAGGTCTATTCAAAGATACCCACATGATAACCGAGGATGAATACAAGGATATGTTTGCGAAATGCAGTAAAATCCGTAAATTGCTTATCGCTTCCATTACCACCGCGAAGGAAAACGCATAGGGACAAATGTGAGATTTGAGCAAAGATCGAAAGTTCAATTTACAGCAGTTTGGTATAACATATCGAAGAAAGGAGAAAGTAGTGCGATATTTTCAATGCGACACATTAAAACAAGAAGATCGAAAAATGGTCTATCAAGATGTAGAGCTGACTGATGAAGAAAAGAAAAGCGACCGTCAAGGTAAATTTTTAAACTTTTTAGGAACACTTTTATTTTTCGTTGTATTTGTTGCAATTTTTATTGGCAGTCTGTTTTTGATCGTGCGAATTCCGACATCTAATAATCCTTTTCTCTTAATTTTGGTTGCTATTGTTATGTTCATATTAAGTGCTGGTGCACTGATTGTATCCGTTTTGATTGGCTCATTTGTCAGTTCTCCGATCTACAAAAAGGCACAGGCAAAATTGGCTATTCACAAAAGAATTTATTTCGACAAAGCTCTAATATCATTGCGAGAATATTACGGTTGGACAGAACCTTGCATTGTGACAAAGTGTTATGATTCGAATGATAAAAGATTTAAGAATCGGGATGTTTGCATTTTTCTTGTTGATGACGAATTGCGAATTACAGCAGACTTAAGACATGGCTTTTCTATCAGAGAAAATGATTTGGGGTGCTATTCCTTTAAGATTGACGAATTTTCTCTCGAACAAATTCAAGGCGAGAAATTTTTGATTACAAAATTCATGTCCGAGGATTTGGTGTTCGACTTGGGTCGTCGTGCGAAAGGCTTTATAGAAAAAAGATTTATCTCCCCCAAAAACGATACATAAAATATACCTTTTGGCTTTACAACCCCTGTTTTTGGCATAAAAATATACCTTTAGGTCTTATGACCCATGTCGAGTCCGTCGTGTGTCTCACACGTCGGCTCGACAATGAATTGCGCGAGCGCATGAATTGAGTGTGTTGCACTCATGAATTGGCTTCGCCATGAATTGCGCCTGCGGGCGCATAAGGTTGGACGCGCAATTCATTTAATGACGCGCAGCGTCAAATCATGGAGCGAAGCGAGAAATCATGAAGCCGCAGGCTTCAATTCATGACACGAAGTGTCAAATCATTCAAAAACGAGGACTTACGATGAAAGAAAACTTTTTAGTCGATTTGTCAAAGCAATTTGCCGTTGATATTGTTAATCTCTGTACCGACATAAAAGAAAACCGCAAAAGCAATGTCTTATTAAACCAAGTTTTGCGTAGCGGCACAAGTATTGGGGCAAATATTCACGAAGCCAACTATGCGGCAAGTAAAGCAGATTTTATTAATAAGTTTCAAATTGCCTTAAAAGAATGCTACGAAACGGATTATTGGCTCGGTTTGTTCAAGGATACGCACATGATAACCGAGGAAGAATACAGGGATATGTTCGCCAAGTGTAGCAAAATCCGCAAATTGCTCATCGCCTCCATCACCACCGCAAAGGAAAACAGTTGAGGACAAATGTGAGTTTTGAGCGAAACTCGAAAATACAATTTACAGCAGTTTAGTATAACATTTCGAAAGGTGCAGTAAATGAAAAAAGATAAAAAGAAACTTAAAGAAGCGTTTTTCGAAGGACTGCTAGAAATCGTATTGACCTTAATATTCTTTGGCATAGGTGCTCTTATTTTCAGCGCGTTCGGCGTTGAATTGGACTCGCCAAACATTGATTTTGATTTGATTGTTTTGCTCGGTATTATTGTTCCTATTGTTGTTTTTGGACTTATATGCGCATTAGTTAAATGGTTAAAGAAAATAATCAAAATCAAAAAAAGCTCTGATTTTACGCAGGGACAAAAGTGATTTTCGAGCAAACCTCGAAAATACAATTTGAAGTAGTACAGTATAACATATCGAAAGGATAAAAAACATGACATCTATTATAGGCATACTTGCAGAAATTGATAATGATTTTAACACGAGGGTACAGCCCCCATATATCAAAGCGATAGAGTTAGCGGGAGGACTTCCCGTGCTTTTGCCTTACGTTAGTGAAGATGAAACAATAGACAGCTTTATCAGCATTTGCGACGGTTTCTTTTTTACGGGTGGCGCAGACGTAGACCCAAATCGCTATGGCGAACGACCCAAAGCTACGTGCGGTGAGATCCAATATAATCGTGATGAGCTTGAGTTTAAGGTCTTGGAAAAAGTACTGAACACCTCAAAGCCTATTCTTGCTATATGCCGCGGCGCGCAGCTTGTAAATGTCGCGCTTGGCGGTACGCTTTATCAGGACATATCAAGTGAGATAGATACACAGATCTCTCATAGGCAAAGCGAAGCGAAATTTGAGCCCTCTCACGACGTAAACGTTATGGAGGATACTCCGCTTTATACGTTAGTCGGAACGCAAAGGATACACGCCAACAGCTTTCATCATCAAGCTATAAAAACGTTTGGAAAAGGACTTGAGATCATGGCTCTTGCCGATGACGGAGTCGTGGAGGCGGCTTATTTGTCGGGAGAGCGATACCTTCGCGCTTATCAATGGCATCCCGAGCGGTTATGTGAAAATGACAAGCATAATCGACTTATTTTTGACGATTTTATAAAGGCTTGTAAAATGGTTCAAGAAAAATAAAGGGTCAAAATAATCAAAGCAAAAAATATATAGGAGCTAATAATGAAAAAACACATTACCGAATCGAACAAAGATTACGACATTGCGGTCTGCGGAGGAGGATTTGCGGGAATATCCGCGGCACTTGCGGCGGCTCGCGAGGGCAAAAAGGTGGTGCTTTTCGAAAAACAGTATATGCTTGGCGGACTTGGAACGGCGGGACTTGTTACCATTTATCTGCCGCTTTGCGACGGATACGGACATCAGGTTTCCTTTGGTATCTCTGAGGAGCTGTTAAAGCTTTCTATTACATATGGCGCGGAGGCTCGCTATCCTGAAAACTGGCTCGACGGAATAGGCACTCGCACAGAAAACGACAAACGATATCTTGTGCAGTACAACGCGCAGGTGTTCGCGATACTTGCAGAACAGCTTTTGCTCAAAGAGGGTGTTGACATTATGTACGGAAGCTACGTTGTAGACGTTGACGTTGAGGACAAAAAGATAAAGCGTCTTTACGTTGAGAACAAGTCGGGAAGAACGCCTTACGAGGTGAGTGCTGTGGTAGACGCTACGGGAGACTGCGATATTGCTTGGTTTGCAAATGCTCCCACGGATACCTTCAAGCAGGGAAACGTTCTTGCGGCGTGGTATTATTTCGCAAACGAAAACGGACATCAGCTTCAACAGCTTGGCGCATCGGACATTCCCGACGAGGAACGCGAGGGCAAGGAAACAAAGACGCTCATCGACCGTCGCTTCACGGGACTTGACGGCAAGGAGCTTTCCGAAATGACCTGCATTTCGCATAAAACGACGCTTGAGCATTGGCTCAAGAAGAGAGAGGACGATAAAAACGCGGTCATCTCGACGATCGCAACAACTCCGCAAATTCGCATGACGAGAAAAATAGTCGGAGAATATATTCTTTCTCACACAGAGGAGCATAAATATTTTGAGGATTCCATAGGTATGGTCTCAAACTGGAAAAAGCGCGGACCTGTCTATGAAGTGCCGTTCAGAACGCTTTACAGTGCTGAGATCAAAAATCTTATAGTCGCTGGACGTTGCACGTCGGTAAACGAGGCTTTGTGGGACGTTATGAGAGTTATCCCTTGCTGCGCGGTCACGGGCGAGGCTGCGGGAACGGCTGCCGCTATGACGGACGATTTTTCTTCGTTAGACGTAAAAGCACTTCAGGAAAAATTAAAGAAGAACGGTGTTGCTTTGCACGAGAGAGACCTCGCACAGTAAAGCTTATACAAAGGAGAAAACGGGTGATACAGGATCTTCATTCACATACGTATTATTCATTCTGCGGAAAGGACAGCCCCGAGGTTATCGTTGAAGCGGCGATCGCGGGCGGGATAGAGCTTTTCGGAATTTGCGATCACAATCACGGAATAGGATACGGGCGTAAGGACGCTTACAAAGCACCCTCAGAGGTCATTCCGCACGAATACAAGGACGTTATGCTTCGCAGATATTATGATCATATGAATCTTATCAAGGAGAAGTATGCCGACCGTATAAAAATTCTTTGCGGTATAGAGATAACGGCGCATCTGAATATACTGAAACTTGCGTTGCCCGACAGTGCGGACGTATCCTTTTTCGATTATTGTATGATAGAAAATCCCGATATTGAAAATTCGATAATAAAGCGCGATCTTTTCAGCTTTGCCGAGCGTTGCGGTTGCAAGAATATCGGAGTTGCGCATACGGATATGTTTGCGTTTATCGAAAGTCTTGGTGAAGACCCGTACCGATATTTCAAGAAAATGGCGGAGCGGAATATTTTTTGGGAGATGAACGTAAGCTACGACAGCATACATAAGTACCGTGAGCATGAATATATGCTTGAGTTTTTCAGAAACGAAGAACAACAGGCGATAGTTCGTGAATCGGGCGTTCGATTAAGTGTCGGCTTTGACGGACACAGAGTCGAGGACTATCTCCCCGATCGTGTCGCGGACTATTGCCGTCGTGTTACCGCTATGGGTATTAAGCTCGCGTTTGAGGAATAATCGTTTTATGTAATGTAAAAAATATTGCAAAATGGATTGACTTTTTGATAAAATTGATGTATCATTATACCGACAAATAAAATTTGGCAAAAACAAAAGGAGAATCGTTATGAACGAAAAGACATTATTGTATCAGATCACCGAGACAAGTAAATTTATGATGGGATTTGTTTTGGTCACCAAGCAGAACAACGTTATCGTCGTTGACGGAGGTCGCGCAGAGGACATGCCTCTTCTTAAGGAATACATAGGCGGCAGACACATTTCCGCATGGATACTTACGCATGCGCACGGTGACCACATAAGCGGACTCGTGCGTGAATTCAAGGAAAACGGCGGCGCGGATTTTGATATTGAAAAGATATATTACAATATGCCAAATTACGACGAGCTCATGAAAAAGACCGAGGGCGAAGTACCTGACCTCGAGTATTTCAGACGAGAGCTTTCCAATCTCGTAGGCTTTAACAGCATACTTCCTATGATAGGAGACCGAGCTCACGTTGTCGAGCAGGGCGAGACCTTTGAGGTCGACGAGTGTAAGATAGAGATCCTCTACACATACCACGACGGTCTTTATTCGAACCTTATGAACGATTCCTCCGTTGTATTTACTGTCACGACTCCCAATAAAAAAGTGCTCTTTCTCGGTGACCTCGGTCCTGAGGGCGGTGACGTGCTTTACGAGGAGTCAAGAGACAAGCTTAAAGCGGACATCGTGCAAATGGCTCACCACGGTCATATGAACGTCGGTATGGAGGTATACGCGGCAATTATGCCCGAGGCATGTATGTGGTGCTGTGCGGATTGGCTTTACAACGAGCCTGAAATACCGAAGTATCTTCTGAACCGTGAAAAGCTTCGCCGTATGCAGAGAGAGCGTATGTACGGTACGACCGTAACTCGCAAATGGATGGATATCCTCGGTGTCAAGACGCACTACGTTACCAAGGACGGAACGAACTGCATAGAGCTTTGAGTATATATCAAGAAAGAGTTGGCAAAAAGTCAACTCTTTTTTCTATATTTATTGAAATATTTTTTGTTTTGTGGTACAATGGATATGGTATAAAATATTGTGGAAAAAGGTGATACAATGACTGGCGAAAAAACGTTGCTTATAGACTGTCACGCGCATACGTCGGGTATAAGTACTTGCTGTAAAAAGACACCCGAGGAGGTAATTATTGCCGCAAAAAATATTGGTATAGACGGGCTTATCATAACAAATCACTATACTAAGTTTTACGTAAATAATTTGGCTCTGTATCCTGACGTTGAGACAATGGCTCGGTGCTATATTGAGGAGTTCCGTTATACTAAGGAGATAGGAGAACGTTACGGGATAAAGGTGTTTTTCGGAATAGAAGTATCGATGGAGCGGTACGATTGTTTACACCTACTTATTTACGGAGTGGATGAGGATTTTTTGAAAAAGCATATGGAGATGTATCTATATACACAGGAGGAGCTTTACCGTACCGTACATAAAGCGGGCGGAGTTCTCATTCAGGCGCACCCTATGAGAAACGGTAAGAACGTATTACTTGATCCCAAGTTTCTTGACGGCGTTGAGATAAGCAGTCATATCCTTTACGATGGAACGCATTATGAGGAGCTTTCCGAATTTGCTAAGGAAAACGAGATCATACTTACCTCGGGCGGAGATTACCACGGAGATACAAAAAGGTCTTTTTGCGGAATGTATATTCCCGACAGTATAGAAAATGTAAAACAATTCGCGGAATATCTTCGCACGACCGATTCGGTTCATTTGCGTATGCAGGAATCAGAACAGACTGAAAGCTATGAAAAAATATTTGTAAGAAATAAAGGAGACAAGAAATGAGCAACATTACAAAGAACGTAGACAAATACCGCGAGCTTATAGCAGAGGCGGAGCATTATATCTGGGCGCACCCCGAAACAGGATACAGGGAGGTAGAGACGACAGCATATCTGAAAAAGACCTTTGAGGAGCTTGGATATGAGGTAACTCTTGCCGACGGTATCACGGGATTTTATACCGTTATCGATACGGGAAGAGAAGGTCCGGAGGTGCTTATGCTTGCCGAACTTGACTCGGTAATTTGTCACTCTCATAAAGACTCTAACAAGGAAACGGGCGCGGTACACGCTTGCGGACATCACGCGCAGTGCGCGGCTCTCGTCGGAATTGCCGCGGCTCTAAAGGAAGAGGGCGCGCTCGACGGTCTTTGCGGACGTATACGTCTTTGCGCAGTACCCGCGGAGGAGCTTCTTGAAATAGAGTATAGAAGAGAACTCAAGCGACAGGGGAAGATAAAGTATTTCGGCGGAAAGGCGGAATTTTTGCGCAGAGGATACTTTGACGATGTTGATATAGCTATCATGGTTCACACGGCAGAAAGAGCGCGCCTTGACGGTGGTTCGGTCGGTTGTATTGCGAAAAATATAATCTATAAGGGCAAATCCGCTCACGCGGGCGGTGCTCCTTGGCTTGGTGTAAACGCTCTTTATGCCGCAACTTGCGGAATCAACGCGGTAAACGCGATACGCGAGACCTTCCGTGAGCCCGACCTTATCAGAGTTCACCCGATTATGACGAGCGGAGGATCAATTGTAAACGCTATCCCCGAGGAAGCGCGTATTGAAAGCTATATTCGAGGAGCGACCTTTGAGGCTATCGCTAAGGCTAATAAAAAGGTAGACAGAGCGCTTATAGGCGGTGCGCTTTCTTTGGGCGCAAATATTGAGATAATCGACATTCCAGGCTACTCTCCGTTTAAGAATGATGAAAATATGAGAGACGTAGCGATAGAAGCCGCAGAAATAGCAGGGATCGAAGATCTCTTTATTACAAGAAACGTAATAACGGGAAGCACGGATATGGGCGACCTTTCGTCCGTTATGCCTACCGTTCAGCCTTATTCCGCAGGATCGCGCGGAGCGGGACACTCAAAGGATTTTGTCATTGCGGACGTTGATGAGGCTTGTGTCAAGAGTGCGAAATGGCAGATCGCTATGCTTGAGCTTTTGCTTTCGGACGGAGCAAAGAGAGCAAAGAAGGTCATAGACGAATTTACCCCAATATTCGCGACAAATGAAGAGTTTTTCGCATATCAGGATTCTCTGTGCACAAGCGGAGACCGTATTGTATATAACGAGGACGGCTCGGCTGAAATAAAGCTGTAAAATATATTGAGATATAATGAAAAGAACATTGATAAAGCCTTCAATATCGGAATTTCCAAGCGAATTTCATTCGCTCATAGCAACCGCTGACGTATATGACAGCAGTTGCTCACCCGAAGCGAGAGTTTGGTTTATAGACAAGGGAGAGGGGTATTATCTCAAAACTTCCGAAAAGGGAAGTCTTTGCAAAGAGGCGGAGTTGACGCGTTATTTTAACAAAAAAGGTCTTGGGGCTGGTGTGCTTGAATATTTTTCAGCCGAAAAGGATTGGCTCTTGACCTCGCGCGTCAAAGGCGAGGATTGCACTTGTTCTCAATATCTTGACGAACCCAAAAGACTTTGTGATCTTCTTGCCGAGCTTTTGCGCTCTTTACACGAGATAGATCCTACCGACTGTCCCGTGGACAGAACGTTCGAGTATTTTGCGGGAGCGGAGCGCAATTACAAAGCGGGGGTGTTCGATCCGTCTTACGCTTACAAAGGTGATAGCTTCAAAACGCCGAACGATGCGTGGCGAGTAATTGATAGCGGAAAGCATCTGCTTAAATCGGATACGCTTATACACGGAGACTACTGTCTGCCGAACATAATACTTGACAATTGGGGTTTCAGTGGATTTATAGACCTTGGAAACGGTGGGCGAGGGGATCGTCATATCGATATTTTCTGGGGTGCGTGGACACTTGAATTTAATCTTAAGACCGACGAATACAGAGAAAGGTTTTTCGACGCTTACGGCAGAGACCGTATAGACGTTGAAGCGTTGCGCGTGGTCGGCGCGGCGGAGACCTTTGGATAATTTTGGAGACGTAAATGTTGAAATTTATACACTGCGCCGATATCCATCTTGGCTCAAAAATGGAGGCAAAGCTACCCGAACACAAGGTAGAGGAGAGACGGCGAGAGCTTCGTATGACCTTTAACAGAATGATAGAATACGCGCGTGAGAACGGTGTCAGGGCTATACTTTTGTCGGGCGACGTGTTTGATTCCGACCGTCCCTTGCATCGCGACAAGCTTTTCTTTTACGAGGCGGTAAAGGGAAATCCCGATATCGACTTTATCTATCTTCGCGGCAATCACGACGGAAAGGAATCCTACACAGAGGAGGGACTTGAAAACCTTAAGCTCTTCTCGTCTGAGTGGACTACATATTCCTATGACGGTGTGGATATCACGGGTATAGAAATGGCTGACGAAAACGAGCTGTCTCTTTATTCGACGCTTTCGCTTGATACCTCAAAACGAAATATAGTTATGCTTCACGGAACGGTATCCGATCGTTCGGGAGCAGGACTTGTCAATTTGCGTGAGCTTAAGGGAAGATATATCGATTATCTTGCTCTCGGACATTACCATTCGTATAAAGAAGCTTCTTTAGACGATCGCACACGATACGCGTACAGCGGTTGTCTTGAGGGCAGAGGCTTTGATGAAACGGGAGAAAAGGGCTTTGTTCTTCTTGAGGCAGATGAAGCTGACAAGAAAATAAAAAGTGAATTTGTGCCGTTTGCGCTCAGAACGATACGAGAGATTTTTGTTGACGTCGGAGATTGCGGCAACTCTTACTCGGTGTATAAAAAAATATGCGATAATTATGAGCTGAACTCAAAAGATCTTTTACGTGTCATACTGTCGGGTGAGATAGACTTTGAAGGGGAGGGACTTTCGAGAGACATCGCGGAGCGCCTTTCCGAAAAATGCTATTTTGTCTCGGTGAAGAACAAAACTCTCAGGAGTATAAATATTGATGACTACGACACCGATATTACACTCAGGGGCGAATTTGTGCGTTCCGTACTCTCGGCAGACGGATATACCGACGAGGAGAAAAAGCAGATGATAACCTACGGTCTGCGTGTCCTTGAGGGAAGGGAGGCGGAGATATGAGACTGATATCCTGCCATATTGATAATTTCGGTAAGTGGTCGAATAAGGATTTTAGCTTTGAGAACGGTATCAATGAGTTTTTTATGAGCAACGGCGAGGGAAAGACAACGCTCGCTTCCTTTATAAAGGCTATGTTTTACGGGCTTAAAGGATATACCGAAAAGACCAAGGATTTCGTGGAACGAAAGCATTTTGCTCCTTTTTGCAAGGGCGCGTTTGGCGGAAGTATCCGTTTTGAGCATAACGGAATCGAATACAGGATAGAGCGTAGCTTTCACGAAAAAAGCAAGACGAGTGACACGGTAACCGTTTTTTGCAACGGAACTCTTGACGAGGCGCTTTGCAAGGATCAGATAGGCGAGACACTCTTTTCTCTTGACGAAGAGTCGTTTACAAGGACCTTGTTTATTACGTCTGACGATATGGAGCTGTCAGCGACATCGGGAATAGGCGCGAGTCTTAACAACTACGGAGAAAACAGTATAGACGTAGAAAAAGCCGATGCCCGTATGCTTTCGGCAATAAAAAAATACAAGGCGCTAAAAGGTAATTCAGGACTTATCGGCGATAGCGAGAAAAAAATAAAGCAGTATCACCGAGAGATAGAAAATTTTGAAAAGGTGGATGCGGCGCTTGGCGTAAAGTATTCGCAAAGAAGTAATCTGACCTCCGAGATATCGGAGCTTGAAAAGATGGCGAGTGTTTGCAGAAGTACCGATCTGCTTTTGCAGAAATGGGAAAAATACGATGTTTATGTATCGGCAGAGAATAGTGCAAAGGAATCGATCGATGCGATAACTTCAAAATATCCGAAAGGTATGCCAAATGAATCGGATATAAAGATTGCGGAGCAAACACTCGATGAATTTTTCAAGGCGGACGAAAGACTGTCGGTAACCTATTTCGGAGATGAAAAGCAGAGCTGTCTCGACGAGCTTAAAGCTATCTTTTCAATAGGTGAGCCGTCGGACGACGAGCTTGAAAATATGAATAAGAGCTATGACAGGGCGCGTGAATGTGACCTCAGTATAAAAGCTCTTGAAAACAATTTCAAGAGCGGTAAGGACGAGGAACTTATTTCTCGATTTAAGGACGGAATACCGAGCGAGGAAGCTCTTGCGCGTATATCCGAGCTTGAATCCGATTACCGACAAAAGAGCGTAAGGCTGACCGAAAATAATTCGGAGACAAATGAGCGAACGGAAAATATCGGGGTGTCAAGGGAGCGTAAGCGGTTATTGACGACACTTGCTATTGTGGGCGTGGCAGCTATCTCTGTGGGAGTTGCTCTTGCGTTTGCTCTGTCTGTACTTGTCGGAATTATAGCCGTTATACTTGGCGTTGTAACTCTTCTCGGAGTAGGATTTGCTTACGTTATCGGAAGAATGAACGATATTGAGAAGAGCAGGGCACAAGTTGATCCTTCGCTTGTGAATATTCAACTTGAGATAAAGAATGCGGAAAGTGAGCTTAGAGCCGAACTTGCGCTTTTGGGATATGCAAGTGGCGAGGCCCTCTCTGAAGCCGCGCGTTTGCGTTCGGATATTGAAAGATACCGTGATCTTACGGAGGCTGAGAATAAGCGAAGAAACGATATTCTCGCGTTTACTTCTGAGCGTGACGAAGCGCTTGACGGTATAAAAAATACGCTTTCAAAATATTCGCTTGATACACAAAACGTTGCGGGTGCTATAAAACGTCTTGAGCAAATGAGAGACGAGATGCATACGCTTGACGCATCAAAGAAAAAGCTTGATAGCGACAGAAGGACGGATACAGAGCTTATATGTAAGCTTAACGACGCGCTTGATGCTTTCTTTGCTTCGTACAGGGACAGTGAGCCTGATGATCCAAAAACAGAAATAGACGTACTTAAAAGCGATTCGCTCAAGCTTGCGGAATACAGAGAGGCGCAAAGTAAGGCAAGGCGTGACGCTGACTCGTATATGAAAAAAGAAGGACTCTCTGAACGTCCTGACGGTATTCGATATGACGTAAACGAGCTTGAGACAAGCCTGTCCGAAAAACGCAGAGAGCTTTCAAGTATTGACCGACAGATAGCCGAAGATGAGGAGTGTACCTCAAAGCTTGACACACTTCGCGCACAGCTTGCCGAAGAGGAAGAAGTTCTTTGGGAGTACAGAAGAAGACATAAGCTTCTTTCTGATTGCAGAGAATTTTTAAGGCTTTCGGACGTTCGTCTCACCGAGAAGTATATAGCTCCCGTAAAAAACGGATTTTCAAAGTATGCGAATGTTATAAAAGAGAGCCTTGGAGAAACCGTTTCGCTCGACAGAGAGCTTAACGTAAGCTTTGAAAAGGACGGCGCTATACGTGACTCGAAGCATTTAAGTACGGGACAACGCACGGTATGGGCACTCTGTCTGCGTCTTGCGTTTATAGACGAACTTTTCGACGGTGAGCCGCCGTTTATGATACTCGACGATCCGTTTGTGTCTCTTGATACCGAGAATATGACAAACATTTTGAAGCTGTTGTCAAAGCTTGCCGAAGATAGACAGATAATTTATTTCACCTGTCACGAAAGCAGACTTGTAAATGAATAAAAATATCCCCTCGGAATTTAGGCGGGGCTTCGTAAAACAGTTATTTTGAAAAATGCTTGAAAACGACTGTTTTCAAGGGACGGCGTGACTTCGGTCACGCCGTTTCCTTTTTCGCAAGTTCTTCCAAAGGTATAAAGCCGATTCCGTCATATTCGATGTGGATCTTCTGTCTGCGCTTGCCGCTGGACTTGTCGGGTGCTTCCACATAGATTGCCTTTATCAGCTCTCGCAGCATACACGGGTTGATTTCCTCAATGTCCACGTATTTGTCTGCTGTTCGGATGAACCTTTCAATATTTTCGTTCTGTCTTTCCTGTACTTCAATCTCCTGCCGCAGAGCGACAACCTCTGCTTCAAGCTGTTTCTGTTCCGCTTCGTAGTTCTGGCTCATCATCTCGTAGCGTTCATCACTCAGATTGCCTTTGGCGTTATCCTCGTAAATCTTGATGAACAGCCTTTTCAGTTCTGCGATTCGGCGTTCATTGCGTTCAAGCCGCTTGCGGCTTGTCTGCAATTTTTCTGCCGACTCCGACCGGAGCTGTTGTTCCATTACGAAGATGAAATGCTGACGGTATCTGAGAATATACCCCATGACCAACTGAATGTGTTTCAGCACCATTCGCTCCAACACGGACTCACGGATGAAGTGTGTTCCGCACTTGTCCTTGTGCTTCCAATGAACCGAACAATCGAAGAAGGCTCCCTCACGCTTGCCGTTATTGGTGGCTCCATAGTACAGCTTCTCGCCGCAATCGGCACAGTACACCAAACCGGAAAAGGTGCTCGTAATTCCAGACTTGGTTCTGCGCTGTCGCTGCTGGCGGATGATCTGCACCTTGTCGAAAATGTCCTTTTCAATAATGGCTTCGTGGGTGTCCTCGAAGATTGCCTGTTTTTCAACAGGATTGTCCCTTTGTTTTTTGTCCCAGATGGAATTGGTGTAGGTCTTGAAGTTGACCGTACAGCCTGTGTACTCTCTGCGTTCAAGGATATGAACTACGGTATTTGCGTTCCATGCGCAAGGGTTTTCAGATGCGGTGTTGGGACTCTTGATGCCCACACTGTCCTTGTAAGCGGTAGGGGTAAGAACTCCATCTGCCTTTAGCTGATTGGCGATCTGCGAAGGACCTCGTCCATTCATGCACATTTCAAAGATGCGCTTCACGACAGATGCCGCTTCTGGGTCAATCAGCCAAGTCTTCGGATTCTCCTTGTCCTTGACGTAGCCGTAAGGGACATTGGTGGTCAACGGTACGCCACGTTCACCCTTTGCTTTCTGAACAGCACGGATTTTGCGGCTGGTATCCTTTGCGAAAAACTCGTTGAACCAGTTTTTGATACCCGCCATGTCGCACTCTGTGCTGTTCATGTCGATGGAATCGAAGTGATCATTGATGGCGATATATCGGACACCGCTTTTCGGGAATACGATGTTGATATATAGGCTGGTCATCGCAGAGTTTCGTCCGAGTCTCGACAGGTCTTTGGTGATAATCGTACCAACACGACCTGTTTTGACCTCTGCGAGCATCTGCTGAAAACCGGGACGATTGTCAAAGTCAACGCCACTGTAGCCGTCATCCACAAAAAACGTGGGGTTCGGGAAATGATTCTGCTTTGCGTATTGAAGCAGGATCATTTTTTGCGTCTGTATCGAATTCGACTCGTCAGCCTTTTCGCCGTTTTTACCTTCCTTCATATCCTCAACAGACAGTCTGCAATAAAGGGCGGTAATTTTGTCTGTTGCTCCTAACATTTCTGTTTCCTCCTCAATTGGAGCAACTGTCAGTACAGGATTGGCTGTCTCTATTATATCAAATTTCTGAATATCTGTCATTGATGTCCCCCTAACTGATTTGTAAACTTTCTCGATGTGATGCGCTCCAACTTCCGGATGAGGTTGTCCTCACCCTCATAACTGCCGGTTACGGTGTAAATTGTGCCGCTGATTTCTTCGGTGACGGTCAGTTCCGGTATCCAGTAGGCAGAAATGTTTTTGACCACGATATTTCCGTATTCATCGAAACGAATGTTGCGACGTGGATGATCTGCCGCTATCGGTTCGTGCTTCAGATACGGGTCGGATGCGGAGAAGTAGTAGCAAGGTATCTCATCATCTTCGGGTACGGTCATGGAACTGAGCCATTGCTTCAGCTCTTCCGGTGTCATGTCTATTGCTTTCTTTTGTTCGCTCATAAAAATTGTCCTTTCTGATTTTTGAATGAAATGAATCGAAGGGAAAGGAAGGAATCAGCGTTCCTCCTGTTTGCGATTGTCTTTTTTCTGTTGAGCTTGCTCGACATTGCCGAGTCCTTTGTTCACGCAAGACTGAATGTGATAAATTTGCTGATATTCTTCACGGATAGCTTTGAACTTGGCATAGGTTTCTGCATGAGCCTGTTCAAGTGCTGCATACTCCTTATCCAGAAGCTTTTGGTCGTACGTGCCGTCGGGACATGCCTCCAAGAGCTTCCGTCTCGCGGCGTAATACTGCTTCAATTCCTGTTCATGCTCAGCTTTGTACTTTGCCTTCGCCTTATCGAACTTAATTTTCTTCAAGCCGTCTACAATCGGTTTCAGATCTCTTAGGGCAGAAAGGTATTCTGGAACCTTGCGAATTTCTTTCATGCGGGCAGTTTCCTTATCCGTGGTAACTTTCAATTCATCTACGGTGTCCTTCAAGGTTGATACAAGTCGGATCGTAGCCATGTCG
>JAZSIP010000002.1:0-8045 GCA_045533915.1 Eubacteriales bacterium
GCGACGACGTACGACGTTTTTGATGACACCGAGCCGCTCACTTTTCCGCCAAGGGATTTTATCATAGCGGAAGCTTCATCGCGCGACATGGTAGGAAGTGTTCCTGTGAGCACAAAGGTAAGCCCTGCGAACTTATCTCCCGAGGGCTTTGAGACGGCTTCAGTCACAAGTCCCGACTCCGTAAATCTTCGACAAAGCTCGATATTTGTCGGGTGAGAAAAGAAGTCGACTACACATTCCGCGCTTATCTGACCGATATCGTCTATCTCACAAAGCTCCTCTACTGTCGCTTTTGCGAGTGCCTCAAGCGTTCCAAAGCGAGTTGCCAACGATGCTGCGGCAACCTCTCCTATATTGCGGATACCGAGCGCGTAAACAAGGCGCTCGAGACCTGCCGATTTTGAATTTTCAATGGCGCGGATAAGATTCTGCGCCGATTTTGTTCCCATTCGCTCAAGCTCCGCGATCTGCTCCTCTTTGAGCGAATACAGATCCGCCGCTGAGGCTATCAAGCCTTCATTCAAAAGAAGCTCCACTATCTGCGGACCAAGTCCGTCTATATTCATAGCGCCCTTTGACGCAAAATGCTCTATGCTCCTCGAAAGCTGAGCGGGACAAGCACTGTTCGTACAACGCACGGCGGCTTCTCCGTCAACGTCATAAGATACAGGCTCATTACAGGACGGACATCTTTCGGGCATCAAAAATTCACGCTCCGCACCCGTTCTCTTTTCAGAGATAACACGAACCACCTCGGGAATGATATCTCCCGCTTTACGAACGACCACGGTATCGCCAAGCCTTACACCGAGTCCGCGGATAAAATCGAGATTGTGAAGTGTCGCGCGGCTGACCGTAGTTCCCGCAAGTCTTACGGGAGAGAGAACCGCAGTTGGAGTAAGAACGCCCGTTCGTCCGACTGCTATCGTGATATCCTCTAAAGTAGTCTCCTTTTCCTCTGGCGGAAATTTATAAGCTACCGCCCAACGAGGTGTGTTAGTTCCCTCTCCGACAGTGCGTCTGTCCTCGAGCTTATCAAGCTTTACAACCACTCCGTCAATGTCGTATGCAAGTCCGTCTCGGGCTTCTCCTATGCGCTTGATATGCGCAATTATTTCCTCGGGACTGTTCGCGACAGTACGCATAGGCAACACCTTAAAGCCAAGCTCCGCAAGTCTGTCAAGCGTTTCGTTATGAGTTATGGGATCATGTCCGTCAAGATATAAAGAACCCTCTTGGAAATTAAACACGAATATATCAAGCTTTCGCTCGGCGCATAGCTTTGAATCGAGCTGACGCAAAGAACCTGCCGCCGCGTTACGCGGATTCGCCATAAGAGCCTTGCCCTCTGCTTCCCTTTTGGCGTTTATCTTCTCAAACACAGCACGCGGCATATATACCTCGCCTCGAACAGTAAGGTCAAGCGGTTCTTTAAGAGTCAAAGGTATAGAAAATATGGTCTTTACGTTTTGCGTTACGTCCTCGCCGACAATACCGTCTCCGCGCGTTGCTCCGCGTACAAGCACTCCGCCCTCGTAAGTAAGCGACACCGAAAGTCCGTCTATCTTCGGCTCGACAGAATACGAAGGCATCTTTATCTCGGTTGCGATACGATGACAAAAATCCTCTGTCTCCTCGAACGAAAATACGTCCGCAAGAGAATCCATACGCACACTGTGAGTAACCTTTTCAAATTTATCAAGAACCTTTCCGCCAACTCTCTGCGTGGGGGAGGCGGGATCGTACAACGCGGGATATTTTTCCTCAAGTCCCTTGAGCTCCGCATACATCATATCATAATCGTAGTCCGATATCTCGGGCGAATCGTAAACGTAGTAGCGCTCCGCGTGATAGGTAAGCTCTTTTCGTAATTTTTTTACACGCTCTTCTATTTCTTTTGTAATATTTTCAGGCATTTTCTTCCTCTTTCATATTGAGAATTTTTTGAGTTACTTTATCTTTCCCTCAAACAAGCGTTCAAATTCCTCTGCCGTTCCGTTCACCATAAGTGATTTTTCGCAGATGAATGAATCTATAAGCGCGTAATGAAGCAAATAATATTCTCCCTTATCCGAAACCTTTCGTATCTTCCCTATAGGTTTGCGAATACGGATATTGTCAGTAACGTTGGTAACAGACACGTTTTCTTCATTTATTTTTATCCTGAACTCCCAAGCCTCCGACCGCTGTCTCTTGGAATAAGGCGCAGCAACGAGCCACGTCGCAAGCAGAACACAGCCGATAAGCATTATCAAAACGTCGTTTATATATCCGTTTTCACGTGCGGATATCTCTCCGTCTAAAAAAATGACCGTAAACATAGATGCTCCAAAAACCGCCACAAAAACGAGTATTATAAGCCCCATTACCCGAAGTCTTCTCTGATATATATTCTTTTTTATATGCTCCGATATCTTTCCCTTAAATTCTACCATTTCGATCTTTCCTTTCAAGGTATACCTATTGAAAATTATACCAAAAAATAAAATATATGTCAATGTCAATAAAAAAAGTATTTTAAGATTTTTTAATTGTTGTTCTACGAATGAGCCAAGCTTTAGTTACATAATGATTAAAATAGCGAAAGCTTTATCGGCGCGCAAAATATTCTCTCATTCTTCCATCTTACTATTTATCGGCGGTATCGGAATGATGGTCATATTCACTATACTTATACTTTTTGTTATAATACAAAACGGATTTTCAAATTCTTCAAGCGCAATAACGGGGTGTGTGTCGGCGCGTTCAATGAGCCACGAGGGCGCTGTCAGACTTGCAACGGTATGCACTTTTTTAGGCTCTGTCGCGATAACGCGCTTTAATCCGAGAGTCACCCATACCTTTTTCGGCATAGCGGACTTTGGTGAGGACCGCGACACCGCGCTCCTTTCTCTTTGTACCGCTCTTTTCGCTGTGTTGCTTCTGTCTGCGCTATCTCATAAAATAGGGCTTCCCACAAGCGATAGCCACGCTCTCGTTTCGGGACTTACGGGAGCGGCACTCGCAAACAAAATGAATATTTCGGTAATAAACGCGAACGAGTGGAAGCTCGTGCTTTTCGGATTTCTTCTTTCAACGATTCCCGCGTTTCTGTTAGGATTTATCTTCAACGCATTTTTGCAAAAATTTCTCGAAAAGATATTGAAGCTGAGCCGCAGAGATGCGATAAAACATTTTAAACGCACTCAAAAATGGAGCACAGCCTGGAATGCAGTTCTACACGGAGCGCAGGACTGTCAAAAATACACCGGCGTTTATATGATAGGAATATCTCTATCCTCACAAAAAGCTTCGCAAAGCGATGCGCCTGTTCCCATCTCGGTATTGCTCCTGTGTACCGCGGCTCTTACGCTTGGCTCTGCATTTGGTTCGTCGAACGTAGTAAAAAAGGTAGGCGCTGAGCTCTGTGAGCTCGATGCCCCATCATACAGCGCCGCAAGTGCCGCCGCTTCTGTAATAGTAACACTCTGTACTCTCATAGGTATGCCAGCCGATATACTTCAATCACGGGCTTGTGCATTCATCGGTGCGGGACTTTCTATAAAAAGACGACCAAATATCCAAGTAGTTTCGCAGATAGCAGTCTCTTGGATATTGACCTTTCCTGCGTGTATGAGCGTTGGATTTATTCTTTCATACCTCTCAAAGTTATATCTGCTACGATAAAAGTTTTATTTGAAAGGCTTGATCTTATGGCTAAATTTCGGTACTTTGAAGCTCTCGAGCAGCTCTCCGATTCCGCTGTACAGGCGGTACGGATCTCCTGTAAAAGCAAAGGCTGTACGAAAAAAGGAAAGGAAGATCTTTCCTCTATTCGTCTCTCCGCGGACAAATGCGTCTGCGAACTCGAGGATGCTCTTTTCGCGGATTTTTTGCCGCCGCTCGAGCGAGATAGCATCGCTGCCTGCGCTCACTGTTTGTCAAGAGTTATTGACAGAGCGTCCGACCTTGCCACCTCTATCGTTTGCCTTCCGTCAAATTCACGTTGCGATGAGGAAGAAAAAATATGTATCCGTCTTGCCGAGCTTCTTCACGAGGATATAGCTCTTCTCAGAAAAATACGAAAGCCCTCGGAAATGCCCTCGCACCGTGCCTTCCGCGCTCTTTTAGCCAAAGGCAGAAACGCGCACGCAGATGCTTTGGCAAAAATAGGCGCAGGATATCTTCCACGAAACGCCGCAAACTCGATAATCCTTTGCGCCAAGCTCCGTTCCGAACTTGCGCGATCCTATGATGAATTACTTGAAATAATGTTGAATAATATATAATGTAAAAAGCTTCGGATCTATCTCCGAAGCTTTTTGTTCGTTCATTTTCTCTTTTTTACAAAAAATCTGTCTGTTTCATTCTTTATCTCCGCTCTGCTCAAAAACAGAACGGGAACGTTTATAAGCGTCATTACGCCGATAGCAAGATCCGCGCTTTGCCATATCCACTCACTTGCCGCAAAAGCCCCCGCAAAGATCGAAAGACAATACATAACAATAAACACAGGCTTTGCAAAACGCTTTTGTGTAAGGTAATCAACGCTTTCAACTCCGTAATGCGCCCAGCAAACTATTGTGGCAAAACCAAAGCAAAGCACGGCTATGCTCATAAAATATGAAGCAAAGCTTCCAAGCACCGCTTCGTATGCTCCGATAGTCATCATTATGAAATTCTCCCCGAAACGCACGACCTCGCCATATGATACTATCACGACGAGAGCCGTAAGAGTACACAAAAGGATAGTATCGACAAAGACCTCGAATATACCGAAAACGCCTTGCCTTGCGGGGTCTTTGCAATCCGATACCGCGTGAGCCGCGGGAGCTGTACCGCACCCCGCTTCGTTAGAGACGAGTCCTCGCATCGTTCCGAATCTTACCGATTTTGAGAGAAAAAATCCCCCTACTCCGAAAATTCCAGCCTCAAATGAAAAGGCGTCCTCAAATATTTTTAAAAAAGCTTTTCCCACACAGTCCGCCCGCAACACAAGAACAGCAAGCGAAAGTATCACGTATCCGAGAGTCATTACGGGAACGAGCTTTTCGGTAAACCGAGCCATACCCGCCCCACCCTTACGCACAAGAAAAAAAGCAACGGAGGCAAGAACCGCTCCCGTAACCACGGGAGGTATAGAAAATACTCCGTCAAGCGCTCCGACTACCGCATTCGCTTGTATCACGCTTCCCATGGTTATAGAATTGACAATACAAAAGACCGCGAAGATACCCGCAAGAAAGACACCGACACCCTTCATTCCGCGGGAGGAAAAGCACTCTTTTATGTAATACATAGCCGCGCCGTGACTCTTTCCGTCCTTGCCGTATCTCCTATGACGCATAGCTAAAACGATCTCCGCATATTTTAATACCATGGCGCAAAGCGCGCTTATCCACATCCAGAATACCGCTCCAAAACCGCCCATAAAGATAGCCGCCGATACTCCGACTATATTCCCTACACCGAGCGTTCCCGCAAGTGCGAGTGTCAACGCGCGAAACGGCGAAGTTCCTTCTCCTGCCTTCCTTTCGGTCAAAGCCCTTATGAGTCTTTTCGGATATTTTAAAAAGAAAAATCTTAATTTAAAACAAAAAAATAAACCTCCCACGATAAGAAGAAACGGCACTGCCGCCCCTAAAATATAACGGTTTACAAGTTCGATCATTTCGAATATCCCCCATTCCGAAGCTTAAATCTGCCTTTTTTCGTACTTTTAGCACTCCCACGATCAAAATAATTGTTAAATAAATGTTAAATATTAAAAAAACTATTGATTTTTCCAAAAAAAAGTGTAAAATAAGTGTAGTGTTTAGCACTCAATAAGTTTGAGTGCCAAAACTCAAAAAATACGTCTTATCTAATATTTATTATAAGGAGGAACAAAAAATGACGATCAAACCTTTGGCAGACAGAGTAGTTGTCAAATTGATGGAGGCTGAAGAAAAAACGAAGAGCGGACTTATTCTCACCGCCGCT
Organism: Eubacteriales bacterium; assembly: GCA_045533915.1. GTDB lineage: Bacteria > Bacillota > Clostridia > Oscillospirales > CAG-272 > HGM12713. The sequence continues at coordinate 5,962 of JAZSIP010000002.1, forward strand.
TCTCAGGAAAAGCCCCAGATCGCAGAAGTCATCGCAGTAGGTCCCGGCGGGATCGTTGACGGCAAGGAAGTCGTTATGACGGTAAAGGTTGGCGACAAGGTTATCACTTCAAAATATGCAGGCACCGAGGTAAAGGCAGACGGCGTTGAATATAACATCGTTCGTCAGAGCGACATTCTCGCTATCGTTGAATAATTTACATTAATCTACCACTAATCGAAAGGAAAAATTATCATGGCAAAGGAAATTCTTTATGGAATCGAAGCGCGTAACGCGCTTTGCAGAGGTGTCGACAAGCTTGCCGATACCGTTAAGATCACGCTTGGTCCTAAGGGAAGAAACGTAGTTCTCGATAAGAAGTACGGCTCTCCGCTTATCACTAACGACGGTGTTACCATCGCTAAGGAGATCGAGCTTGAAAACGAAGCTGAAAATATGGGTGCTCAGCTCGTTAAGGAAGTTGCTACAAAGACTAACGACGCGGCAGGTGACGGTACAACTACCGCTACCCTTCTCGCTCAGGCTTTCGTTCGCGAGGGTATGAAGAACGTTACCGCGGGCGCTAATCCTATGGTCGTTCGCAAGGGTATCAAGAAGGCTGTTGACAAAGCAGTTGAAACTCTCGTAGCTAACGCAAAGAAAGTAAACGGAAGCGACGATATCGCACGCGTTGGTACTATCTCCGCAGGCGACGAGGTCATCGGTCAGCTTATTGCGGACGCTATGGAAAAGGTTACATCCGACGGAGTTATCACCGTTGAGGAATCCAAGTCCGCAGAGACTTACGCAGAGGTAGTTGAGGGTATGCAGTTCGACCGCGGTTACCTCTCTCCCTATATGGCAACCGATATGGATAAGATGGAAGCTGTTCTTGATGATGCTCTCCTCCTTATCACCGATAAGAAGATATCCAATATTCAGGACGTTCTTCCCGTTCTTGAACAGGTAGTTCAGGCAGGCAGAAAGCTCATTATCATCGCTGAGGACGTAGAGGGCGAGGCTCTTACAACTCTCGTTCTCAACAAGCTCCGCGGTACTTTCGTTTGCGTTGCTGTTAAAGCTCCCGGCTTTGGCGACAGAAGAAAAGAAATGCTCCGCGATATCGCTATCCTTACGGGCGGTCAGGTCATCTCCTCCGAGATCGGTCTTGAGCTCAAGGACGCAACTCTCGATATGCTTGGACACGCTCGTCAGGTAAAGGTAAACAAAGAGAACACCATTATCGTCGGCGGCGCAGGTGCATCCGAGGATATCAAGGCTCGTATCTCTCAGATCAAGTCTGCTATTGAGACGACCACCTCCGAGTTTGACAAAGAGAAGCTTCAGGAACGCCTTGCTAAGCTTTCGGGCGGTGTTGCCGTTATCAAGGTCGGTGCTGCTACCGAGGCTGAAATGAAGGAAAAGAAGCTTCGCATTGAGGACGCTCTCAACGCAACTCGCGCGGCAGTTGAAGAAGGTATCGTTGCGGGAGGCGGAACTGCTTACCTCAACGTTATTCCCGAGGTCGCTAAGCTCGTTGACACCGTTGACGGTGACGAAAAGACGGGTGTTAACATCGTTCTTAAGGCTCTTGAAGAGCCCGTTCGTCAGATCGCTGCAAACGCAGGCTTTGACGGCGGAGTTATTATCAATGAGATAATGAAGAGCGGCAAGGTCGGCTACGGCTTTGATGCTTATAATGAAGTATACTGTGACATGATGGCGTCGGGTATCGTCGATCCTACCAAGGTTACGCGTTCCGCACTCCAGAACGCTGCTTCTATCGCATCCGTTATCCTCACTACCGAGTCGGTAGTTGCCGATAAGAAAGATCCCGCAGCAGAGGCTGCAGCTAATGCAGCTATGGCAGGCGCAGGCGGAATGGGCGGTATGTATTAAGAGACGCGCTTACTTTTCTTTTGAAAAAGAAAAGTAAGCTGGACTAACCTTACGGTGAGTCCTAAGAAAACAAAACAAGGGGTTATTTATAAATAACAGTTTGTGATAACCAAATCTGTTTAAATTTTCTCTAATTAAGAAAAGTGGTCGGACGACGTGAATCAATTTGCTTAAGCAAATTGATTCCGCCACCGACCACACTTTCT
>JAZSIP010000070.1:0-16196 GCA_045533915.1 Eubacteriales bacterium
ATGAGTATCAAATCCACGGTCATTAGCACCGATAACACCAATTCCCTGTACGTTGCGGCAAGCTGCTACACAACGGCGGCAAAGGATACATTTATTGTTATCGCGAATGATAGGCGATGCATCATCGATAGGATACTCGCTCTTAACGCCCTGGAACTTCTCTTCATCAACACCGTATTCGTTGCAAAGCTTCTGCAATTCGCAGGTAGTGCTGCGTACACAAGAAAGGCACTTACGGTCATGGTTGGAGAGCAAAAGCTCGAGGTTTGTCTTACGAGACTGATTTATTCTGGGGGTGTTTGTAAGTATTTCCATTCCCTCAGTTACGGGATATACGCAAGCGGTAACCAATCTGAAGGGTCTTCCGCCTTCGGAAACTTCAACAAGGCAAAGACGGCAAGCGCCTATCTCGTTGATATCCTTAAGATAGCAGAGCGTAGGAATTTCGATCTGCGCTGCTCTTGCGGCTTCAAGAACCGTGGAGCCATTCGGTACGGCATAGCTTACGCCGTTAATTTTAACGTTAATATTTTCCATGTCCACTATTCTCCTTTCTTACTTCTTGTAGATTGCTTTGAACTTGCAGGATTCCATACAAGCGCCGCACTTGATACACTTAGCAGGATCAATAACGTGAGGCTGCTTAACAGTACCGCTGATAGCGTTAACAGGACACTTTCTTGCGCAAAGAGTACAACCCTTACACTTATCGGGATCGATCGTGTACTGGAGAAGGCTCTTACATACGCCGGCAGGACACTTCTTAACAACGATATGAGCTACATATTCATCTCTGAAGTAACGAAGTGTTGAAAGTACAGGGTTAGGAGCAGTCTGTCCAAGTCCGCAAAGAGATGCACTCTTGATGTAGTTAGAAAGCTCTTCAAGCTTATCAAGGTCTTCCATCTCTCCGTTACCAGCGATGATCTTATCGAGGATCTCAAGAAGTCTCTTAGTACCTACACGGCAAGGAGTACATTTACCGCAAGACTCGTCAACAGTAAAGTCAAGGAAGAATCGAGCAAGGTCAACCATACAGGTATCCTCGTCCATAACGATAAGTCCGCCTGAACCCATCATAGAGCCGATAGCGATAAGGTTATCGTAATCGATAGGAGTGTCTATCAAGGATGCGGGGATACAACCGCCGGAAGGACCACCGGTCTGAGCTGCCTTAAAGGTCTTGCCGTTAGGAATACCTCCACCGATCTCCTCGATAACTTCGCGAAGAGTAGTTCCCATAGGAACTTCAACAAGTCCGGTGTTGGTGATCTTACCACCGAGAGCAAATACCTTAGTTCCCTTCGACTTCTCAGTTCCCATAGAAGTGAACCACTCTACGCCCTTAAGAATGATCTGAGGAATGTTAGCATAAGTCTCAACGTTATTAAGAACGGTAGGCTGTCCAAACAGACCCTTTACTGCGGGGAAAGGAGGACGAGGACGAGGCTCACCTCTGTGTCCCTCGATAGAGGTCATAAGAGCTGTCTCTTCTCCACAAACGAATGCGCCTGCGCCGAAGCGAAGCTCGATATCGAAGTTGAAGCCTGTTCCGAATATGTCTTTACCAAGGAGGCCGTATTTACGAGCCTGATTGATAGCGATCTCAAGACGGTGAATAGCGATCGGGTACTCTGCACGAACGTATACGTAACCTTCGTCAGCACCGATAGCGTAACCTGCGATAGCCATAGCCTCGATCAAAGCATGGGGATCACCCTCGAGGATAGAACGGTCCATAAACGCACCGGGGTCACCCTCGTCCGCGTTACAAGCAACGTACTTCTTAACGTTTCCTCTGTTACCGGAAGCGAACTTCCACTTAAGACCTGTGGGGAATCCGCCGCCTCCGCGTCCGCGAAGTCCGGAATCAAGAACGGTTTGAATAACTTCATCGGGAGTCATCTCGGTAAGAACCTTACCAAGAGCCTGATAACCGTCCATAGCTATGTACTCATCGATATTTTCGGGGTCGATAACACCACAGTTACGAAGAGCAACTCTCTTCTGCTTCTTATAGAAAGCAGTCTCGGAAAGAGATGTTGCGTGATGAACGTCTTTTTCATTTGCTTCGTGATAGATAAGTCTTTCAACGGGACGTCCCTTCAAGAAATGCTCCTCAACGATCTCAGCAGCGTCCTCAGGCTTAACCTGACTGTAGAATGTTCCCTCGGGATATACTATCATTATAGGACCGAGAGCGCAAAGACCAAAGCATCCCGTAAGTACGACTTTGACCTCATTTTCAAGTCCGCGAGCGACAAGTTCTTTGTTCATTGCTTCCTGAATCTTCAAGCTATTCGAAGAAGTACAACCTGTACCGCCGCAAATCAAAACATGTGTTCTAATCATATTTATCTTCCTTTCGTTAAGTCAAATCATTTGCTATAAGCGCCGATCGTATATTCCTCTACGATCTTTCCGCCCTTAAGATGCTTTTCAACGATTTCTGCCGCCTTTTCAGCGTCAAGCTTTACATAAGTTACTTTTTCTTTGCCGTCTTCAAAGATCTCAACTACGGGCTCATACTGGCATACGCCGATGCATCCTGTCTGAGATACGGTAACCTTATCGGAAAGTCCGTTTTTGGCTACCTGATCAACAAAAGCGTTAAGAACGGGTCTTGCTCCTGCAGCTATTCCGCAGGTTGCCATTCCAACAACGACTCTGATAGCGCCTTCTCCTTCGCGGATAACGACTTTGTCCTTCATTTTGTCTCTGATCGCAGCAAGTTCTGCCAAAGATTTCATGATTTTTTCCTCCGTTTATATTATGATTATTTTGTTTTTACTGTTCGTTGTACTGTTCACTGAGATATTCCGACATCCACGTTTGAACTTCGGGTTCTGCGAGAGATATATCTTCACCGAGAACTGCTTTCAGTTCAGTCGTATGTAATCGTACTTCTCGTTTATCTGTAATATCCGAAAACTCAAAATCTATCTCAGGGCTTCCCGCGATAAGTATACATATCGTTGATATAATATCTCCAATCGGCATAAAGTCAATGCTTTTTGTATCAAACACCGCTGTTACCGTTGTTCCATGATCGTGTTCAGCTTTTGAAGATTCAAGCTTAAGATATCCGCCCGTCTGTTCTGCCGCAAGTTTCAGCAAAGGAAGTCCCATGCCTACCTTTCTTGTGGTTCGGGTGGTATAAAAGGGATCGGTTACGTTTTTTACTGTTTCTTCAGACATACCGCAGCCGTCGTCCTTTATAGTAAGCGTAAGTATTCCGTCAGCATCGGTGATCAAAGAAATTATTACGTTCTCTGCTCCCGCTACTACTGAATTTTTCGCTACGTCAAGAATATTAAGTGACAGTTCTTTCATTATTATTTATACTTTTCGAGTATTCCTTCGATATCACTTACCGTAAGCTTACCGTAAACTTCGTTATTGATCGTGAGTACGGGAGCAAGTCCGCAAGCACCGATACATCTTGTTGCTTCCAAAGAATACTTACCGTCAGGCGTTGTAGAACCTGCGGGAAGTGCAAGAACCTGAGTGATCTTATCCAAAAGATCTCCGCTACCCTTAACGTAGCAAGCTGTTCCCAAGCAAACAGCTATAGAAACTTCTCCCTTGGGATTAAGAACGAACTGGGAATAGAAAGATGCTACTCCAAATACTTCTTCAAGGGAAATGCCCATTCTCAATGCAATGATTTTCTGAACCTCTACAGGCAGATATCCGTAGATTCCCTGTGCCTCCTGCAGTACAGGCATCAATGCACCTTCTATTCCGCGATATTTCTCAATAACAGCAATAAGCTGCTCTTCTTGAGCCTTTGTTCCGCGGAACATTACTGTGGTCAAATTTTTTTTCATGACGAAAAATCCTCCGTTTTTATTTTTATTTATTTTTTAATTAAATAAATACATTAATTATCCGTACCTTTAAGGTACTCAAAAAGTCTTTTGCGAACCAACGACGAGCTATACGGTTCATCATCAAGCTCTACAAAGTTTTTTGCCTCATTTATATCCCATAGATGATGGGCATCCGATGAGATCAAACGCATCGCGTTTGCAAGATGAGGATATTGTTCTGTTACAGTAGCGATGTTGTCTACATCGTTAAATTCTAAACAATCAAAGGTGTACTCTGGCGGAATATCACCGAGAATAGCAAGAATACCATTCGATTCTCGGTCTATATGAGCAGGATGAACGTGAGCACCATACTTTTTCGCAAGCTCAATTGCATCGTCTATAGGGAGATCAGTTGAAGAAATAAGAAGCTTTTCTTCAATTCCTATCTGCTCGTCCAAGCCGTCAAGAACAAGCTGATTTCCGAATATTTCGGGTCTGTTCTTTATATTAAACAGATGTTCATTAACTACAGCATCAAACTGCATTGCTTGTTCAAGCTCTTCGAAAAGACACACGAGATGTATATCTTCGGCTGTCGATAGCTCCATTCCCGCTATTGGAATAATACCCTGTCTTTTACAGGCATCAAAAAACGCTGGACAGTTTTTACAGGAATTGTGATCTGTAAGAGCTACTATTTGCAATCCATTGAGTGTAGCCATTCCCGCTATATTGTTAGGAGTCATGTCATCATCTGAACACGGCGATAAGCAAGAATGAATGTGAAGATCATAATAGTAAGGTGTCATATCAATTTTGAAATCTTCGCGGAAACCGAGAAAGTGTCTTCGTTACTCGAAAGTATGTTTACTCCAACAGATTCAGCTTTTACAGCTACGCCGTCATCTGCGGTGACCCCTTCGGAAAGGACTATACATGCAGGATCTGCAAGTGTTGCAACCGCAACTATATTAACGTTAGACATTATTGTTATCCAAGCATCGCCCGCCTGCGCTCTGCCCATTACCCAGCTGAGAAGGTCTCCTGCATATCCGCCGGTAACTTCTCTGTCTCCGTCAGGCATACATATGATTTTTAAATTTAACGCAGACGCAAGTTCCTTTACAGTCAAGACAGCACCTCCAATTTACTTATCCAAAGTATCTCTGAGTTTTATAAGGCAATCCCCTTTTTCAGCTTCTCCTTTGATTATATCCTCAGCAAGAGCATGACAGTTCGGTGCTCCGCATGAGCCACAGTCAAGATGAGGCAGAATTTTGTAAATATCCTCGACCTCCGACATTTTGGCAATAGCAATCATTCTGTCCTCAGACAAAGCAAAATTTCCTACGTTGCCGAGAATACTGTCAAAATCATCAAGATATATATCTTCGGGAACTATATCCAAAGAAGCGGGATGATTTCTCGATACAGGCAAATGCTTTCTCAAAGATCTGAGTCTTGCTTTCGCGATAAAGGGGTTCTCTACGTTCAACGTTCCGCCGACACAACCGCCTGTACAAGCATTAAGCTCGACGAAATCGAGATTATGTATAGTACCGTTTTCGATCTCATCAAGAACATTGATACAGTTTTCGATACCGTCAGCCGCAAGATATCGGTCAGAGCGCAACGAGGTTGCTTCTCCTCCAGAACCCGCCCAGTTAAGTCCGATGATACCCGTATTAAATATTGTTTTCGATTCCGAGATCTCTTTGCGTTTTGCTCTTATCCTGAAATAAAAATCATTTATTGCCAAAGCACCGGTGACCGCGCTTTTGGATACGCCCAAAGGATTTTTGACGTAACTTATTTTCGCAGGACACGGTGACAAGAACAATACACATATATCATCATTAGTCAATTCTGGATGCGCGTCCAATGCTTCACGTCTTGCAAGTCTTGCCGCATATTCTATAGGCGGCATTATCGGAAGCAGATTTTCCGTAAGATACGGGAATCTTTGTGCGATAAGTCTTACTATCGCAGGACAAGCGGAGCTTATAATAGGTTTATTAAGTCCTTCTTGCTTCATATACCGTCTGGTATATTCCGTAACGAGCTCCGCGGCTCTTGAAACCTCAAATATGGCATCGAAGCCACACTCGAGAAGAGCTGTGAGTATCTCGTCAATACTGTTATCGTCTATATCGTCAAACTGTCCGTACAAAGCGGGAGCAGGAAGAGCTATTTTATATTTGTAATTTGAATAATCCTCAAACTTATCAAATATAGCCTTTTTTGCCTGATAAGGACAAACCCTTATGCACTCTCCGCAGTCAATACATCTATCTTCTTTTATGATTGCGTGTCCGTCTCGCACGCGAATAGCCTCTGTCGGACATCTTTTAATGCAGTTCGTACACCCCTTGCATCTTGACAAATCAAGTGTAACGGAATGCTTATAACTAGACATCATTACCTCTTTTCCAAGATGTGAAAGCTATCGTTATACGTTTACCGTCATATAAACGGTCGTTCCCTTTCCCACCTCTGATTCTATTCTCATGTTATCGGTATATCTTTTCATATTAGGAAGTCCCATTCCCGCGCCAAATCCAAGTGAACGAATGTTATCGGGAGCTGTGGAATATCCCTCTTGCATAGCAAGTTCAACGTCAGAAATTCCCGCGCCTTTATCGGCAAGGATTATTTCTATTCTGTCAACGTAAACATTTACGTCAGCCTCTCCGCCGTTTGCGTGAATAACCATATTTATCTCGCCCTCATACATAGCGACCGAAACTCTACGGATAACGTCGGGCTTGAATCCCATCTCGCGCAAATGCTTTTTTATTCTTACAGACGCTTCGCCGGCAGATGTGAAATTGTCTCCGTCAATATCAAAGTGGAAATTTACGAAGTTATTATCCATGATCCACCTCTCCTCCCGCAAGTCCGTTTTTGTATAGCTTTCCGCATGCAGGATACATTCTCTCATTTGTCGCCAAAACAACTAGACCTGCTTCATCTGCAAGAGCAAGAATATCAGCCGACGGCGTTTTGCCTCTGACGAATACGATGCATCTCATATCCATCATAAGTGCTGTTCTTACTACTTGAGGATTACATAAACCTGTAAGCAATACGGCTTGTTCCTTTACAAAAGCGAGAACATCGCTCATCATATCGCATCCGCACGCAGAATGTACGATACCGTCTAATTTATCCTCTCCGCAAAGAACTTTTGCGTCAAGCAGTTCAACGATTGTTTTGATTTTCATCTTTGGTCCTCCATAACATATGCGCGCAAAAATGCACATTTTAAGCATACATACATATTATACTATATTTTTTCTAAAATGTCTATATATTTTTTTGATTTTTTAATTGAAATTTGTTAAAAATTTGTTTTTTCTGTTTTTATTTAGCTTCGTACCACGTATTTCCCGAATTTACCTCTACTTCTAACGGAACAGAAAGCAACACGGCGTTTTCCATACATTTTTTCAGAATACTCAAAGCCTGTTTGGCGCAATCCTTATGAGCCTCGATCAATAGCTCATCGTGTACCTGAAGTAAAAGTCTTGCGTCTATTCCCACTTTTCTTATCTCTTTATCGACCGATATCATTGCTATCTTTATAATATCCGCAGCCGTTCCCTGAATCGGACTGTTCATTGCGACACGCTCACCAAAATGCTGAAGGTTTTTATTTGATGACGCTAACTCGGGAATATATCTTTTGCGTCCGAAATAGGTAGTTACATATCCGTCTTCGCGAGCGGTCTTTTTTATTGTCTCAAGATACTCCTTTACCTTTGGAAATCCCTCAAGATAACTATCGATGTATCTTTTTGCCTGTGCGCGGGATATTCCCAGATCCTCAGAAAGCGAATATTCTCCTATACCGTAAATAATTCCGAAATTCACGGCTTTGGCGCGTTTACGGAGCTCGGGTGTTACTTGATCGGGAGCTACACCGAACACCTTACTTGCCGTCATAGTATGAATATCCACACCCTCGCGGTATGAGTCTATCATTGTAGCATCACCCGAAATATGCGCGAGTAATCTGAGCTCTATTTGCGAATAATCGGCATCTATTATAACGTAATCTTCATTTTTGGGAATAAAATATCTTCTGAATTCTCTTCCCGCTTCGGTCCTTACGGGAATGTTCTGAAGATTTGGCTCAGAAGAAGAAAGTCTGCCCGTTGCCGTTCCTGTTTGATTGAAGGCGCTATGAACTCGGCCATCTGCGTCTGCCGCTTTCGCAAGACCGTCAGCGTATGTCGATTTTAGCTTTGTCATTTGACGGTAATCGAGTATATCCTCGATTATCGGGTGATATGCTATCAATTTTTGCAGAGTTTCGGCATCAGTCGAATATCCCGTTTTCGTTTTTTTAGACTTTGGGAGTGCCATTTTTTCGAACAAGACTTCACCAAGCTGTTTAGGAGACGATATATTAAATTCTTCACCCGCATAGCTATAAATTCTTGATTGAAGTGCGTCCGCGGTCTCTTTTAGTACCTCTCCGTAGCGAGTGATCCCGTCGACATCTATGCGGAAGCCTGCCAGCTCCATATCGGCAAGTACAGCGGCGAGAGGGATCTCTATTTCATACAAGAGCTTTTCCTGACCGTCCTCGGCAATAGCGTCTGAAAGCTTTTTGCCGAGCTCAAAAATATTCGTGCAGTCAGAAAAGTCATTATCTAACGTAACACCAAGATATCGAACCATAAGTTCGGGGAGCTTTGCTCCCGTGCGGTTAGAATCGAGCACATACGCAGCAAGCATACAGTCAAAAGCACAGTTTCTTATATGAATACCAAATGCTTCAAGGTCTTTATATAACTTTTTGCAGTCAAAAGCAATTATATCAATGGACGAAAGCAGTTCTTCTATAGCCTTACTTTTTTCTTCTTTTATGTCTAAAGAACACAGAATTTCACCGTCGCACAAGGAAAGCTTATCTTCCTTTAAGGTAACTGACACTTTTTTCTCCGAAAAGCGAGAACGTATCTCCTCAACAGAAAGAATTTCTTCGTTTATAGTGCTTTTCTCGGAAGTATTGGTACTGTTTTCAGAGTTATCGGTATCAATATCCGAAAGTCCGAATTTTCCGATAAGCGCGTTGAATTCAAGCTTTACAAAAAGATCACGAAGCTCACGCTTACGAATACCGTTATACGCGTAATCGTCAATAGAGGTTTCAAGCGGAACGCTTCTGTCTATTCTCGCAAGCTTTTGAGACATAAACGCGTTGTTTTTTCCGTCTGTAAGTTTTTGCTTTACCGACGGTGAAAGCTTTGAAGTCTCATAATCCTCATAAAGCTTTTCAAGGCTTCCAAATTCCGAGATAAGCTTTAGCGCGGTCTTTTCACCTATACCCGCAACACCGGGGATATTATCGGAGCTGTCGCCCATAAGTGCTTTAACGTCCACGAACTGAGAGGAATGTATTCCGTACATTTCTCCAAATTCTTTTTCGGTGACCGACAAGGTCTCCTTGGTCTTGACGAGCAATACGGTTGTATGATCTGAAATAAGCTGGAGTGAGTCGCGGTCACCCGTTAAAACATATGCGTCTATTCCCTCTTCGTTAGCCTGTACCGAAAGCGTTCCGAGGATATCGTCCGCCTCGTAGCCCTCAATAGAAAGAACCGAAAAGCCAAGCGCATTCATGCACTCCTTGGCATACGGAAGCTGAACGGCAAGCTCGTCGGGCATTCCCGTTCTGTTCGCCTTGTAAAGATCGTACATTTTGTGGCGGAAGGTCGGAGCTTTAAGGTCAAACGCGACGGCGCAGTAGTCGGGCTTTAGCGCTTCGATATGGTGCGAAAGTATAGTTACCATACCGTAAACGGCGTTCGTATATAAGCCATCTTTATTTGTAAGCAGACGTATTCCGTAAAACGCCCTATTAAGAATACTGTTTCCGTCAACGACAAGCAATTTTTTCATTTATACTCTCCTTTTTGCTCCAAAACTTATCCATATTATTATACCATTTTTTTGAGTAGTTTGTCAACGGAGAAAAGATAACTTATTCTTTATAAAAATTAATAAAACTAATTTCTCCGCTTTTATCGTGCTTGTTTCTATTTTAATGATTTTTGCCATATATTTTAATATCGAATACAAAAAAGGAAAAGCTATGCAAAGATTCAAAAGATTTATACTTAACGGTTTATTACTGACTGCGGTATCATTATTGATGAGAACCGTCTCGGTCAGCTTTCAGGTCTATCTATCAAACAAAATTGGCGCGACGGCGATGGGCGTGTTTTCGCTCATTTCTACAGTCTACGGATTCGCGCTCACTCTCGGTACGTCAGGCATACAGTTAGCGACTACCAAGCTTATCTCGGAGGCTCTCGGAACTGACTGCGGAGAGCAAAACGGACATATAAGATCGCTTCTCAAGCGCTGTGTATGCTATGCTTTATTTTTCGGAGCGCTAAGCGCTTGTCTATTGTTTTCTTTGTCCTCTTTTATAGGAGTTCATTTACTTGGGGATTCACGGACGGTTCTGCCCTTGCGTATACTTTCTGTTACGCTTATTCCAATTGCTCTGTCATCTGTATTCAACGGTTATTTTACCGCTGTCAGACGAGTATGGAAAAACGCGACTGTACAGGTGCTTGGCGAGGGTATTCGAATATTTTCGTGCATCTCTCTTCTTGCGCTTTGTCTCCCAGGCGACATTCAGTTCGCCTGTCTTTCCGTGATACTCGGCGGAACTGTCGCGGAACTTTCCTCATTTATTATACACGGTTCTTTTTTTCTTTACGAAAGACGTAAAGAGAGGTCTGCATCGTATGGATATTGCGACGAAAAAAAGCAAAGCGGTCTTTTAAAGATCGCCTTGCCTGTTGCCTTTAGCGCGTATGTGCGCTCGGCTCTTGTAACTATTGAGCATCTTCTTATCCCTCGCGGACTTGAAAAAAGCGGAAGCTCACGTGACGCGTCTCTTGCCGCCTACGGAACGCTTCACAGTATGGTATTTCCCCTCGTACTTTTCCCTGCCGCGCTTTCCTCTTCATTCGCGGGACTTCTTGTTCCCGAGATATCCGAGGCTAACGCGAGAGGTGACCGCGAATCTATTATAAAAACAGTAGACCGAGTTTTTGAGGCGGTACTTACGTATGCCATTGGTGTATCGGGAATACTTATCTGCTTTTCACAGGAGCTTGGCGGAGCTATATATCCGAAAACCGATGCCGCAAAATTTATACTTTTGGTTGCTCCTCTCGTACCCGTTATGTATCTTGACACCTCTGTCGACTCTATACTCAAAGGTCTTGGTCAGCAAATTTATCATATGGGAATAAACATAGCAGATTCATTTCTGTCTGTGATACTTGTGATAATACTTCTTCCAAGATTCGGAATAATGGGATACGTTGTGACAGTTTATTTTACTGAAATCATAAACGCTGCTCTTAGCATCGCGCGGCTTTTTTCGGTCATAAAAATACGACCCAAGCTTTTCACTTGGGTCGTAAGACCGTTGTTTTGTATTACAGTATCTACCTGTGCTACAAAGTTTTTTATCGAACGATTTGGCAGATTTTCCACCGAAACGCTTGAGGTCACTTTTCACATTATACTTGCCGCCGCCTTATATCTGCTTTTAACGGTGGTTTTTAAAAGATCAAAAAAGCTAAACGGTGATAATTGATCTACTTTAATTAGATTTAACTCCCTCTGAGCTCGTTTTATATTCGTCGGGAATAGTAGGAGTTTCAAAAACAGCTTTTTTCGCAGCTGTTAAAAGTGTTTTTTGTTTTGAAACTGCATTTATCGTAGTAGGATCTACGTTGAATATCTTTGCAAACAACGTAGCAGCCGCAAGATAGCTACCTTCTTCGGAGGGGTGGGATTTATCGGAATTGTAAAGTTCTATTGAACTATTATTCGTATAAACATCGTAAAAAGCAAGACCTGCGTGCGCGACGGAAATATTCAATTCATCGCCGATAGCCTGATATGCAGCGGCTAATCTCCACGTCATGATCTCATTTGTCCAACCTTTTTCGGTCAGTTTAGAGCTTCCGCTCTTACGTCCCCAGGTAGAATACAAAATAGGTGTTGCTCCCGTTTCTCTTATCCTTTTAGCGAGATTGCGTACTCCGTCGTAAAATTTAGCTACGTTTTCGGCAGCAGGAAGCACACTCTGTTCCTGAAGTATTACGAAATCGTATTTCTTTGTTCCCTTTAATGCATCATCTACCTTTTTTCCGTACTCATCTGTTGGGTCCGCAAATTTTTCCAACGTCCACGCGCCTTTTGTAATGGCGGTCACATCTACCTTATATCCTGCAGATTCAGCCATCTTTTCGAAATAAGCTGTCGGCATATCATTAAAGTAGGTATAGCTGTTTCCTATTATACGCCATAAAAATCACATTGAAAATAAAATAGCGGATAATTTTATTGAATTGGCTCTTGAATGTTGTAAAAACCCATAAAAATACCGGTGAGGCGAATGTCTCACCGATATTTTTTATATTCTTCTTGTTTTAAAGAAATCTTTTAGTAACGTTGCGCACTCTTCTTCACATATTCCAGAGGTCAAAGAAAATGAGTGTGAAAAAGGATATCGATTAAAATCCATTACACTTCCGCAACAGCCCGCCAAGTTATCCTTTACACCGTATACTACCCGATCTATTCTTGAATTAACTATAGCTCCCGCACACATCGGGCAAGGCTCAAGAGTAACGTAAAGAGTACAACCGAGAAGTCTCCAAGTTCCAAGCGTTCTGCAAGCCTCTTCTATGGCTAATATTTCTGCGTGAGCCGTAGCCATTCTTTTATTCTCTCGCAAATTATATCCGCTTCCTATTATATTGCCGTTTTTTACGACGACAGCACCAACAGGAACTTCTCCCTCATTCATCGCTTTTTTAGCAAGAAAGAGAGCCTCTTGCATAAATATTTTATCCTGATCAAAATTATTCATAACACAACTCTACCTATGATTTTTTAATATTACAAAGAGATCAAGGAAAGCATCGTTCCGCGCGATTCTCCTGAATACCTGTGTGAATAAAATTCCTTTGGATTACAGCAGGTGCAAATATTTGCAACATCTATGTTTTCACCAAGGATTCCGCATTCTTTAAGCTGATACCGATTTATATTTTGAAGATCCGCCATAAAATGATCCTTTTTTTCGGAAAAAGGCTTAATAAAAAGTTCTGCGTTTTTCTTTCCGAGCGTATCACAAAACGCTTTAAAGAAATCCTCTGACACCTCATAACAGCAAGATGCTATGGAAGGACCTATAGCTACCTTTATATCTTTAGGTTTAGATCCCATTTCAACCATACGGTCAATAGCGCAAGAAACTATATTTTTATGTGTTCCGCGCCAGCCAGCGTGTACTGCCGATATTATCTCTTCCGAATTATCATTTTTCGGAGCATAAAAAAGTATCGGAACGCAATCTGCCGTACGAATACCGAGCGCTATTCCCTTTTGATTTGAAACATAACCGTCACAAGCCTCTTTGGACGGAAAATAGTACCCTTCTCCGCAGTCTTTCACTCCAACCGTTCTAACGATTGAAGAATGTATCTGCGTTGCGGAAATAACCGAGCGCGAAGATATCCCCAATGCATTTGAAAAAAGCTCGAGGTTTTTCAAAACTGTTTCATCTGTATCATCTCTTCCAATTCCAAGATTCAGTGAAAAAGTATGCTTAAGATCGCTGACTCCACCAATTCTTGTCGAAAATCCATGAATACAAGGTATTAAATTTGAACGGTAATAGACAACTCCGTTTTCAGATACAACCCTTATCATACAATACTCCGCAAATATTATTATTTTAATATTATGCAAATATCACCAAAACTCTACAAGCTCGGCTACTTTATTAAACAAATATGGATTATAATAGTAAATCTCAACGGCGTATTTTGCAAAAACTATCATAGCGCAATAAGCACCGCTTCCAAACAACGCAAACCTTAAAAACGAGCGTATTCTTACAGAACCGCTTGTACGATTAGCGGAAATTACAGTAAGACCTACCGCTATTGCTCCGAGTATTGCAAGGAATGAAAAGTCATTTACGTATCTTTGCAAAAGTCCCGCGCCTTGAGCATCAAACATAGCTATAAATACCGAAAGCGCTACCGACAGGCAGGCAAACGCAAAGATATTATTCTTTTTCATATATTTGGCGTAACGCGGCATCAAAAATATCAACCACAGCAAAGGTATGACCATAAATATTCCGCCAAACATTGATTCGGTTATCGTCTGACCCATATATCCCGTGCCGATATTTACGGACCGCAAGAAAGGAAATCTTGCCGTAAAATACGGTGGTTGGAAAAGATACGTAAACACAGATAATCCAACTCGTTCCACGCGATAACCTCGCCCCGTCATATCGTTTGTCGTAAGGTTATAATTTGCTCCAAAATCAAAAGGAGAGCCGAATCTTGCTGCGTTATACCACATTATACCTATTGCGACTATAACATACGGCAAACAGATCGCAACTGTTGAAAAGATGCTCTTTTTAGAAAATAACAAACGCTCTTTAAATACAGTACCCCAGAATATAATTATTGCCATAGCCGAAACGAGCAAAAGCTGAGGACGGCAACCCGCAACGAGAGCCATACACAGTGAGCCCAAAAAAGCATCTAAGGGATCTAAGCCTCCCTTTTCAAGTGACGATAACCAAAATCCAAGTCCCAAAACAGTAAACGCGAGTGCCGCTAATATCGGAACTGAATAAAAATCAGGTCTTTTGGCAATAAAAACTCCGCCTGAAGCATTTACAAATATAAGAGAAAATATAAGATACGCAATATAAGGAATTCGTTTGTTTTTAAAATATCGATTGATTATTTTTCCGACAAGCCAAAAAGAACCTATCACAAAAAACACCATAAAGATATTTATAGCTACCATATTGGGCAGATGCGTTCCGGTCATGGCTTTAAACGGAAGATATAGCAACAATACGGGAATTACTCCGAAATACACGTAATAACGCCCCTCGTAATATGCGGCATCCCAATAATAAGATTCATTATTTGCGTTTGCTTCTTGAGTTCTTGCGCCGTAATCATACGGGTTTTCCATCTCTTGCAAATATGCGGGAGGAGTGTCCTCAAGATACAGGCGTCCATCTAAAAAGCTATCCGCAAGTTGTTGATACTGTTGCGTATGATACGACGGATGACCGTAAAAAATAGGATTAAGCAAACTCAAACAAACAAGCAAGACTATTTGCGCGCATACGACAATTACTGTTACGGCTTTTTGCTTTAAACTTTTTTCGTTATAAGCATATCTCCAAAGATTACTTGACGGACGCAATATCCAGAAGATCAACAATAACAAAAATACTGCCAAAAGACGTATCACGCTGAAGTTAAACGGTGCAGACGCATTGAAAAGCACTTGATCTACCTGAAACGTCGTTGCATAGTCGGTACTGAAAGTTAAATATATATCCCCCACTTCTCCGTTTGTCATCAGATAAATATATTTGGTTGACTCAACCTTTGCCATTACGGTATGCTCTGGAGTATATATAAAGGTTTCCTTGTTAGATTCGTCTGTAAATGAAATTTTCACATACAGATTTTCTACGTCACCATAATCGTCTTTTGCGGTAATATCAAGATATAGATCTTTCACCTCAGTATTAATATCGTGAATTCGCAGAGTAACGTATGAACTTTCAAGGCTATACACGTTATCTTTGCCTTCCATATCATCGGCAATGTAAGAAGATTTGATTTTATCCGTGGCATCTATTGGTTCAAAATCTGCCGTTTGATAAAATCGAAAGTTAAACAAGGTAAGCTCCAAGCAAAGAGCTACGCAAAAGAACAGCAATGTTGCCGCGATCAAAGATCTTGTTTTGCGAAGATAAATAAATCCGTGGACAATAAAAGAAAAGAATATTGATAAAATAAGTGTTGTTAACAGCTTCCACAATGAAAAACTTAATATCACGCCGAAATCCATATAAAGAAACATCTGTGCGACAAAGACGCAAATAACAGTAATACCCGATATGATATGCGTATTGAATTTTTTAAAAACGTTAGTTCCTTCTTTACGGATATATACTAACCACGCAGCATATGAAATAATTATTGGAATAAAAATATTTAAAACAAACATAATGCCTCTATATAATATAATTTTTAGATATATTAATTATACAATATTTGCTATCAAATGTCAATCATTATAAAAAAGGGGCTGTCGCATTTAGCGCAGAACAAAAATACACGAATAAATAATAAGTGAAAATTCCGCTCTCATCGTCCAAAATGCGACAGTGGGAGCGTTTTTTTGGTAGAAATTCTTACGAATTTCAATTTTTATGTGTATTTTTTAGCCGCGTTTTGGCTCTCTGGCGTACCTTTGTACGCCGACGAGAACCAAACT
>JAZSIP010000004.1:0-7652 GCA_045533915.1 Eubacteriales bacterium
TGTTTGGCCACTTTGTCTTCCTAAGACCGCTTGGCCTCCGACTTCAGCTCATCGTCGGCAGAGAGCTTACCTGCGCGTATCTTGACGGCAGAGCGCTCCCGCCCGTTGAGATTATCCCCAAGAGCGGATTTTACGATTACAAAAACAAATACGTTGCCGACGCAACTGTTGAGCTTTGCCCCGCGCCGCTTACCGACGCAGAAAACAAGCTTGTTGCAAATGCTACCGAAAAGGGATTCCGTGCGCTTCGCCTTGACGGCTACGCGAGACTTGATTTTATTCTCGACGAGTCGGGCAAGCTTTGGTGTCTTGAAGCAAACACACTCCCAGGTATGACTCCAACAAGTTTGCTTCCGCAGGAAGCGGCGGCGGTCGGTATCAGCTACGACGAGCTGTGCGAAACGATTGTAAAACTTGCTTTTGAAAAAAATTAATATATTTTCCAAAAGCTATTGACTTCATTAAAAAATATGCTATAATATCCAAAAAGAACAAAAATAAAAAATTAACAAGAGAGGAAAAAGCCATGGAATACATAATCAAAGGCAGAAAACCCGAATCGTTCTTTCGTTATTTTGAAGAAATAAGCGCGATACCTCGCGCATCCTTTCACGAGGAAAAGATCGCTGATTATATCGTGGATTTCGCAAAAACGAGAGGTCTTGAATACTACCGCGACGAGTGGCACAACGTACTTGTAAAGATGCCCGCGACCAAGGGTCAGGAAAATCGTCCGCCCATATTGTTCCAAGGACATATGGACATGGTTTGTGAAAAAGAACTCGGCGTAGATCACGATTTTCTTACCGACCCTCTCGACCTTTACATAGACGGAAAGTTCTTGCACGCGCGCGGTACGACCTTGGGAGCTGACGACGGCATTGCCGTTGCCACTATGCTCTCACTGCTTGACGGGACAGTCAAGGAGCACCCCGCATACGAGTGTCTTTTCACGTCTGCGGAGGAAGCGGGGATCGTTAACGCGCCGAAATTCGATTTCAGCCGTATCTCCGCGCGTACGCTTATCAGCATGGACGCAGGAAACGTAAAGTATCCTCTTATCTCCTGCTCGGGCGCTCTCCGCTCCGAAATACGCCTTGCGTACAAGACAGAGCCCATTACTATGCAGGCAATTTGCGTATCTGTAAGCGGTCTTATCGGCGGTCACTCGGGTGCGCATATCAACAGCGGACGCGCAAACGCAAACAAGCTCATGGGGCGTTTAATAGCTCCTTTAATGTCTCTCGGCGATGTTCGTATCGTTTCGGTCGACAATGAATCAAAGGGAACGGGAATCCCGCGTGAGTGCAAGGCAGTTCTTGCCGTTCCGAATGTTGATGAGGCTTCTGCCGTCATCAATAGCTACGCCGAGGCTATCGCTACCGAGCTTATCCCCGAGGACAAGGATTTCACCGTAACGGTTGAACGCGCAGAAGCTGAAAAAATGATGACCCGCGAGGACACCGCGCGTGTTTGCGGTATCCTTGCTTGTATGCACTCGGGCGCGTTCTCTATGTGCCGTGATCTTCCCTATCTCGTTGAATATTCACGCAATTTCGGTACTATAACGACTACGGAAGATACTATAAGCTTTTTGGTATCCAATCGTTCAGCAAAGAACACAAAGCTCGATGCGGCTCAAAACGAGCTTAACGCATTTGCCGCTATGATGGGCGCGGAGATAGAACATTACGGCAGATATCCCGGTTGGGAATATGACAAGGAATCTCACGTTCGTGACGTATATTGCCAAGCACACAAGGAGATAACGGGCGATGATGCAGCTCCGATCGGTGTTCACGCGGGAATCGAATGCGGAGTTATCCGTAAAGCAATTCCCGAAATGGACGCTATATCCATAGCTCCCGACTTCTATGACGGACATACACCGAAAGAAAGACTCGATCTTGACTCCTGCGAAGTCTTCTGTCGCATAGTTGCAAGAATGATAGAAATACTTTAACAAAGAACCAAGGAGAAGCAGATCATGGAATACATTATCAAAGGCAGAAAACCCGAAGCTTTCTTTCGTTATTTTGAAGAGATAAGCGCTATTCCGCGCGAATCCTATCACGAGGAAAAGATCGCTGATTATCTTGTAAACTTTGCCAAAGAGCGCGGACTTGAATATTACCGCGACGAATCGCAAAACGTACTTATCAAAAAGCCCGCAACCAAAGGACAGGAGCATAAGCCCACGGTCTTGTTTCAAGCGCACACCGACATGGTTTGTGAAAAAGAGCCCGATGTGGAGCATGATTTCAGCCGCGATCCGCTCGATCTCTACATAGACGGAAAATTTTTGCGCGCACGCGGTACGACCTTGGGCGCTGACGACGGAATGGGTGTTGCCACAATGCTTGCGCTTCTTGACGGAATGGTCAAGGAGCATCCCGCATATGAGTGCTTGTTTACCGCAACCGAAGAACCCGGACTTGTCGGTTCGCTCAAGTTCGATTACAGTCGCATATCGGCTCGTAAGATGCTAAATCTTGACTGCGGTCAAACCACGCTCGTCCTTGCTTGCTGCGCAGGAGGAATGTGCTCCGATATAACTCTTCCGCTTCAAACCGAATCGTTTGAGGGTGAGGCTATACATATATGCATAAGCGGACTTATGGGCGGTCACGCCGGAGTTGATATCAACAAAGGACGCACCAACGCAAACAAGCTTATGGGACGCTTACTTGCGGCGCTGTTGCAGACCTGCGACGCGCGTGTTATTTCACTCGATGGCGGAGCGAAAGAAGGCGCTATCGCCCGTGACTGCAATATGTATCTGGCTGTTCCCGATTCAAAGGCAGCCACCGATATATTGACCGCGCTCTATCAAGGTGTTGAGAAAGAGCTTTCCTCCGATGATAAAAATTGCTTAATTACCGTAAACAAGGTCGAACCGTTTGAAACCATGACGAGCCGTGATACCACAACTCGCATTTGCGGAATTCTTGCGGGTACTCCGAACGGAGCGTTTGCAATGAATCATGAAATGACCTACCTTGTAGATTATTCACGCAATCTCGGTGTAACCTATACAAAAGACAACTCCATAACCTTCGTTTTCTACTGTCATGCTCTAAAGGAAAGTCAGCTTGATGCCAACACCTGTGAGTTAAACGCGATAGCCGCTATGGCAGGAGCTTCAATAAGACACTACAATCGCTATCCCGGTTGGGCATTTTCAAAAGATTCCGCAATTCGTGACGCTTATCTTAACGCATGTCAAGACATCGTTGGGAAATCAGGACCTGTCGTAGGTGTTCACGCGGGACTTGAATGCGGTGTTATTTGTGCGGCTATTCAGGGTATGGATGCCGTTTCGGTAGGTCCAAATATGGCTAACGGACATTCTCCGCAAGAATGCCTTGACCTTGATTCTTGCGAAAATTTTTGCCGTATCATTGAAAGAATGTTGGAAATCATTTAGGTAAAATATTAAAATGTTTAGGAGAGAAAACATGGAATACATTATCAAAGGCAGAAAGCCTGAAAAGTTCTTTCGTTACTTTGAGGAGATAAGCGCGATACCGCGTATGTCCTTTCACGAAGAAAAAATTGCCGATTACGTCGTCAATTTTGCAAAAGAAAGAGGTCTTGAATACTACCGCGACGAGTGGCACAACGTACTTGTAAAAATGCCTGCATCAAAGGGACAGGAGCATCGTCCTCCCATTTTGGTCCAAGGACACATGGACATGGTTTGCGAAAAGGAAAGCGGAGTTGAGCACGATTTCCTTAAAGACCCGCTTGATCTTTACATAGACGGAAAATTCTTGAAGGCTCGCGGAACGACCTTGGGCGCTGACGACGGCAAGGGCGTTGCCACCATGCTTGCGCTCCTTGACGGAGAAATGGAAGAGCATCCCGCCTTCGAATGTCTTTTCACCTCCGCAGAGGAGGCGGGAATAGTTAACGCGCCGAAATTCGATTTCAGCCGTATCTCCGCGCGTACTCTCATCAATATAGACGTAAGCAATCCCAAGTATCCCGTATTTTCCTGTTCGGGAGCTTTGCGTACAAAAATAAATCTTTCGTACAAGACAGAGCCTATGAATATGCATGCGATTTGCGTATCCGTAAGCGGTCTTATCGGAGGTCATGCGGGCGCTCATATCAATAGCGGACGAGCTAACGCAAACAAGATCATGGGACGTTTGATATCCGCTCTTACTTCTCTTTGCGACGTTCGCATCGTTTCTGTTGACAACGAATCCAAGGGCAGCGGAATTCCGCGTGAGTGTAAGGCGATCCTTGCCGTTCCGAATGTTGATGAAGCGACTGCCGTTATCAGAAGCTATGCTGACGATATCGCGACCGAGCTTATTCCAGAGGACAAGAATTTCAACGTTAGCGTAGAGCCTTGCGAGGCGATGGCAATGATGACTCGTGAGGACACCGCGCGTGTTTGCGGTATTCTTGCTTGTATGCACGCAGGTGTATTCTCTATGTGTAGAGACGTTCCCTCTATCATTGAATATTCGCGCAGCTTCGGCACTGTAACGACGGAAAAAGACGCTATAAGCTTCCTTATATCCACGCGTTCGGTAAAGAACTCAAAGCTTGACTCCGCCAAGAACGAGCTTGACGCTTTTGCCGCTATGATGGGCGCAGAGATAGAGCATTACGGAAGATATCCGGGTTGGGAATATCACAAGGAATCCGCCGTGCGCGAGGCTTACCGCCGCGTTTACCGTGAAATAGTCGGTGAAGATCCTGTTCCGATAGGAATCCACGCAGGAATTGAATGCGGTGTTATCTGTACCGCAATTCCCGACATGGACGCTATCGCGATAGGTCCGAGCGGTGCTAACGCTCACTCTCCAAAGGAAATGATGGACCTTGACTCATGTGAGCAATTCTGGCTAATTCTCAGAAGATTAATAGAAATAATTTAAAATTAAAAGTGAGGACGGAAAATGAAATTATCGGTAGAACAAATACGCAAAATAGTTGTCGGAGCTGCTTATGTTGAAGAAATATACGGCGAAGTTCATTTTTTCAGATTCACAAAAGAACAGGCAGAGGCTTACAAAAATTATAACGACGATTTTTATAATAAAGTTTTTGCAACCGCAGGTATAAGACTTGAATTCGTTACTGACAGTAAAAAGATGTTCCTTGAGGTAGACGTTTGCAAGGGTTCTTCAAGAAATTATTTCTGCCACGCAGTCTACGTAAACGGAGAGCATATAGGCGACCTTGCATCATATGAGACCAACACGGGCGTATTCTCAAAGGAATTTGAGCTTGGAGAGGGAGAAAAGACAGTCGCCGTCTACTTCCCGTGGACAGTTGCGTCTAAAATCATAAACCTTTCTCTTGATGACGGCGCGACGCTCATTCCCGTTGAAAAGTCTTGCAAAATGATACAGTTCGGAGACTCTATAACCCAAGGATACGATGCAAAAGCACCTGCGGCATCTTACGCGTCCATCGTTGCAGACGCGCTTGATGCATATGCGATAAACAAAGGTATCGGCGGTGAGATATTCTTCCCCACTCTGTCAGAGCTAAAGGACGATATCGAGCCTGATTACATAACAGTTGCTTACGGCACTAATGACTGGAGCAAAGTAAATCTTGAACGCTTTGACAATAACAGCCGCAAGTTTTTTGAGAATCTTTCCGTTCTTTATCCGAACGCAAAAATATTCGCATTAGCTCCTATTTGGAGAGGAAACTATAACAAAGAGGACCGAAAATACGATTTTTCTCATACTGCAGAGCATTTCAAAGCTATTGCCAAGGATATCCCGAATCTTTACGTTATCGACTGCTTTGACTT
This sequence comes from Eubacteriales bacterium, assembly GCA_045533915.1. GTDB lineage: Bacteria > Bacillota > Clostridia > Oscillospirales > CAG-272 > HGM12713. The sequence continues at coordinate 5,786 of JAZSIP010000004.1, forward strand.
CGTTCCTCACGATCCCGCTTGCTTCAGCCCCGACATTCTTCACCCGAACGACGAGGGCTTCTCATACTATGCTGAAAATCTCATAACTGCTTTGAATAAACTTATCTGAAATTTCATTTTGTAAATTTTTTCATATCATAATCTATTTTTCCCTCGGATAAAATAAAAGTAAATCTATACTATCCGAAAGGAAAAAGATATGTATATAAGCAAAAGAAGATCAAAAAGACGTTTGAGTGTCTGGGGACTTATTTTCGCGGTGCTTCTTACTGTCATTATGCAAACGCTTATGCTCCCCTGCTCTGCTAATATAATTAACGGAACGCGAAACGCCACGGAGAATGCGGGCGAAGCAGTATCCGATATTGTTCAAGATGCAGAAAGCAAGGTAGAAGAGGTGGTCACCGATGCCGAGAGCAAACTTAATGACGCATCCGACGGCAAGGTCGAGGACAGCGACGGAATGATAGGAAACGAAACCTCCGCAGTCACAGAAACCTCTGCTGCCACCGATACCGCAAATAACGGAATGGGCAAGGCAGGACAAGTCGCGCTCATCGTCCTTGCGGTCGCCGCAATTATTGCAGTCATAATCATTATCACAATAGTCTCACACAAGAAAAAAGATTAAAACTATGCCGAGGATATTTTCAAGATATTCTCGGTTTTTTTATATAAATACTTGTATTTGAATAAATACTGTGGTATAATTATTTGAAATATTTTTTATTTAAGGAGCAATACTTATGAAAATAGGAATAGAATTAGGCTCTTTTCCCTGCCCCCTCGAAGAACAACTCACTCTTATGAAAAAATACGGATTTGAAACCTGCTTCTGCGGTTCGATCGATCAAAACCTCGATACAGAAATGAAACTGTGCGAAAAATACGGGATCGAAGTTGAAAACTACCACGCGCCTTTTTCGCATATAAACGATATCTGGCTTGATATTCCCGAGGGCGAAGGTATGCTTCAAGAGCTTCTCGACAGTATAGACAACTGCGCAAAATACGGAGTTACGACGCTCGTTGTACATCTTTCAAGCGGAGATAAACCTCCCCGAATGAACGACCTCGGATTCTCTCGCTTTGATAAGCTTATGGCATACGCCAAAGAAAAAGGCGTTACCATTGCCTATGAAAATCAAAGAAAACTCGCAAATCTTGCTTACGTATTTGAACAGTACGACGAAGCCGGCTTCTGCTGGGATACGGGGCACGAGGCTTGCTTCGCTTACGGCAGACAGTTTATGCCTCTCTTTGCAGACAAGCTCGCGGCTCTCCACATACACGACAACCATTGTGTTCACAACGGCGACGATCATATGATCCCCTACGACGCGTGCATCGATTTTGACAGAGTAACCTCTCAAATAGCGGCTTCGAATTTTGACAAATCACTTATGCTCGAGCTTATCGCGGAAAAGACACCGCAATATATTGAAATGGGCGCGGATGCCTTCTATAAAAAAGCGGCGGAGGTCGCCAAAAAGCTTGCTGACGAGGTCGAAAGCAAAAAAACTTTAAAATAATGTCTCACAGACGAAAAAAATAACGTATTTACCGAGGATATTCGATATATCCTCGGATTTTTTATGTAAACACTTGCTTTTAAATAAAAAACGTGTTATAATTTATTGAAATATTTTTTAAGGAGCTACATATGAAAATAGGTGTCCATTTATACGCATACCCCTGTTCTGTCGAGGAACAACTCACATTTATGAAAAAGCACGGCTTTGAAACCACATTTTTCTTCTCGAATGATCCGAAGATCGAAGAAATAATGGAATTGTGCAAAAAATACGATATTAAAGTTGAAAATTATCATGCGCCGTTCTCGCACATAAACGATATGAAGTCGGAG
>JAZSIP010000111.1:0-13908 GCA_045533915.1 Eubacteriales bacterium
TAATAAATGCGGATATCATCGCGCTGAGGATCGGAATACCGCGAAAGCGTACAAATGATTTATAAAAATGCTGCTTTTCACCGAGAGGATTTCTGACAGTTGCTTCGTTAGCAAAATAGTAATACAGAAAATAAACTGCAGCAAATATACAAGCCATGTAGCCGATATAATAGTTGCTTATCATCGTCATGGAAAGAGATACGATAAAGAGCTTATATTTTCTATATTTTACAAGCTGTTCAATAGAATACGTCAGTATCGGCAACCAGAAAATAACGTCGATCCACATGATATTATTCTGATACACGACTGCAAAGGAGCAAAGCGCGTACATCGTTGAAAATGCAACTATCAGCATTTTGTTGGGATGACGCGTGTTTTTGTGCAGATAGTATCCAAACGTGTAACCGCAAAGTCCCGTTTTGATAAGCATCATTGTAAGAAGTGCTTCGGTTATTCTTCCTTTTGGGAATATAGCAACAATATATGATAACGGGCTCGCAAGGTAGTATGCGTACATACCGACGTATTCGCCGCCGAGATTTCTGAAAAAGCTATACAAGAAACTGCCCTCACCGTATACGGCATTTCTCAATGATTCAAAAAAGTAAACGTATTGTCCGTTGAGATCAAGGACAAGAACGGATTCGTTCCCAAACGGGAAAATGCCCATAGAAACGTATCCGAGGTACATCAGCACCGCGGGAACTAAAAAAGAGAATGCCAAATAAGCGGATGGAGACGAGGATATTTTTTGCTGTATAAGCTTTAAATAAACGCGAGGCCCCCGTGCCTCCGTCTGAGTGATGATTGATCCTTTACTTGTTTTGCTCATTTTGTTCGCCTCCGAAAATAAATTTTTTGACCGCCTTTTCAAGCTTCAATCTATCAATGGTAAGATCTCTGCCGCAGCCTACACAGCAAACACGCATCTCACCGCCAACACGCAGTACCTTAAACTGCTTACAACCACAAGGATGTTGTTTTTTCAGTTCAACAATATCGCCAATCTCGAATTTTAAAATTTTCATAAAATCACCATAAAAACAATTATATAGTATATTTTATCATAGAAATATTAATTTGTAAATAAGTATTCAAAATTTTACAAATTTATAAATTAATATTTGACTTAAATGCGAGAATGTGATATAATGTATAGTGGATTATTGTGTGGAGGTGTATATGATCATACTTGGAATAGACCCGGGACTAGCAATTGTCGGTTGGGGCGTTATTGAATATTCTGGCTCGAGGTTTCGTACTTTGGGGTATGGTTCTATACAAACACCTGCGGGACAAGCTACCGAAGAAAGATTGACAACTATATATACCTCATTAAAAAAACTCATAGAAAAATATCATCCCGATGAAATGGCAGTTGAAGAGCTTTTCTTTAATACCAACCAAACGACAGGTATAAGAGTAGCAGAAGCGCGCGGTGTTATAATAATGTGCGCTCATCAATGTGGTGTTAAGATATCGGAATACACACCTCTTCAGGTTAAGCAAGCTGTGGTAGGTTATGGTCGCGCAGAAAAAAAACAGGTCATTACTATGGTAACTATGTTTCTTGGTTTAAGTCAACCTCCAAAGCCTGACGATACCGCAGACGCATTGGCTATTGCGGTATGCCACGCTCATTCGGGCGGCTCTAAGCTTGCGCAATATTACAATCAGAAATAGGACGAAGGAATTATGTGGATAGCAGATCAATGGAAAGATTATGAATTACTCGATGCTTCTGACGGTGAACGTCTGGAGCGTTGGGGAAAATATATTTTGCGGCGACCCGATCCGCAAATAATTTGGAAAAACGTCGGAGAACACAATTTGTGGAAAAAAGCCGATGCGGTATATAAACGCTCCTCAAAGGGCGGCGGAGGCTGGACAAAAAATTCTCTTCCCGAGCAGTGGAATATTTCTTACGGAAGCCTTAACTTTGTTTTGAAACCTATGGGATTCAAGCATACGGGACTTTTTCCCGAGCAAGCGGCGAATTGGGATTGGTTTTCGAAACTTATATCAAATTCCGGAAGAAAAATAAAGGTTCTGAATCTCTTCGCTTATACGGGAGGAGCAACGATCGCAGCCGCTGCGGCAGGCGCATCTGTAGTACACGTAGACGCCGCTAAAGGAATGGTGGCACAGGCAAAGGAAAACGCCTCGTTATCAGGGCTTTCCGAAGCTCCGATACGATATATTGTGGACGATTGCAAGAAGTTCGTTGAAAGAGAGCTCAGACGCGGAAACAGATATGATGCTATCATTATGGACCCCCCGTCTTATGGAAGAGGTCCTTCGGGAGAGGTTTGGAAGATAGAGGAAAGTGTAGATGAGCTTATCACACTTGCCGCTAAGCTTCTTTCCGAAGAACCGTTGTTCTTTCTTGTCAATTCTTATACAACGGGACTTTCTCCTATGGCGATGCAATATATTTTAGGGCTCAAGGTGGCGTCCGTTCACGGAGGATATCTCGAATCGGGAGAGCTTGGACTTCCAGTAACCCGTACGGGATTATCCATACCTTGCGGAGCAAGTGCACGTTGGCAAAGTAAAGATTCTATGAAATAAAAAGGTGAAATTTCATGAAAGATCAATTTATCAGAACAGAGGCTCTTTCTTACAAATATGAAGGAGAAGATCCTCATGCAAGTCCTGTTCTTAACAACCTATCCGTTGATATATCCAAAGGTGAATTTGTAGCTATATTAGGGCATAACGGTTCGGGAAAATCTACATTCGCAAAGCTTCTCAATATGATACTTACGCCTACAACAGGTAAAGTGTTTTTAAAAGGTAAAGATATAACCGATCCCAATATGACGGAAGAAGATATATTATCACTGAGAAAAACAGTAGGAATGGTATTTCAAAATCCCGATAATCAGTTGGTTGCGACGATCGTTGAAGATGACGTAGCTTTCGGTCCGGAAAATCTCGGTGTTCCTTCAAGTGAGATACAAGAACGTGTTAAGAATACTCTGACGGATGTTGGAATGCTTGAGTATGCAAATCATGAGCCTCACAGACTTTCGGGCGGTCAAAAGCAGCGCGTTGCTATTGCGGGAATAATGGCAATGATGCCAGAATGTATTATCTTTGACGAATCCACGGCAATGCTTGACCCTGTCGGAAGAAGCGAGGTAATGAGCGCGATCCTTCGCTTGAATAAAGAAAAAAATATTACAGTGATAATGATAACGCATTATATGGAAGAAGCCGCTATGGCAGATCGCATAATCGTGCTTGATAACGGAGACGTGCTTATCGAGGGTACTCCTGAGTATGTTTTCGAGCATGAGGATATGCTAAAGCAATGTGGATTGGCAGTTCCTCAATGCACCGAGCTTGTTCACAAATTGAGAAAAGCGGGTGTTGAGCTTGACGGTGAATGTATAACTCCCGAACAATGCGCGGAGCTATTGGCAACGGCTTTGAAAAAAGGAGGTAAGTAAAATGGCTGAAATAAAATTAGAAAATATTACTTATCTTCACGGAAAAGATACACCTTATGAGATACTTGCTCTTGATGACGTTTCGCTCACTATTCCAAGCGGTAAAATAACGGGTATAATAGGGCATACGGGCTCGGGAAAATCAACGCTCGTTCAGATGTTTAACGGTATCTTGAAGCCAAATTCCGGAACTGTAAAGCTTGATGAAACGGATATTTGGGAAAAGCCAAAGGAAATACGAAAAATACGATTCCGTGTCGGACTAGTTATGCAATATCCCGAATATCAGCTCTTTGAAGAAACGGTATATAAGGATATAGCGTTTGGTCCTAAAAATATGGGACTTTCAGATGATGAGGTCAGAGAGCGTGTTTTGGAAGCGGCTGAGTTTGCCGGAGTAGACAAAGAGCTTCTCGAAAAATCTCCTTTCGACCTGTCGGGAGGACAAAAACGAAGAGTGGCAATAGCGGGAATAATCGCGATGCGCCCTGACGTATTGGTGCTTGACGAGCCTGCGGCAGGACTTGATCCGCGAGGAAGAGAATCCATATTTTCAAATATTGTGGAATATCAAAGGAAAAGCCAAAGCACTGTTGTTATTGTAAGTCATAGTATGGAAGATATGGCGCGATTCTGTGATTCCTTGATAGTAATGGCTGATGGAAAGGTCATATTAAACGGAAAGCCGTCTGAGGTCTTTGCTAATTCCGACCGTCTTTCTGCTATTGGTCTTGATATCCCGCAGATAACGAAAATGATGCTTTTATTAAAAGATAAAGGCATATCCGTAGATTGCGGATGTTACACGGTTGACAGCGCATATGATGCGCTAATAAAATTATTAAAAGAATGATTGGTTTGATTAAATGAAAAGTATAGCATTCGGACAGTATTATCCGGCGGATTCTCCTTTGCACAGGCTAGATCCGCGTATAAAAATAATTATTGCTGTTCTGTATATCGTTTGTTCTTTCCTTTGTAAGAACGTATTCAGCTTTGTTTTGCTTGCGATCTCTGCAATAGCTATTATCCTTATGGGAAAGATACCGCTTAAAACGGTTCTTGGCAGCTTAAAGGCAGTTTTGGTCATTCTTGCGTTTACTTCGATCATAAATGTTTTTTGGACCGTTGGAGAAACGCCTTTGTTTGAATGGAAATTTATTCATATTTATCCTGAAGGTATTTATTCAGCAATATTTATTATCGTAAGAATAACCGCGCTTATTATCGGAACAAGTATGTTTTTGACGTATACAACAACGCCTATCGAGCTTACAGATGCGCTTGAAGACGTACTTTCGCCACTCAAAAAGCTTCACGTTCCCGTACATGATTTCGCAATGATGATGACTATAGCATTGCGTTTTATTCCTACGCTTGTCGAGGAAACAGATAAGATAATGACTGCGCAAAAGGCACGCGGCGCTGATTTTTCAAGCGGAGGACTGATAGCTCGAGCTAAAGCTCTTATACCAATATTGATACCTTTGTTTGTTTCGGCATTTAACCGTGCGGGTGATCTTGCAATAGCGATGGAGTGCCGTTGTTATCACGGCGGAGACGGAAGAACAAGAATGCATGTCCGTCATGTAAAATTTAAAGATTTTATACCGCTTGTTTTAATAGTGCTTTTGGGAGCAGCTTTGATATTGCTTAACATATTCGGTATCGGCTTTACCTTGAATTGAGGCAGGGTATGAAAATTTTGTTGCATATTTCATTTGTCGGAACAAATTACTGCGGATATCAGGTGCAGCCAAACGGAACAACTATACAGCAAAAGCTAAACGAAGCCACAGAGCAACTTTTTGGATATCCTTGCGATATAGTCGGTTGCAGCAGGACAGATAGCGGAGTACACGCGAACGAGTTTTGCGCGGCTGTTTCTAAAAAGAAAGAAAAGCATATTGAGACAAATGTACCGATAGAAAAAATACCACTTGCACTGACAAGCTATTTACCCGAAGATATATCAGTCAATTTCGCTGAATGGGTAGATGATGACTTTCACCCACGCTATGATGTTAAATATAAAGAATATATCTATAAGATATGGAATCACCCTGTCAGAAATCCTTTTATGAATGATCGCGTATGGCATTGCCCAAAAAAGATAGATGAAGCTATGCTCGAAAGAATGAGGGAAGCAGCTAAAAGATATGTCGGAACTCATGATTTTTCATCATATATGGCATCTGATTCAAAAGTGGTTGATACAGTACGCACAGTAACAACAGCACAGGTTTACAGAGACGGGGAACATACTATAATATTTAAAGTATGCGCTGACGGATTTTTGTATAATATGGTACGTATTATGACGGGAACACTCGTTGATACAGCGTATGGAAAGATCGATCCTGTGGAGATAGACACTATCACAGCATCGCGTAATCGTAAAAATGCAGGAACAACCGCACCGCCTTGCGGATTGTATTTAAATAAGGTCGTATATCATTAAAAAGTAATCAAGAAAGGAGCGGAGCTAGAAAAATGCCTTTTGGAAACAAAGACTCAAAAAAAGCAAAAGACAATAGCTTTAACGGATCAAGGTTTGCTCAGCAAATAGGACGCTTTTTCAGTCCCGAGCCTCAAAAAGAAAAGGTTTTACGCTACGAGGAATTTAATGCCGCAGGCGACGTTTATTACGCAAATGTTTCTGCGGGATATAAAGTTGCTCAACGTATTCTTTGGATAATATTTATCGTTTTTATGATATTTTCGATAACCTTGAATTATAAAGAGATAACTTACGACAATTTCTTTTATCTCTTAAAAGATTTTTCAAGTGCGGTAGATGCCGAAAGTACAAATTATGAAACTCTGTCATACGAATCTGATTCAAGACAAAATTTTGCGCTTTACAGAGGTGGTATCGCAACAGTAAGCCCATCGGGAATTTCAGCATTTACGGCTACAGGACGTCGTACCCTGAGAACGGATTCTGTATTTTCATCGCCATACGTTGTTTGCTCTGATAAATATATGTTGGTATACGATACGGCAGGAACAACTTTTGCCGTATATAATTCTTTTGCACGAATCTATACCGAAACCTTTACGTATCCTATTACAAACGCTTGTTTTGCTGATGATGGAAAAATTGCTATAGTTACGCGTGAAGCGGATAGTAAAACTGTTGTATATATTTACAACGATGACTTCGAAAAACTTGCAAAATACCGATTCGATGCATATATGTTTGATATTGCTATGAACAGCGATCAAGGTGTTATTGCCTTCGTTTATTACGGCGTTGGAAACGGAACGGGTCAAACGACTGTTTCAGTGCGAGATATCAATACTTTGGAGGAGATAGAATCCTTTGAATTATCGGGAGAATTTCCACTTGAATGCGGATTTATATCAAAAGAAAAATTTGCTGTTGTTACGGATAACGCGGTTCGTATAATAGATAAAAATTTTGATATAGGCTCTGCCGATGTCTATGATTATACGAACGGAAACGTTACGGGATATAGTGTAAGTAAAAACGGTGTTGCCGTTTCGGTTACGGTTTCTTCCCGAAATGAGATCATCGCGTTTGACAGCAATGGGGAAATGCTATATAATGATCTTGTGCATATCAGCGTAACGGATATTGGTATTTGCGGAGAATATATATTTATTCAAAACGAAGACGGCATAGTGAGACTTGACACAAAAAATGAAACAGAAGAGTTTTTAACTTCGGGCAACGGTAAAATGCTGGTTTATAACGATCATACCGTTTTGGTTTGCGGAGAATCTAAAGCTCAATATTTAGTATTTCGTACTTAAATTAATTTGAATTAATTTAGAATAAAGGACACAATAAAATGAAATTAAAAAATATTCCCAATATTTTATCGATTATTCGAATCATTCTTGTATTTGTTTTTGTATTTTGCTTTTTCTATTTTGATGAAGCTTATATAGCGTTGGTTGTATTTCTTTTAGCAGGACTTACTGACGTTATAGACGGATATTTGGCAAGACGGAATAATTGGATAACAAAGCTAGGAAAAATACTCGATCCCTTTGCGGATAAATTGATGCAGTGCACCGTATTGATCTGTCTGCTTATAGACGGTCTGATCCCTTGGTGGTTTGTCGTTCCGTTTTTTGCAAAGGAACTGTTTACGTTGATAGCGGGATTTTTCGTTATAAAAAAGCGTGACGTAGCAGTTGTAAGTAAATGGTACGGTAAGCTTACCGTATGCATTTTCTATGCCACCATAGCGGCATCTATCATTTTTGCGGATTTCTTCAGCTCCAATCCGATCATCGCCGCGATAATATTTATTCCCGCTGTTCTTAGTGCTATTATAACAACAGGAGCTTATATCAAACATTATGCTTATTTAAAGAATGAAGCGCCTAAAAAAGGCAAACTTTTAAATCTCCGAAAGGAAAAATAATGCGGAACTGCCGCATAAGTATACAGGAATTATGGTTATGTGTTCAAAATGCCACAAAAGAGTGGCTGTCGTATTTGTTACAAAACTTGAAAACGGAAATAAGGTCAACGAGGGACTTTGCATACAGTGTGCCAAGACTGTCGGAATACCGATAGAAAATATGCTCGGTAATGTGATGAATCAATTTGGTATTTCACAAGATCAACTCGAAAGTATGGAAAATGAGCTTGGAGAATATGCAGAGCAAATGAATTCCGAACTGCCGTCTTTAAACGATGAGCTTGAAGACGGTGGCGCTCCGGCTATAGATCTGCCTAAGCTTTTTGGAGACGGGGAAAGCTTTCCCGTTAAGAAGAGCGAACCACCTAAAGGCAATACAAAGGACAATAAAAAAGGCGAAAAAGAAAAACGATACAAATTCCTTGATACCTATTGCCGAAATCTTACGAAGAAAGCCGCGGACGGAAAGCTTGATAAAATAGTCGGAAGAGAAAAAGAGCTCGACAGAATAATACAGATACTTTGCCGACGTCAAAAGAACAATCCTTGTCTTATTGGAGAACCGGGCGTAGGAAAAACAGCGATCGCCGAGGCTCTTGCACAAAAAATTGCCGATAATAACGTTCCATATAAGCTTAAAGGGAAGCAGATCTATCTTGTGGATCTTACCGCTCTTGTTGCGGGAACTCAATTCAGAGGACAATTTGAATCTCGAATCTTAGGTCTCCTTTCGGACGTTAGAGCTGCGGGGAACATCATTCTCGTTATCGATGAGGTCCACAACATTGTCGGTACGGGTGATGCCGAAGGAAGCGTAAATGCGGCTAATATCTTGAAGCCTGCGCTTTCAAGAGGCGAAATACGAATAATCGGAGCAACAACGCTTAATGAATATCGCAAATATATAGAAAAAGATTCTGCTCTTGAGAGACGTTTTCAACCTGTTATGGTCAACGAGCCTTCGATCTCCGAGACTGTTGAAATGCTTGAGGGAATAAAGCATTATTATGAAGAATTTCATTCTATTCGTATTCCCGATGCGGTCGTACGCCGTGCGGTAGTGTTATCCGAGCGTTATATAACGGACCGATATCTTCCCGATAAGGCTATTGATCTGTTAGATGAAGCGGCATCGAGACTTTCGCTTACAAGCTCTGAGCTTAATGAAACACTTCAGATCCGCGAGGATCTGCTTGATCTGAAAGAAAAGCGTGAGCATCTTGAAAGCGATACTCCTGCGGATGAAAAAGCCGCTCAAAAATGCTATGAGGAGATAGCAAGTATCCGAGCGAATGAACTTAAGTTATCCGAACGTTTGAAGGAGCTTGAGCCGTCTTGTGAAAACATCGAGCTTACAGAGGTCGATATCGCTAACGTTATCGAAATCTGGACGGGAGTTCCCGCAACAGATATCAGTGAGAACGAATTTAAAAAGATAAATAATCTTGAAGAGCGTTTGAAAAAACGGATCATAGGTCAAGATGAAGCGGTTGAAGCTGTATCCCGTGCCATAAAGAGAAACCGTGCGGGAATAGCATACAAAAGAAAACCCGTGTCCTTTATTTTCGCAGGTCCGACTGGCGTTGGTAAGACGGAATTGGTAAAAACTCTTGCGGCGGATCTTTTCCATTCTCCTGAAACTCTTATTCGTTTGGATATGTCGGAATTTATGGAAAAGCACTCCGTATCGCGTATTATAGGAGCGCCTCCCGGATACGTAGGATACGATGAAGCAGGTCAGCTTACCGAGAAGATACGCAGACGTCCGTATTCCGTAGTTCTTTTCGACGAAATAGAGAAAGCGCATCCCGATGTGCTTAATATCCTTTTGCAGATACTTGATGACGGAAGAATAACGGATGCAAGGGGCAAGACCGTTAATTTTGAAAACGCTGTCCTTGTAATGACAACTAATGCAGGTTCAGACCGAACCTCCGCAACAGTTGGATTTTTCGCTGACGAGACAGAAGCTTCAAACGATAAAACCATGAAGGCTCTGTCATCGTTCTTAAGACCTGAATTTATCAATAGAGTAGATGAAATAATAACATTCAGATCGCTTTCGAAGAACGACTTTGGTAAGATCGCGTGTATTATGTTGGATGAACTAAAGCTATCGCTCGGAGAGAAAAATATTGAATTCGTTTATTCAAAGGATTCAGTTTCTTTTATTGCAGAAAAGTCATTCTCAAATAAATTCGGCGCTCGTAATATGAGGAGATTTATCCAGAAAAATGTGGAGGATCTTATAGCAGAAGCTATTATATCGGATTATGACAAAAAGATCAGTTCGGTTATGCTGAAATATTCAAGAAAAAATAATAAGCTTGTTGTTGAGTGTATAAAATGAAAAACGAAAAATGGTTTGCGCTTGATATCTCAGAAATAGAGAAAAAATTGAAGACTAACGCCGCCTCGGGACTTACTCCGAAGGCGGCTCGGTCTCGTTATGATCGCGCAAACGGAAGCTTGTTTATCCCATCTCGAATGTCTCCGTGGCGTATGTTAGGATCATTGTTTGCGGATTTTGCGCTTATCCTTTTGCTTTTAACTTCGATAGTTGCTATATTTTTCGATGATTCTTATAGTGTTATAGCTATCTTATCGATCGCGCTTATCAATGTCGGTATATCGTTTTTTATTTATTACCGTTCGCAAAGAACTATAGAATCAATGGAATCCTTTTACCGTCCGACTGTGCACGTTATAAGAGGCAGTAAGCTATACAATATGGATTATCGGTACGTAGTACAAGGTGACGTTCTTTTGCTTGAACGCGGAGATATAGTTTGTGCCGACGTAAGACTTGTAACTTCTGATTCTCTTGCGGTCAGTATGAGAGTAAATAAGGACGATTATATATATCTTGAAAAGTTCGCAAAAGGGAATATCCGTCCTAACGAAAACGATGCAAAAAAGTATGTTAATATAATTCATGCGGGCTCTGTGATCGAGCAAGGAAGCGCGAGAGGTATCGTTACGGCAGTTGGTCGTTATACTTATCTTGGAGCGATGACAGGTGGCATAGAGGAAATAAATCGAGACAAAATTCCCGTTGAACTGAAACGCTTGAAAAGATTCAGTTCACAGATAAGCATGATATCTTTGATCGCTGTACTTCCGTTTTGTATCGCAAGCTTCTTTTTGAGTCAAACTCAAGGGGCAAACGTAACACTGTCGGCGGCTTTTCTGACGGCACTTGCTATATCTGCGTCTGTTTTGTCTCAACTCGCAACAACTTTGTATAAAGTGTTTTTTATAAATAATATAAAAAAATTGATCTTCTTAAAAGACTCCTGCGCAGTACGTTCTGCCGATGCGCTTGAACGCTTTTCAAAAGCAGATTATCTGTTTGTTCTTGATGGAAGTGCTTTTTCGGACGGAGAGCTTGCGTTCAAAAACGCAATGACCTTTGACGGAGAGTGGAGAAGTTTTGATGATAAAGGTATAGCGGATTCTTCGTTGACGACCTTGATAGGTCTATATACTATGGCGGATAAGCGTTCGGTTTCGGCAGGTATTTCGAAAAACGCCGAATTTGAAAAGGGCTTGGATAGCTTCTGTAAGCTATGTAAAATAGATTATACGGCTCTTTCAATAAGATATCCTCAAACTTCTTACTATCCTGTTATTATGGCAAATGTAACAGATTCAGTTAAGTATACGGAGGCGGGAAAAGATAAACTTGTATGCATATCTTATACCCCTCTTATATTTGATGAGTGTAGGGAAGTCTTTGTAGGCAAAAACGCACGTCCTATCGGTGCGGATGGAGTGTTGAGACTTAAACGCTATTGGGATAGCCATGCGGAAAACGGTAAAAAGATAATGATAATTACCGTTTTGGATATGCAGACCAATGTTCGCTGTTTTGCGGGAATGCTTATTTTCGGCATAGGAGTAGATACTCAAATACATACAAAGATATTGGCGTTGTCAAAATTGGGACTGAAAACAATGGTGTTCACAGGGAAACGTGACTTGGATTTGCCCGATATACCAGAAGAGATAAAAAGATTACCGTCGATATCAATAGAATATTTGAGAAAAAATCAAAAACCTATCACGAGTAATTTTGGAAAATATATATGTTATTATGATTCGATAGAACAAGATATTGAAGAACTCGTAGATCATATTCATGCACATAATAAAAAGGTGGCTATAATCGGATTTTCTGATTATGCAACGTCAGCAATAGAAAAAGCCGACGTTTTTGTTTCTTGCGCTCCCGTAAAGCCAAGGATCTCGGGATATCTTTATGAAGAAATAGAATCGTTGGATACAAGCGGCGGAAGATCTGATGCTTCCTGTATTCAAATGGTAAAGAATGAGGCAGACATACTTATTCCTCGCCCTCGAAAAGAGCGGGGAGGTATTAATTCTGTGATCATGGCTCGAAAAGCGGGGAACTGCGCTTACCGTAATCTTAAGCAGTTTGTGCGGTATATGATATGCGCCCAGTTTATTCGTTTGTGTACCGTAGCTGTTCCTATGCTGTTTGGAAGTGTTGCGTTAGATGCAAGGCATATTCTTTTTTGTAGCTTTATCATTGACCTTGTGGCGTTTGTTTTGTTTTCTATAAGCAATGATACATATCCTGACCAGAAAGGCGTTAAGGATTGGTGGGACGGAAAAATAAAGATCCATATATCAGAAGATAGATGGTTATTTATTTCTGCCGTGTGCGCTTCCGCTACGTTGATAATACTTCCGAGAATCTTCGGGCTGTTTGGCTTGGGTGGACAATATCTTTATGAAGAAGGCTGTTCATTTGCAGGACTTGTGTATTTGCACATAACGGTATTTTTCGTTTTGCGATTTGGTAAAGTGCGTGATTACAAGAGAATATTAAAGAACGTTCCGTTATTGGTCTCTTTTGCTTTGATATTGATAATTTTTTCTCTTATTTTCCTTATCGAACCGTTGCGTCCTTTTTTCAGCCTTGAAATGGGAAATCCTTTTCCGTATTTCTTGATATCATTTGTTCCGTCGGTGCTTTTTGTTGTTCTGCACTATTTATTGGGATTATTAGAACACAAGAAATCAAATTATTTATAATAGAATAAAGTACAAACTCCTTTGCATAGCATTGAACGAAAGTAATTCTTTGCAAAGGAGTATTTTTATGGAACGTTTTAATACTTGTGATCTGCGTGAAAAAGAAATAATAAATATTTGCAATGGAATAAAAATAGGACACCCCGCGGATTTTGAGTTTGATATTCGTGATGGAAAAATAACGGCAATTATAGTTACACGGCAGGGAGGATTTCTCGGTCTTGGTAAGGAGATGGATATTTTTATTCCGTGGGATAAAATAGAATGTATAGGTGAAGATGCTATTTTGGTAAGACTCCCGCAAGGAGAATGCTATTCACCTGAATTGCCAAGAAAAAAGAGAAATTTTTGGTGAATAATTGTAAATAATTTGTAAACACAAAGGAATATACTTGCAAATCAAAATGATTTGTGGTATAATCAACTGTAATTGCGTGGTGTGAGAAGCCATGCAAAAAATAAAAATACACACACGTAAGCCAAAGCGATTCGGTGTCGGTTTTGCAACCGAAAAATTGCGAGCTTCGTGGTGGAAAAAACCGAAGGAGGACATAAAAAATGTCAGTTATCTCAATCAAACAACTTCTCGAAGCAGGCGTTCATTTTGGACACCACACAAGAAGATGGAATCCTAAAATGCAGGAATACATCTTCACCGAAAGAAACGGCATCTACATCATCGACCTTCAGAAAACAGTTAAAAAGTTCGATGAAGCATATGCATTCGTTCGTGATCTTTCCGCACAGGGCGGAACACTTTTGTTCGTGGGAACAAAGAAGCAGGCAGCTGAGGCTATCAAGGAAGAGGCTACCCGTTGCGGAATGTACTACGTAAACGTTCGTTGGCCCGGCGGTATGATGACCAACTTCAAGACCATCAAGCGTTCTATCGGTCGTCTCAATGCTCTTGAAAAGATGCAGATGGACGGAACCTTAGTTATGCTTCCTAATATTGAAATTGCTGCAAAGCAGAAGGAGATCTTCGACCT
>JAZSIP010000078.1:0-42475 GCA_045533915.1 Eubacteriales bacterium
AAAGCGGAAGCCGTCGAAATGAAATTCACAAAGCCTGTATTTGTGGTTCGAATGCAAAAAATGGATCACCTCATTTTTGCCGTAATTAAATAACTTTGTTCCCCATGCGGAATGCTCCCCGCGCTCTCCTTCATGGAAAAATTTGCAAGCCGTACCGTCAAATTCGTTGATTCCCTCCGCGGTATTCTTTATAGCGTGAGAGTGCACGACGTCAAGCAAAACGGCTATCCCCATCGAATGAGCCTTATCGATAAGCTCCTTTAATTCGTTCGGCGTTCCGTAACGCGAGCAAGGGGCAAAGAATGAGGAGACCTGATAGCCAAACGACGCGTAATACGGATGCTCCATTATCGCCATTATCTGTATCGCGGTGTACCCAAGGTCGCGTATGCGCGGCAATACGTTCTCGCAAAACTCTCCGTACGTACCGATCCCCTCTTTTTCCTGTGACATTCCTATATGACATTCATAAATAAGGATATCCTTTTTTGGCGTAAATCTCTTTTTTCTCCATTTATATTCAGGCTCGTCCACGATAACGCCGCACCAAGTATAATTGTCAGGATCTTGAAGCACACGGCGTATATAAAGGGGCGTTCTCTCAAATATCCTCTCACCGTTTCTAACGAGCGCCTTCACGTAACAGCCGTCCCAAAGAGCGTCTGTTCCCGACAAAAACACTTCAAAAACGCCGTTCCCGATCGGAGTCAAGGGCAAAGAGGTCCTGTTCCAGCCGTTCATATCTCCCATAAGCCAAAGCTCGTCCGCCGCGGGTGCCCACTCGCGATAGACCCAGCCGTCATTCGTTCTATGGAAGCCGAAATATTCGTGACCGTTGGCAAAATCCAAAAGACTGCCACGCTCCCCTACAAGCTCTCGCTTTTTATTCTCAAAATTCTTTACACGTTGCTCTATGTCAGACGCAAACGGCAAAAGGTACGGATCGTGTTCAAATATCTTCAAGCTCATTTCTGACCCCCTTTTTGCTTTCTCTGTTTTTATTATACCATAGTTGAAAATAAAAATCAATTATCAAAATATAATATTTGAATATGCGTTTAAAAACCTTAAAAACGGTCTTGCAAAAAATATCTTTTTGTAAGAACGTTTGTCGTTATTTATAATATTTCTCCGCAAATTCTATGATCGGAGTATTGTCATCAAGCCCGTGAGGGTGGTGATCGCAGCCCTCTTTGATTATTTCAAGGAATGGGATATCTGTTTTTTTATACATTTCCGACAGTGCCTTGCCGTTCTCAATGTACGGAACTACTCTGTCACTGTCTCCGCAGACAAGAGCTACGGGAATACGCTTTTCAATAAGCTTATAAACGTTATCTATCGGGTGGTTTCTGAAGTTTATAAGCTCGGAAGCCGTAACACCTCTCGCACCCAAAAACTCCTCGTAAAGCTTTTTCTCAGCGATGCCTACTCCGCAAGGACAGCTTAAAAGGTTAAGAACGGACGCGTCAAGATATATCGCGCTTACGTACTGAGGATATTTCGCTGCAAAATAGACCGCCTGCATACCTCCGCAGCTCATTCCTATTGGCATACAAGTGTCCGAGAGTCCGAATTCTTTTTTGAGAAGTTCGCAAAACCGCGGTCTTGCGTCTGTATCCTCATCGGGACACCAGCGCGTAATATTTTTCATATGGGCGAGATAATATCCTCTGTTTAACATTTCTATCTGAAACAACGGAAACGCGGCAAAATATTCGGTCTTGTAAAACCACTTCTTGTCCTCTCTCGGATCTTTGGGTATAACAAGCTTACACTCTCTTCCCTCAAACTCAAATTCGAGCATTTCAAAGCCTTACCATTCGGTTTTGTTTATTTCCATATTTCAGTCTCCCGTTCTTTATAACTTAAAATAATTTTAGCACATGAAAAATTTTTTGTCAACACAAAACGCAAAAACAACACAAAACAACATAAATTCAACATTTTTAGTGTTTGTTGTCCTACTTTTTATCGATTTATTTCTTTAAATATAATATATTTTATACTTGTTTTGTACTCCCGAACGTTTAATCAATCAAACATTTTTCAACAAAAAACAAAGAAAAACAAAAATATTTCGTAAAAACTATTGACAAATACATCTCAATATGTTAGAATGTATTTAGAAAAGTAGGAAAAGTGTCTCTATTTGTGTTGTTTTGTGTTACTTTAACAAAAACAATTGTCTTTTTTTGTGAACTTTTTCTCTTATATAAATTGCAGAGGAGGATTGATATGAAGTTCTATACAGAACCCATTCCAAAATCTCCGAGAATACAAAAGCTTGTGGACGCTCTCTTTGAGAAAATGCCGCGCATCGAAGCCGACAGAGCAGTTCTCCTGACCGAGTCCTACAAAGCGACCGAGGGCGAACCCATTATAACGAGAAGGGCAAAGGCTTTTCGGCACATTCTCGAAAACATTCCAATAACAATACGTGACAACGAACTTATCGTCGGTTCGGCGACCAAAGCTCCGAGAAGCTGTCAAGTGTTCCCC
Source organism: Eubacteriales bacterium (assembly GCA_045533915.1). Taxonomy (GTDB): domain Bacteria; phylum Bacillota; class Clostridia; order Oscillospirales; family CAG-272; genus HGM12713. The sequence goes on from JAZSIP010000078.1 coordinate 2,503, forward strand.
GAGTATTCTTTCGATTGGCTCGAGTCGGAATTTGACACTGTCGAGACCCGCGTGGCTGACCCTTTCTATATATCCGAGGAGACCAAGCAAACGCTTAGCGAGGTCTACAAGTATTGGAAGGGAAAAACGACGAGTGAGCTTGCGACGTCTTATATGACCGAGGAAGCAAAGACCGCTATCGATCACGGTATGTTTACCCCAGGCAACTATTTCTACAACGGCATCGGACACGTTACCGTCGATTATCCCAAGGTACTGGCTGTCGGATACAAGGGTATTATCGCAGAGACGAAAGCAAAGCTTGCAAAGCTCTCCGCGGGAGACGCGGATTACGCGCGCCGCTGTCATTTCCTCAACGCAGTGATCATCAGCTGCGAAGCAGCTATAAAATACGCAAAGCGTTATTCCGATCTCGCTTCGAGCATGGCAAAGACCACAGCGGATATCGGAAGAAGAAAAGAGCTTGAGGAGATCGCGGCAATCTGCGCGAATGTTCCCGAGCACGGAGCGCAAAGCTTCCGCGAGGCTTGTCAGTCCTTCTGGTTCATTCAGATGCTTTTGCAGATAGAATCAAGCGGACACTCGATCTCGCCCGGACGCTTTGACCAATATATGTATCCTTATTATAAAAAGGATCTCGACGCGGGCAAGATCACCCGCGAGGAAGCTCAGGAGCTTATGGACTGCATCTGGGTCAAGCTCAACGATCTCAACAAGGTAAGAGACGCGGCATCTGCCGAGGGATTTGCGGGATACAGCTTGTTCCAGAACCTTATAGCAGGCGGTCAGGATAAGTACGGCAGAGATGCGACCAACGACCTTTCTTTTATGTCGATAACCGCTACCGAGCACGTATTCCTTCCTCAGCCATCCTTCTCGGTCCGAGTATGGAACGGCTCACCTCACGAATTTCTCATTCGTGCCGCAGAGCTCACGAGAACGGGAATCGGCTTCCCCGCTTATTACAATGATGAAGTAATTATCCCCTCGCTTCAGAGCAGAGGACTTACGCTTGAGGACGCAAGAGATTATAACATAATCGGTTGCGTTGAGCCTCAAAAAGCGGCAAAGACTGACGGTTGGCACGATGCGGCGTTCTTCAATATGTGCCGTCCGCTTGAAATGGTATTCTCGAGCGGTATGGACAAGGGCGTTCAGATAGGTCCTAAAACACCTGCCGTCGCAGATATGCACTCCTATGAGGAATTCGAGAAGGCTTACAGAGAACAGATGAATTATTTCATCGAGCTTATGGTCAACGCCGATAACGCTATCGACGTGGCTCACGGCGAGCGTTGTCCTCTTCCCTTCCAGTCCTGTATGGTCGAGGATTGTATCGGACGCGGCAAGAGCCTTCAGGAAGGCGGCGCGCTCTACAACTTCACAGGACCGCAGGGCTTCGGTATCGCAAACGTGACCGACGCGATGTACGCAATAAAGAAGCTCGTTTTCGAGGACAAGAAATACTCGCTTTCCTTTATCAAGGAAGCGCTTGACAACAACTACGGAAAAGATATGGACTCGCATATGGCGGCAAAGCTTACACAGCAGATTGCGGCATCGCTCGCAGAGAGCGGAAAGATGCCCTCTGCCGAGGATATAAAGACCATTTATCTCACCGTACAAAAGAATCACTCGAGCGACGAGGATAAGAAAAAATACGAACAGCTCCTCTCTGATATCACGTCTTTGACAAAGTTCGGAAACGACGATGACGATATTGATGCGTTCGCAAGAGAGATAGCCTATACTTACACAAAACCCTTAGAGCAATATAAGAATCCCAGAGGCGGTATCTTCCAAGCAGGTCTTTATCCCGTATCGGCAAACGTTCCGCTCGGAGCGCAAACAGGAGCTACTCCCGACGGCAGACTTGCCTACACGCCTATCGCGGACGGAGTTTCTCCCGCTGCGGGACGAGACGTAAAAGGTCCTACGGCGGCGGCAAACTCGGTATCGCGCCTTGACCACTATATTGCTTCAAACGGAACGCTCTTCAATATGAAGTTCCACCCCTCAGCACTTGAGGGCAGAAGCGGACTTGAAAGCTTCGTGGCTCTCGTCCGCGGCTACTTCGATCAGAAGGGCAGTCATATGCAGTTTAACGTCGTAAGCCGAGAGACACTTCGCGATGCGCAGAAGCACCCCGAAAAGTATAAGTCTCTTGTAGTACGAGTTGCGGGCTACTCCGCCCTCTTCACAACTCTTTCAAAGGGATTGCAGGAGGACATCATAAATCGAACCGAGCAGCAAGGCTTCTGATTCGATTTAGGAGAGTGGCGATATGGAAAACAAAATTTTAGAAACGAAGGGCAGGATATTCAATATCCAACGCTTTTCAATCCACGACGGACCGGGAATACGGACGATAATCTTCCTCAAGGGCTGTCCGTTAAGATGCAGATGGTGCTGTAACCCCGAATCTCAGGAATGGAAGCAAGAAACGATCGTCTTGGGCGGTGTTTCAAAGGAGGTCGCAAGGGACGTTACGGTAGGCGAGGTCATAGAGGAGATACTCCGAGACCGAGTTTACTACAACCGTTCGGGCAGCGGAGGCGTTACCCTTTCGGGCGGTGAGTGTCTGTGGCAACCCGATTTCTCAGAGGCTCTCCTGAAAGCCGCTAAGGAATACGGCATATCCACGGCGATAGAAACCACAGGATACGCCGAAATGGACGTGATACGCCGTTTGCTTCCGTACGTTGACACGGTTCTCATGGACATAAAGCACACAGACCCCGAAAAGCACAAAGAATTTACCACCCGCGACAATGGCTTGATCTTGGAAAACGCAAAGCATATCGCAAGAGAAGCCAAATGCCTTATCGTAAGAACTCCCGTTATTCCGACCTTTAACGATACCGAGGACGAGATCCGAGGCATAGCGCAATTTGCGAAAACCCTTGGCAGTGTCAAGGAGATGCACTTGCTCCCCTACCACCGAATAGGCTCGGACAAATACGCGGGGCTCGGAAGACAGTACACGATGGCGCACATCACTCCTCCCAAAAAGGAACAGATGGAACACCTACTCGCTATCGTCAATGAGACGGGACTTATCGGTAAGATAGGCGGATAAAGGAGGTAAGAGCTAAAAGAAAATGGACAATTACGCAGAAAAGCAACGCATTATTCAAGAGTTAGTACCCGGTAAGCAGATCACTCTGGCTCACATTATAGCAAACCCCGACGAGATACTTTATAAAAAGCTTGGACTTGATCCCGCGGTGGAATATTCAAAATCCGCTATCGGAATCCTGACATTGAGTCCCGCGGAAACGGCTATAATCGCAGGTGACATCGCTATCAAATCTTCGGGCGCACAGCTCGGATTTGTCGATCGATTCAGCGGAACGGTGATCCTCACGGGAACTTACTCAGAGGTCGATGCTTCACTCAAAGCAGTAGTCGAATACGCAGAAGGAACGCTTGGGTTCACGGTATGCAAGATAACGAAAACCTAAAGATGAAAAAAACGCTTCTCGTAGGCAGACACGGAGTCGGGAAAACGACTCTGAAACAGGTCTTGCGAGGAGAAGAGATCCATTACGTAAAAACGCAGTATATGGATTACGGAGACTGGCTTCTCGACTCCCCCGGCGAATATGCCGAGGTTCACGGATTGGGAGCGGCTTTGGCGATATATTCTTATGAAGCGGACGTAGTCGCGCTTCTGATATCCGCCGACGACGATTATTCCCTCTTCCCCCCAAACATAACCTGTATGGTAAACCGCGACGTTATCGGAATAGTTACCAAAGTAGACAAGGCGTCTCCCGAACGGGCGGCAAATTGGCTGAGGCTTTCGGGCTGTAAGCTGATATTTCCCATCAACTCCCACAGCGGAGAAGGTGTGGACGAACTCAAAAGTTATCTGCGAAAGCAGAACTGAAATAAAAAAATTAAAAAATATTATCATAACTAAAAAAGGAGAAAAACACAATGGTAAACGAGTATGAAATCAAAAAAGAGATATGCGAGATTGGTAAGCGTATCTACAACAAGGGTATGGTTGCTTCTAACGACGGTAACATCTCCGTAAAGATCAGCGACAATGAATTTCTCTGCACACCTACAGGCGTATCCAAGGGCTTTATGACCCCCGAATTCATCTGTAAGGTAGACGCAAACGGTAACGTTCTTCAGGCAAACAAGGGCTTTAAGCCTTCTTCCGAGATCAAGATGCACATGAGAGTTTACCGTGAGCGTCCCGACGTTAAGTCTGTCGTTCACGCACATCCTCTCTACGCTACTTCCTTCGCTATCGCAGGAATCCCGCTCACCGAGCCGATCATGCCTGAGGCAGTTATCGCTCTTGGTTGCGTTCCGATAGCTGAATACGGTACTCCTTCCACAAATGAGATCCCCGACGCTATCTCGAAGTACCTCCTGCAGTACGACGCAGTTCTTCTTGCAAACCACGGTGCTCTTTCCTTCTCCGATAGCCTCCTTAGCGCATATCACAAGATGGAGTCTCTTGAGTTCTACGCTCAGCTCCTTTATCAGTCCAAGGTTCTCGGCGGTCCTAAGCAGCTCACCGACGCGCAGGTTCAGAGACTTTACGAGATCAGACGTCAGTTCGGTCTCAAGGGTAAGCATCCCGCAGATCTCTGCCCCAACGCTAAGGCAGGTAAGCCCAGCTGCCACGGTTGCGGCGGTTCTTGCAAGTCAAGCTCTGCTGATGCAGACACCATCGCAATGGTAACCAAGCTCGTTCTTGAGCAGCTCGGCAAATAATCAAAAGCCGATCAGTTCTATGAACGAATCCGAGATCAAAAAAATCGTTCAAGATACCCTTTCAAAAATAAAGGCAGACAAATCTGTTATGACGCTTTCCCTTGCTGAAAGACTCGCTGACGCGGTTCTTGATGAAGCGAAGCGGATCGGCGTAAAGGCAGTCGTTTGCGTTAGTGACGCGGCGGGAAATCCAAAGCTCGTGAAATGTATGGACGACGCTTACATAGCAAGCTATGACGTAGCGGTCAATAAGGCTTTTACGGTAGTTGCTCTTAAGATGTCTACCATAGAACTGAAGCCCTTGGCTCAGCCAAATCAGTCGCTTTACGGTATCCAATTTACCAATCAGGGTAAGATCGTGATATTCGGCGGCGGAGATCCTTTGACGAACGATGAAGGAAAGATCATCGGCGGTCTTGGAGTAAGCGGCGGAAGTGAGGCGCAGGACACAGCTCTTTCAGCTTTTGGAAAAAAGTATTTTGAACAAAAAATCTAAAAATTATTGCACTTACACGAAAGGAACATAGAGATGGATATGAAATCCACTGATATCGAAAAGATCGTCAGACAGGTGCTTGAAAGTATGGGATCGTCCGTAGCTCCCACGAGCACGGCTTCTGCTTCCGTACCTGCGACGAGCCGCGTAGCAATGCTCACGCAAAAGGAACACTTCGACATTCAGGAATATCCGATCCCCGAGCTTGGCGACGATGATATTCTTGTTAAGGTAGAAGGCTGCGGAGTATGCGGCACTGACGCTCATGAATTTAAGCGCGACCCATTCTCTCTTATCCCTGTAGTCCTCGGTCACGAGGGAACGGGTGAGATCGTTAAGATGGGTAAAAACGTCAAGAAGGATAGCGCAGGCAAGCCCCTCGCAATCGGCGACAAGGTCGTTACCTGTATGATCTTCAAGGACAACCCCGACATTACCATGTTCGACCTTAACAAACAGAACGTTGGAGGCGCGGACGTTTACGGTCTGCTTCCCGACGATGACAAGCACCTCAACGGTTGGTTCTCCGATTACATTCTCGTAAGAGGCGGCTCGACTATATTCAACGTAAGCGATCTCGATCTTGATTCGAGAATCCTCATCGAGCCTTGCGCGGTCCTTATTCACGCAGTTGAAAGAGCAAAGACCACGGGTATCCTCCGTTTCAACTCCCGCGTAGTCGTTCAGGGCTGCGGTCCTATCGGACTTATCTGTATCGCTGTTCTCCGCACTCTCGGTACGGAAAACATCGTAGCGGTAGACGGTGAGGCAAAGCGCCTTGAATTTGCTAAGCTCATGGGTGCTACCGAAACTGTAAACTTCAAGGATCACAAGGGAATCGACGCGCTTGCGGGCGCTGTAAAGGACGCTTTCGGCGGTTATCTCGCAGACTTCGCGTTCCAGTGCACAGGTTCTCCTGTTGCTCACGCAAACATCTACAAGTTCATTCGCAACGGCGGCGGACTTTGTGAGCTCGGCTTCTTTATCAATGGCGGAGACGCAACTATCAACCCTCACTTCGACATCTGCTCCAAGGAGATCACGACCGTCGGTTCTTGGGTATATACCCTCCGCGATTACGCAACCACCTTCGACTTTCTCAAGAGAGCAAAGGCTATCGGTATTCCGCTTGAAAAGCTCATAACCCACAAATATCCGCTCGATAAGATCAACGAAGCGCTTGAGACCAATCTCAAAATGGAAGGTCTTAAGATCGCTATCGTAAACGAGTGATAAATAGGCGGCAGATATGGGAAAAGCCACAGGATTTATAGAGGTGTTCGGTCTTACTACCGCATTTGTAGCGGTAGACGCAGGCTGTAAAGCCGCTGACGTGACCGTTGAAACTCTTGACAAAAACAAACCCGGCAATGCAGACGCGCTCCCCGTACCGCTTATCGTATGCATCAAATTCAGAGGCTCGGTAGATGCGGTCAAGGCGGCTGTTGAAGCGGCTGAAGCGGCGGCAAACGGAGTTAGCGGAGTGGTATCAAAGCATATCATCGCAAACACCGAGGAGTCGACCGAAAAGATGTTGAAGCTAAATGCTTTCGACAAAAACTAACACATATTTGATTTATTGAAAGGAATTATAAAAATGGCACTTGAAGCTCTTGGAATGGTAGAAACCAGAGGACTTGTTGCGGCAATCGAAGCTGCAGACGCAATGGTCAAGGCTGCTGAGGTCACTCTCATCGGCACTGAAAAGATCGGTTCGGGACTCGTTTCCGTTATGGTAAGAGGTGACGTTGGCGCAGTTAAGGCTGCAACTGAAGCAGGAAGCGTTGCTGCTTCCAAGCTCGGCGAGCTCGTTGCGGTTCACGTTATTCCCCGTCCTCACGCAGACGTTGAGAAGATCCTTCCTTCTCTTGATTGATCGGATTTTAAATATCACGAAACACTCACGGAGGCAATATGAATTCACTTGGATTTGTCGAGGTGAGCGGAGTCGTTGCGGCAGTAGATGCGCTTGATATTATGTGCAAGAGCGCCGAGGTATCTCTCGTAAGCTGGGAAAGAAAGCTTGGAGGACGCCTTGTAACGCTCATCGTCACTGGAAGCGTATCGGCTGTCACCGCGGCGGTAGAAAGTGCTTGCGCGCAATGCATCAAAAAGCCTTGCGCAAGCGCGGTCATCGCAAACCCGCACGCCGAAACAGTAAAGCTCGTTGAGCTTTCTGCAAAGAGACTTGAAAAAAAGGCTCAAGCTAAAGAAAAAGCAAAGCCTGTAAAAAAGACCTCAACGCCAACGGCTAAAAAGTCTGCAAAGACTGTAAAGCCCGAAGCAACGGTCGCAAAAACAGAAACAAAAACTGATAAATAATAAAGGAGATATTTAATTATGGCACTCGAAGCACTTGGAATGGTTGAGACCAGAGGTCTCGTTGCTGCAATTGAGGCAGCAGACGCAATGGTTAAGGCTGCTAACGTTGAGCTTATCGGAACTGAGAAGATCGGTTCGGGACTCGTTTCCGTTATGGTAAGAGGTGACGTCGGAGCTGTTAAGGCTGCTACTGAGGCTGGAAGCGTTGCTGCTTCTGCTCTTGGCGAGCTCGTTGCGGTTCACGTTATTCCCCGTCCTCATGCAGACGTTGAGAAGATCCTTCCTTCTCTTAACTGATCCTGTCTGAGCTCATCGGAAAATAAATCATGTTAACGCGTGGTTTATTTTCCGAGCGGCAGGTTTTGAAAGGTCAAAGCTTGGCGCTGGGAAAATAAACTCAAAAATACAGAAAAATTTGGAGAATAGAGATATGTTGATCGGAAAAATCGTTGGAAGCGTTGTCTCCACAAGAAAAAACGAAAAACTTATAGGCAGTAAATTTATGATAGTAGAGCCCTGCGCAAACACGGGTACGGCAAAGCGTATCGTTGCCGTTGATAACGTAGGCGCGGGTATCGGAGAGATGGTTTTGGTCGCAACGGGAAGCGCTGCGCGTATTGGCTGTGATCAAGAGTCCGCTCCGATAGATGCCGCGATCGTAGGTATAATAGATAGCGGTACGGGTATTAACGAAGAATAAATCGCAAAACACAAGGATTTTTAGCAATGAAACTTAACGAGTTAAAAGATCTTTTGCGCGAATCGGGTGTCGTTGGCGCGGGTGGAGCAGGATTCCCAAGCTATGCCAAGATATCTGACAAGGCAGATACGGTCATTCTTAACTGTGCCGAATGTGAGCCTTTACTCAAGGTGCACAGACAGGTGCTTGAGGAATACACCGTTGAGATACTTTCTGCTTTTTCGGACCTTGTAAAAGCAGCAGGAGCTGACCGCGGAATAATCGCGATAAAATCGCATTACAGATCCGCACTTTTGGCTCTTGAAAATGAGATCGGAGATTATCCGAACCTCTCTATCCATACGCTTGATGCCGTTTATCCCGCAGGAGATGAAATCATTCTTATAAAAGAAGTTACAGGAAAGATAGTAGACCCTGGAAAGCTTCCCATTTCAGTAGGCGTTACCGTTTGCAACGTTGAATCGATGCTTAACGTTTACAAAGCTATGAGCGGCACACCCGTAACCGACAAATACGTAACGGTCGCAGGAGAGGTCGCGCACCCTACAACGCTTCGCGTTCCGATAGGAACAAAAATAACAGAGCTTTTGAAAGCTGTCGGCGGCATTACGGTCGACGACGCGGCGTATATCTGCGGCGGACCTATGATGGGAAAGGTCATCAATCCCAATGACGTAATTACTAAAACAACTAACGCAATTATCGTTCTTCCCGCAGATCACAACGTTATTATGAATAAAAACCGCAACGCCGCGATAAATCTGCGCCGTACCATGTCAGTCTGCTGTCAGTGCAGAAGCTGTACCGACCTCTGCTCTCGAAGAGTTCTCGGTTATCCCGTAGAACCCCACCTTGTAATGAGAGTGCTTTCAAACGGTGGAAAGGGTGACATTGATGCGCTTGACGGTTCTCTGTTCTGCTCTGGCTGCGGACTTTGCGAGACATACTCCTGTCCTCAAGGACTTTCACCAAGAGCTATGATAGCAGAGCTTAAAAATATGGCTCGCGCACGCGGTCACAAGCCGCCCGATGACATAAGACCCGATGTTGTAAAGGACGCCGATCTCAAAAAGGTATCGGTCGAACGATTGACAATGCGTCTCGGACTTAAAAAATACGACGTTCCCGCTCCCATTTCCGAGGATTTTGAGACAAACAGTGTAAAGATCCTCACCTCTCAACATTTGGGCGCACCCGCCGTTCCTTGCGTAAATGAGGGCGACACGGTGAAAAAGGGCGACGTCATCGCAAAAGCCGTTGACGGTGCATTGAGTGTAAACATACACGCGTCCATTGATGGAAAAGTCACCGCCGTTACACCTAAATACGTAAAGATAAAAAAATAACCGTTATAAACGGAAAGGATAGTATTATATAATGAAAAAAGCGCTTGGAATGATCGAATTTAAAACGGTCGCCTCTGGAATTACCGCGACCGATATAATGCTCAAGACCGCAGACGTTGAGGTCGTTCAGGCTAATCCCGTTTGTCCCGGAAAATACCTTGCCACCATCGCGGGAGAGCTTAGCTCTGTAAAAGCCGCGATAGAGGCGGCGGAAAGATTCAACTCCGCTATGCTTATTGATAAATTTATTCTCGGAAATCCGCACGAGTCGGTTCAACCCGCTATCTGCGGCGCACTTGAGATAAAAAACAAGAGCGCGATAGGTATTCTTGAGACGTTTACCGCGGCTTCCGCAGTCATTGCCGCAGATACCGCCGCAAAGACCGCTCTTGTTGAACTTGTCGAGGTCAGACTTGCAAAGGGTATGTGCGGAAAATCTTACATAATTCTGACAGGAAGCGTCTCCTCGGTCACCGCCGCCATTGAACGTGCGAAGATGGGCGTCGAGGACGGCTTGCTCCTTGACACATCTATTATCGCAGGACCTGACGAAAGACTCTGGGAAAGCATTCTTTAATTAATAAAAATACACGGAGGTGAGATCCTTTGCTTGCCATCGAAAGAAGAAGAGAGATCCTCGCAAGACTGACAAATAACGGAAAAGTTATCGTATCCGAGCTTGCAAAGGATTTTAACGTTACCGAAGAAACGATACGCAGAGACCTTGAAAAGCTTGATAAGGAGGGACTTGCGTCCAAGACCTACGGAGGCGCGGTCTCAAAGCACACGTCTGCGGTAGATCTTCCTTACAATATAAGGGAAAGCGTAAACATCGAGCAGAAGCAACGCATAGCCGAAACCATTGCCGATCTTATACTCGACGGTGACCGTCTAATGCTTGACTCAAGCTCAACTGCTCTTTACGTCCTCAAACGCTTGAAGGACAAAAAAAATCTTACCATTATAACAAACTCGGTCAAGATACTTCTCGAACTTGCCGACAAGACTGATTGGACCGTGCTTTCAACAGGCGGTATATTAAAAAAAGGAGCTCTTTCCTTAACAGGCTCGTCCGCTGAAAAAATGATAAATTCATATCACGTTGATACGGCGATCTGCTCGTGCAAGGGACTCGATCAAGAGCTTGGCGTGACTGATTCAAACGAAAGCGACACTCTTATCAAGCAGTCTATGTTCCATTCGGCAGAAAGATGCATACTTGCTTTGGATATTGAAAAATTTGATAAAAAATCTTTCGTAAAGGTCTGTGACTTCGGAGATGTAGATATTATAGCCACCGATTCAGAGCCTTCGGAAAAATGGATAAGCATTTGCTCCGACAAGGGCATAGAGCTTATCTGGTAAATATAGAAAAATATTGTTTTGAAAGGATAGATAGAAATTATGAAAATTCTTGTATTAAACGCGGGAAGCTCCTCGCTCAAATATCAGCTCTTCCTTATGGAAAGCTCCGAGGTACTTGCAAAAGGTACTTGCGAACGCATCGGCGCAGGCGGCTTCATAACCCACAAGCGCGGAGATGAAGCTTATTCCGAGGAGGTTGATTTCCCGAACCACGGAGTTGCTCTTGAAAAGGTACTTTCACTTCTCTGCTCTAAAGAGTATGGCGTTATCGGCTCGGTCAAGGGGATAGATGCCGTAGGACACAGAGTTGCTCACGGCGGCGAAAAGCTTAAGGAATCCTCACTCATTACCGAAAGCGTTGTAAAATATCTTGAGACCATAGTTCCCATCAATCCGCTTCACGGACCTCCTGCTATCGCAGGTATCAAGGCGTGTCTCGCTCTTATGCCCGACGTTCCTCAAGTCGCAGTGTTTGATACCTCGTTCTATTCTACCATTGAGGACTCGAGATTCGTATACGCTATTCCTTACGAATTCTACGAGAATGATAAGATCCGCCGTTACGGCTTCCACGGAACTTCTCACAGATACGTAAGCGCAGAGCTTGCAAAGGCTGTCGGCAAGCCTATCGAGGATCTGAAGATACTCACCTGCCACCTTGGAAACGGTTCTTCCATCACCGCAGTCGACGGCGGAAAAGCTATCGATACTTCTATGGGATTTACTCCTCAGGAGGGTGTTGTAATGGGCACTCGTTCGGGCAGCCTCGATCCCACAGTTGTTACGTATCTTATGAAGACCAAGGGCTACTCCGCACAGGAGGTTGAGGATATCCTCAACAAGAAGAGCGGTCTGCTCGGTGTTTCGGGTATTTCAAACGACCTCCGCAACGTATTTTCCGCGGCAGAAGAGGGCAACGCTCGAGCAAAGCTCGCGATAGATCTCCTCGTTAACAGCATTAAAAAGCTTATAGGTTCTTACGTTGCCGAGATGAACGGACTTGATGCTCTTGTATTTACCGCAGGTATCGGCGAGAACCAGCAAAACGTTCGCGAAATGGTTTGCGAAAATATGAGCTATCTCGGAATAGAGATCGATACCGATAGAAACAACAACTTCACCCGCGGTATTCCTTTCAATATAACTAAGGACGGCGCAAAGGTTCAGGTTTGGATCATTCCTACAAACGAGGAATATATGATCGCAAATGACACGCAAAGACTTGCAAGCAAATAAAAAAGGAGACTGACTGAAATGGCAAACATAACCGAAGCCGAGATCAGAAAGATCGTTGAAGGCATTATAAAAGGCACAGCAAACGCAAACGCGCAGAAATATAGCTCTACCGAATATAACGGCAGAAAGCTTATCGGCGTTTATTCCGATATGAACGAAGCCATCGACGCCGCTGAGCGTGGATATCGCGCAGTTCGCGCAATGACCGTTGAGCAGAGAGAAAAAATAATTACCGAGATCCGCCGTCTTACCGTCGCGGAAGCTCCTATCATGGCTGAAATGGGCGTTGCCGAGACGGGTATGGGTAAGGTCGAGCATAAGAGACTTAAGCACATCTTGGTCGCTGAAAAGACTCCCGGAACAGAGGATATCGTCTCCGAGGCAAAAACGGGCGACAACGGTCTTACGCTCACCGAAATGGCTCCCTTCGGCGTAGTTGGTTCTATTACCCCCAGCACCAACCCCTCCGAAACTGTTATCTGTAATTCTATCGGTATGATCGCCGCCGGAAACGGTGTGGTTTTCAATCCTCACCCCAATGCGATCTGCGTTTCCAATTACGCAGTTGACCTTGTAAACAGAGCTTCTGCGGCTGCAGGAGGCCCCGATATACTCGTATGCTCGATGGATAAGCCTACTATGGAGAGCGCGGCTATTATGCAATCCCACCCGAAGATAAGACTTCTCGTCTGCACGGGCGGCCCCGGAGTTGTTAAGGCAGTTCTTTCGTCAGGCAAAAAGGCTATCGGTGCGGGCGCGGGCAACCCCCCCGTTATCGTTGACGATACCGCTGATATAAGAAAAGCAGGAAAAGATATCATCGCCGGCTGTAGCTTCGATAATAACCTTCCCTGTATCGCAGAAAAAGAAGTTTTCGCTTTCTCGAATATCGCTGATCAGTTGATCGCCGAGATGCAGAAAAACGGAGCGTATCTCATAAATAAGGAACAGGCTGATAAGCTCTCTAAGATAGTTCTCGTTGAGAAGACAAACAAGGCAGGTAAGACTGTTAAGACCGTAAGCCGCGACTGTGTAGGTCGTGATGCCGACGTTCTGCTTGCAAAGATAGGTGTCAGCGTAGACAAGAGCGTTCGTTGCATTATTTGCGAGACCGACTTTATGCACGATTTCGTTCAGCATGAGCTTATGATGCCCATTCTTCCTATCGTCAGAGTAAATAATATCGAAGAGGCTATTGACCTAGCTGTAAAGGCAGAGCACGGAAACCGTCATACCGCTCATATGTACTCAAAGAACATAGACCACCTCTCCGCATTCGCAAAGGCGGTAGAGACCACCATATTTGTTAAAAACGCGCCTTCTTACGCAGGTATCGGATTTGGCGGAGAGGGACATACGACATTTACCATCGCAGGTCCTACAGGCGAGGGTATCACCTCGGCGCGCTCCTTTACAAGAAAGCGCAGATGCGTAATGGCGGATAACTTCAGAATCATTTAACGGGAGAAAAACAATGACTTATACAGAGCAGGAATTAAAGGCATTGGTCAACAAGGTGATCGAGGCAGTTCAGGACGGAAAGAGCGCGGAGGGCGATATCCCCGTGGGCATTTCAAACCGTCATATACACCTTAGCCGCGAGCACGTAGATATACTGTTTGGAAAAGGCTATCAGCTCACTAAGCTCAAGGAGCTTTCACAACCCGGTCAATACGCCTGTAAGGAGCAGCTCACTATCGTTGGTCCTTCAATGAGAGCTATTGAGGGTGTACGCGTTTTAGGACCTGAAAGAAAGGCATCTCAGGTAGAGATCTCAAGAACCGACAGTTACGTTCTTAAGGTAAAGCCGCCCGTGCGTGAATCGGGCGATATCGCGGGCTCTGCACCCGTTACCATAATCGGACCTAAGGGTATCGTTACTCTTAAAGAGGGTTGTATTATCGCAAACCGTCATATCCATATGAGCGAGGAGGAGGGCAAAGCCTTCGGCGTCAACGACGGCGATTATGTAGACGTAGAGCTTTGCGGTGAAAGAAGAAGCCTCTTCTACGACGTACAGATCCGCGTAAATAAGGCTTTCCGACTCGAAATGCATATCGACACCGACGACGCCAACGCCGCAGGCGTGGGCAACGGCTTTAAAGCAAAGCTTTTGAAGAGAAGTTGATAAGAATAAATTAAAAAGGGGCTGTCGCATTTAGCGCAGAACAAAAATACACGAATAAATAATAAGTGAAAATTCCGCTCTCATCGTCCAAAATGCGACAGTGGGAGCGGTTTTTTGGTAGAAATTCTTACTAATTTCAATTTTTATGTGTATTTTTTAGCCGCGTTTTGGCTCTCTGGCGTACCTTTGTACGCCGACGAGAACCAAACCACGACTTCTGCATCTAAATGAGACAGCCCCTTTATTATAGTATCAGCAAACTTTATTTTTTAACTTAGAAATTTGATCCTACTTCATCAAGTAATTGCGTCATTTCGTTAGCTTTTCCTTTTGAAACAGAATTGCTTGATTTAAGGCTCACTCATAGATCGTTTAAAACGATGCCCATTACTGAAAATCTTGAACCATCCATAGAATGAATTCAAATTACATATCAAACAGAGTATGACCACACCTCAGAAAGTAATTTATCAATTGAGTCCATATTTCTTTAATTGAAAAATGAAGCTCTAAATGTATTTCCATTAGGCGAAAACAATGATATATCGTGTTACTCTCTAGTATTTTCAGATATAAAAACGCGGTAATCTTCCGTTAGTGCTTCTTGTTTCCCTATTTCGTAACGTATAAGTGAGAACATCGCTTTTATCAATCTTTGTTCCACTTTAAACCTGCCGATTATCGTTAAAACTTTCTCCACACCATCTTATCAACAACGCCTACATAAGACTGTATGATCTTGACTACTTTGGTTGAAACATTTTCTTCAATATAATCCGGAACAGGAATACCGATATCACCGCTACGGTTCATTTCAACAGCGGTATCAACAGACTGCAAAAGACCCTTTTCATCGATACCTGAAAGTATAAAGCATGCTTTATCAAGAGCTTCGGGACGCTCGGTAGATGTTCTGATACATACCGCGGGGAAAGGCTTTCCGATACTCGTAAAGAATGAGCTTTCTTCGGGGAGAGTACCGCTATCAGAGACACAACAAAATGCGTTCATCTGCAGACAGTTGTAATCGTGAAAACCGAGAGGTTCATTTCGTATAACCCTCGGATCAAGCTTAAATCCGCTCTTTTCAAGTCTGTTTCTGCTTCTGGGATGACAGGAGTAAAGAATCGGCATATCATACTTTTCAGCCATCTTATTTATAGCATTAAAGAGGCTGTTAAAGTTCTTCTCTGTATCGATGTTTTCTTCTCTATGCGCAGAAAGAAGGATATACTTTCCTTTTTCAAGTCCAAGACGCTTGTGTACATCGGAAGCTTCTATCTCTTCAAGATTTGAGTGAAGTACTTCCGCCATAGGAGATCCCGTCACATATACGCGTTCTTTGGGCAAGCCACATTCGTGCAGATATTTTCTCGCGTGTTCGGAATACGCGAGATTAACGTCAGAAATGATATCCACTATCCTTCTGTTTGTCTCCTCAGGCAGACATTCGTCCTTACACCTGTTACCCGCCTCCATATGAAAGATCGGGATATGCAATCTCTTTGCCGCAATTGCCGAAAGGCAGGAGTTTGTATCTCCAAGTATTAGAAGCGCGTCGGGCTTTATCTGATTCATCAGCTTATACGAGCAGTTTATGATATTTCCAACAGTTGCGCCAAGATCGTCACCAACAGCATCCATATACACCTCGGGATCTACAAGCTTGAGATCTTTAAAAAACACACCATTGAGATTATAGTCATAGTTCTGCCCCGTATGCGCAAGAACAGTATCAAAATACTGACGACACTTATTAATAACAGCTGCAAGTCGAATGATCTCAGGACGTGTGCCTACAATAATCAACAACTTAAGTTTACCGTTATTCTTGAATTTCACATCACTGTAATCAAGCTTAATATTCATTTCCATTATTCTACCACCTCAAAAAATGTATCTGGATGATTCGAGTCAAACTGCTCATTTGCCCACATTACTGTAACAAGGTTTTCTGTATCAGAAAGATTGATGATATTATGAGTGTATCCGGGCAACATATGCACAGCTTCGATCTTATCTCCCGAAACCTCAAAATTCAATACTTCATTAGTACCGATCTTACGTTGTTGGATCAATCCGCGCCCTGCTACGACAATAAAAAATTCCCATTTCGTATTGTGCCAATGCTGTCCCTTTGTAATACCTGGCTTGGATATGTTCACGCTTATTTGACCACACTTTTCGGTCTTGAGCAACTCGGTAAAGCTACCGCGCGCATCCTCATTCATCTTCAGCGCAAAGGATGCTTTTTCTCGCGGCAAATATGACAAATAGGTGCTATATAATTTTTTTGCAAAACTGTTTTCAGGAATTTCGGGCATAATCAAAGTCTCAGATTGTGCCTTGAATACGTCCAAAAGATCCACTATCTCACCAAGTGTTACTTTATGTGATATCGGAGCAGCGCAATATCTTCCGTCTTTGCAAATCACTGTATCAATGCCCTCAAATTCGCAGTGATGTTCCTTGCCTTCTAATGCATCAAGCATTTCTGCAACAAGATCATCAATATATAATAGCTCTAGCTGTACTGCGCGGTCACTTACCGTAATCGGCAAATCGTTGGCAACATTATTGCAAAATGTTGCAACTGCGCTATTATAGTTAGGTCTGCACCACTTTCCAAACAAATTCGGGAAGCGGTAAACGAGAACCTTTGCACCGATTTCTTCTCCGTAAGCAAACACAAGCTCCTCGCCTGCCTTTTTAGATCTTCCGTAGTCACTGTCGTAACGTCCGATACAGGTCGCTTGAATTGATGAAGAGATCATTACGGGACAGCTATTTTTGTGTTTCTTTAAAGTATCAAGAAGCACACTTGCAAAACCGAAATTCCCCTTCATAAAATCTTCCGTATTCTGCGGACGATTCACTCCTGCAAGATTAAAAACAAAATTTGCTTTAGCGCAATATCCTTCAAGCAATGCGGGATCAGTATCTATATCATATTCATATATCTCATTAATGGCGAGGCTCGGGCGGGTTTTATCTTTACCGTCACGGATATTCTTCAATGCCTCGACGAGATTTTTTCCCACAAAGCCGGCAGATCCGGTTACAAGAATATTCATATCACTTGACCTCTTTTGTCAATTCTTCCTGAATATAAGCAAGACTTGCAATCTTCGTTTTAGTTTCTTCAACAGTCAAAAGCTTTGTGTTATTAGAATTAAACTCTGTCAAAGTATTGCGCTCGGCATCACCCTTGTTGAAATACTTATCGTAGTTAAGTCCACGTTTA
The DNA here is from genome assembly GCA_045533915.1 of Eubacteriales bacterium. Lineage (GTDB taxonomy): Bacteria > Bacillota > Clostridia > Oscillospirales > CAG-272 > HGM12713. The sequence continues at coordinate 20,077 of JAZSIP010000078.1, forward strand.
TCGCAAGGAACACGATAGAAATTACCCATATCAATGGCATTAGCACATTCTTCGTTGGTAAGCAAAGTCTCGTACATCTTTTCGCCGTGGCGAATACCAATGACTTTGATGTTGCTCTTGTCACCGCCAAACAGTTCGCAAACTGCCTCTGCCTGAGTCTGAATGGTACAAGCAGGAGCCTTTTGAACAAGGATATCACCGCTTTCTCCATGTTCAAACGCAAACAGAACGAGATCTACCGCCTCGTCCAGTGACATAATGAAACGAGTCATAGAGCCGTCGGTAATTGTGATAGGGTTGCCTGCTCTGATCTGATCGATCCAGAGAGGAATAACCGAGCCGCGAGAACACATAACATTTCCGTAACGAGTACAACAGATCTTTGTCTTTGCGGGATCAACAGTTCTCGATTTAGCCACGATAACCTTCTCCATCATTGCCTTTGAAGTACCCATAGCGTTAACGGGATATGCCGCCTTATCCGTAGATAAGCAAACAACATTTTTTACACCAGCCTCAATAGCCGCTGTAAGTACGTTTTCCGTACCCAATACGTTGGTCTTAACAGCTTCGATCGGGAAAAACTCACATGACGGCACCTGTTTGAGCGCTGCCGGATGGAAGATATAGTCAACACCATACATCGCATTACGAACTGATGCGATATCGCGCACATCACCTATATAGAACTTGATCTTTTCCGCTACTTCGGGCATCTTTGCCTGAAACTCATGACGCATATCATCCTGCTTCTTTTCATCGCGAGAAAAGATTCTGATTTCCCCAATGTCCGTCCGCAAGAAACGGTTTAGAACAGCGTTACCGAAAGAACCTGTACCTCCGGTGATAAGTAAAGTTTTATTAGTAAATAACGACATTTTTAATCCTCCAAATATTTCATAAACCTAATTTTATTTTCCATAGCTGTAGTGGTTGGTCTTCCAAGATCGTCACGCGCTCCGATTGAGCATTTTACCTCAATCAAAGTAAGCTCCGATCTTTCCTTAGCTTTATAAAGCTCCCTATCAAGCAAATCAAAATTATCTACACTTACGGCATTTGGGTATCCGCAAGCCTTGGCAATCGAGATTATATCAATATTAGAGGCCACAGTGGGCATACCCCCGACCGTTTCATGTGCTCCATTATTAATTACAATATGAACAAGATTCTGAGGTTTATTTGCTCCTATTAATGCTATCGAACCCATATGCATTAAAAGAGCGCCGTCTCCATCAATACACCAAATTTTTCTGTCAAGCTTCTGTAATGCGATCTCAAGTGCGATTGATGAGCTATGCCCCATCGAGCCAACAGTTAAAAAATCATATTGATGTCCCTGACCGTTAGCTTCACGGATCTCAAACAATTCTCTGGACGCTTTACCTGTTGTAGACACAATCGGATCTCTATCGGAAACAGCAACGATATGACGTATGATCTCTTCTCTGACCATTGTGTTTTCATTGACGTACTTTACTTTTTCATCGAACTCAAGCGCACCTTTTCGTACCACAAAAGCTACTTGTTTACCTGCATTCAAAAGGGGCTTCCAAATCTCAAGTTGCGAATTTACCTCTGCTTCAGTCGTATCTTTGCTGATAACAAAAGTACGAATATCCATATCTTCCAAAAGTTTAATGGTAACTTCACCTTGATAGATATGTTGAGGCTCATCATGAATACCAGGTTCTCCGCGCCACCCTACAAAAAATACACAAGGAATTCCATATACCTTATCATTCAAAAGAGAAGCCACAGGATTAATGATGTTTCCAATTCCGCTGTTTTGCATATATACTACAGGAATTTTTCCGGTAGCCAGATGATATCCTGCAGCCATTGCTACCGCATTTCCTTCATTCGCAGCGATAACATGTTTTCCTGAAACACCGTATTTATTTACCAAATAATCACATAAAGGCTTTAACTGAGAATCAGGCACACCAGCGAAAAATTCAAATTGTTTTAAAAATTCAAGTTTCATAAAATTACTCCTTATGTTTGCACATATTTATTAGGATACAATTTTGGAATATAATTCACGAATTACATTCTCCGTCAATACTGTTGGATTGTTTTTTAGCCTTACAGGATTAACCGACTCAGTCAACAAGCGCAGATCAAGCTCTCTATTATCAGACACAGGAAGCTCTATTTCCAATTCACTAATCAACTCATCGAATCTTAATATAGCTTCATCTACGGATTTTGTTCCAATAGCATTTGAAATTTCATCAAATATCATTTTGACATATACGTAACCGCGAGGATCAATACATGCCGTAGGATTATTTTGCATATATTCCCATATGCGCGGCAGACATATGGAAACAGCATGTCCGTGGGAAAGCTTATATAAAGAAGTTAGCTTATAACTCATTGCATGCGCAGCTGTTGTCTGTGTAATGTTAATTGCACGACCTGAATAATTAGCAGCCAACATAATCTGTTCAGCGGCTTTTTCATCATTTTCAAAGATATACGAACGATAATGTTCCATAATCATACGCACTGCTTTTTCAGAGTATATCCTGCTTTCTTCTGTGGAATTTACAGACCACCACGATTCAATACCCTGACAAAGCGCATCCAACATTGTGCATTTTTTTTGATACAAAGGAAGCGTTTTCAAAACCGTATAATCAAGAACAGCGATATTAGGAATAATGCTGTCATGAGTAACAGACTGTTTTTTTCCTTCGTAATAGATCACCGCATATCTTGTTGATTCACTTCCTGTACCCGCGGTAGTTGGTATTGCAATTAACGGTATTTCGGAATCTTGGTATTCTTGCTCCAAATAGTTCTTGTTAGGATCCATTTTTGCATAAAGCTTAATGCATTTAGCAACATCTAAAGAACTTCCTCCGCCAACCGCAACGATAGCATCACAATCTTCTTGATTAAAAAGCGTAACACCTTTACAAACATCTTCATAAAAAGGGTTAGGCGTAAATTTGTCAAAAATTACGTAAGGTATTAAACAAGAAGTTATGCTTTCCTTAATTGATAAAAAATCAAAAGACGAGTCGCACACCAATAGAAATTTATGACAATCATACTGCGTTAAAAGATTTTCAAGCTTTAAACCCAAACCTTGTCCACATATGATATTTTGTTTCATAATTACATCTCCGGTATCAATGTGATAATATCCTTGATAGACATACACATATCATCAGCTTCTTTAGCTCTGTGATTTGTAAGAATGGTTTCGGCAGCCTTCTGCATTGCAGGGAAACCGCTACGGGTCAGCTGATTTGCGTAAATAACTACATTTACGCCTCTTTCCTTGAATTCCTTTTCTGTAACAGAATTAAACGAAGTAGGAACAACAACGATAGGCGTTACCGTATCTTCAGCTCGGAACTTCTCTACGAATTCAAAAATCTCGTCCGGATCTTTTTTGCGGCTATGGATCATAATCGCATCCGCTCCTGCCTTTACAAAAGCAAAAGCGCGCTCCAAAGCATCCTCCATTCCGCGTTCCAAGATCAAGCTTTCAATTCTCGCGCATATCATAAAATCTTTTGTTTTTTGCGCTTTCTTTCCTGCTTGAATCTTAGCACAGAAGTTTTCTATAGAATCTTGGGTCTGTTCAACCTCAGTTCCAAAAAGAGAATTTTTCTTCAATCCCGTTTTATCCTCGATGATCACCATAGATACTCCCATACGCTCCAAGCTCTTGACCGTATAAACAAAATGTTCAACAAGTCCTCCTGTATCACCATCGAAAATGATGGGCTTGGTAGTAACTTCCATAATATCATCGATCGTGCGAAAACGCGATGTCATATCTACAAGCTCTATATCAGGCTTGCCTTTTGCTGTACTGTCGCAAAGACTTGATACCCACATTGCGTCAAACTGATAGGTCTTGCCGTTTTGCAGAACCTTTGTCTTTTCTGCGATCAAACCGGTAATACCGCTGTGTGCCTCGATGGCATTGACACAACCCGTCATAGCAAGTAGTTTTTTCAAACGACCTCTTCTAAGATCCGGCATAGCGAGTTGCTCTCTGCTGAGCTTCTCCAGATCAGCATATTTATCGTCTTTTGAATACGGATATTCGACTAATTTTCCCCCATACTCCGCAAGCACACTTACAACTTCATCTCGGATAGGTTTCTGAAATCCCTCTCGCCAATCATCTCCGTGCACAACGTACGTAGGTTTTAGAGCTCTGAGATTTTCAGCATAACTCAAATGTTTCTGCTCTATAACCTCTGCTACTCCGTTTATATTTTCAAACAAAGCTTTTCTTTCTTCATACGGCATAAGTGGGAAACGCTTATAGCTTGCAACAGTCTCATCAGAAAGGACACCTACTGTCAATCTACCAAGTTTTGCCGCCTTTTTTATGATCGCAATATGTCCACTGTGGACCATATCCGTAGAAAAGCACATATATACACTGCGATTATCAACTTCTGCAACCTTAGCTTTTACTATAGCTAGATCCTCGGGGGTATCGATCTCGGTACAAAGGCGATTTTCAACATCGTAAGCATATATCTTACAAGCATCGGAGATCTCATTTAACGCAACCTCGGCATAGCATTTTCTTCTGTCGGTATTGCAAAACTCCTCAATTTTATCAAGCCATACATTCCAATCGTTTTTGTTGAGCTTATAGAGAGCTTGCGCCTCCATAGCATCGGTAAAGAATTCTACACCAACTTTTTTAACCAAGCCGTCATACACAACCGCTTTAAAGTCTTTTTCAGGCAACGGAATTGTTGAGCTGACCTTCATACAACTGTTTGGACACGCCAAAAGATCCTCCAAAACAGAAGGTTCAAAAACCAAATCTCCATGTAACAATACTATATCTTCATCTCTGAGAAATTCGCGTGCGCAGTAAATTGAATAAATATAGTTAGTTTGATCGTATATAGGATTGTTTACAAACGTATAGTGAAGCGGCAAATCAAGCGAATGGCAATAGTTCACCAGAACTTCATCAAAATAACCTGTAGTCATAACAACTTCATTTATTCCCGCAGCGGAAATAAGCTTAAGTTGACGACTGAGAATAGTGTCTCTTGACGAAATCTCCGTCATACATTTTGGATGTTCGGATGTAAGAACTCCCATTCTATGACCCAGACCGGAATTTAATATTAAAGCTTTCATTTTGTGTCTCCTTCCTTTATAAACGCTTTAAAAGTATGGTGTGTAACTTGCTTGTCCTTCGGAGGACGTTGCATATAGTTACCGTATATTTTTTTCAATATCTCATCATATTTTTCAGGAACGGGAACGACAATGTTCTCGAACTCAACTAATATTGCTTTATCAAACAAAGTTCTATCGAGTATAGCGCGTTCACCGTAAGGTGTCATTATCTCGGTAACATTTGATGATTGATAATCCCTATACTTCGCAACCACATCATTTAGCTGCTTATAATAGTACGAAACAGGTTTGTTATACATCAGATCCATTGTTTTCAGTATTATTTGTTTGTGTATGGGTCTTTTCAAAGTTCTGTCTATAGTTGCAGGAATAACTTTTCTTCTTACAGAATTGATCTTCCTATACATTTTTTTCTTCAATTTTATATCATCCGGTACATTGTCTAAAGGAAACAAATCAACATTTATTCCGATATTAAAGCTTTTACCGTCTATTACCTCATACAAATACGTATCGGGCATACAAATTTTTGCAAAGAAGAATGGAAAATCTTTTTCTGTTGCTTGATCGCGAACGATCAATTCGTTTTGCGCTTTGGGAAAAATATCTATAAATCTTTCGTAATCTTTTCTTGTCATACAAAGATCTATATCATCATCCCACGGAATAAATCCATGCTCTCTGATTGCTCCAAGCAAAGAACCGTACATTAAGAAAATAGTGATTCCGTTTGCTTTACAAAAATCACAAACGCTCTCTAATATTTTAAGTTGAATGTTCCTTACTTCTTTAGCATCTAACTCCCGCAAATCGCAAGGGATATCATAATATTCAATCGACTTCATTTATTAAAGCCCCTTTCATTAAATACACATTAAGCATTCCTTAAAAAATCAATATTTCGAAGCGTATGCTGCACACTCTATGTTTTCCAACAAAAAGCTTTTATACTTTCGATCCTTTTGACGCAAATTTTTTGATATACGTTCTGAAATTTTTATCAGTAGCAAACAATACAACACACACACCGCCTGAAAACAGCAAACTTATACCGCCGTTTACCAATAATTCGAGCCATTCATTTTCTATAGATATGTGACAAAAATGCTCTATAATCAAAATAGCACAGAATGCGATTATATATAAATAATTTTTGAAATAGAATTTTCTTACAGGCATACAAAAAGCATATCTATACAGTATATACGGTTCTACCACGTGACAAATAAACAGGTTTGTTAAGATAGTAGCAAAAATAACTCCTACTATACCCATCCAATTTACAAATATCAACGACAACACAAGATTCAGCAATCCCTCGAACAAAGGCTTCCATCTATCATTATAGAATGTACCCGTTGCATCTCTAAACAACAATGTTGCGCGTCTCATAAACTGCAAAAAATAATTTATGGTGATAACGAGTGAAATGCTTGAAGCGATCTCCAGATTTTGACCAAAGCATATGGTAACAAGATTATCGATCACCGCATAATATCCCAAGAAAAACACCACAGCGATCACATAATTAAATCCGTGGAAGAAATTAAAATATTCCTTCACGTGTTTTTTGTTCTCTTCTACGCACAAATGCCCTATCACAGAGGTCAACGGCGTAAAAAACAGCGATATTACGCCCATCATTGCAGAAACAACAGTCGTGTAATTAGTATACTTTCCCAACACCGCAACACCGATGTATGCAGAAATAATCAAGCTGTCAATCGTATTCACCAAAACTGTTCCGATTTTGTGCATAAACATCGCCTTGACATTTTTTACAACTTCTGATCTTGTTTCTTTGTCAAGTTTACCGCATTTCTCCACGCTGAAATTGTACTTTCTTGCAAATACAATTTCAGTAGCACCCCATTGCGCAATTACACCAAGGATACTGCACAACAAATATGCCTCAAAAGATTGCGTACAAACAATCACTATTAACTGTAAAACATATTGAAACAACAATCCCGAGGAAGATATCGTCGTTGTAATATAGTCATTCTTGTAAGCATTGATAAGTGATGTCTTGGCACTAAACAAATAAGATATAACTACCGAGATCAGCATAATAGCGAATGTCAAATACAAATTAACGCCTATGCCTTCATATCCTTTTGCCAAAGAAGGCAAGAAAGGCATTACAAGCAATCCGCCCACAAATATGATTCCGCCTATTATCAAATACAGTCTCTTAAAAAGCGTAAACAACGCAGAAACCTTTTTTTGATCCTTTTCTACGATCGGCTTATACATACAGAACGTAATTGCGTTACCAACACCCAATTCCGCAACGGAAAGTATACCGATAATACTTATATACAAAGAGTATATACCGTTAATTTCGTTTCCCAAAAATTGTATCAAATATCTTCTCAGTATAATTTGACCGACCAATAAAAATATTTTAAATACAATAGATGTAAAAACGTTTAATAATCCTTTTACTTTATCCATTTTTTCCTCAAAACAACAGTATTCTTTTTGTAAGGAAAAGAAATTGCACAATAATTATTATTTTTATGCTTTCAAGCTCACTTTACGTACAAAAATGAACAACTTAGGACAATGAGTAAAAAGCATAAATTTGATTCTTTGTTTTTTAGATAAAAATTTTACTGTCTTAAAAATATCGTAATATTTTTTCCCCGCTCTCAATAAAAACTTTTGAATTTCTTTTTCTTGATTCGTCTCTACCGCGGCTATATAAATGTCCATAGCAAATCCGCCCGCAATAACAGCAACTGTTTTACCTTGTTCTTCTTGATCTTCTTTGTTAAGATCTTGGATCCATTCGTCAAACTCATCAAAAATACACAATTTTTTTGTCTTAAACGATGAATTGGTATTTCCGGGACGACTTATCAAGTAATTATGAAAGGTTTTATCTAAATGAGCAATTCTTTGAGCTTTTTTATACAAGATACGGTCAAAATATACTTCCTCGCCAAGCTGACCGTTTTTTAATCTTACTGTATCTATTAAAGTTTTTTTCCACAGTTTGTTCCATAGCTCAAATCTGATCTTCGATTGTTGCAATAAGTCAAAAATCACTTCTTTATATGTATAAACACGTTCTTCGCCCGTATCATTGCTATTCATCGGCAAGGAGTTTTCATAAAACGATCGGGAGTTACAGGAACACAGCTCCACATCATACTTCAATGCAAGAGTAAGTAAAGCTCCGTACATATCGGCTTCAACATAATCATCGCTATCCAAAAATGCGATCCATTCACCCGTCGCAATATCCATTCCTATATTTCGAGCAACTGACTGCCCCTGATTTACTTGATGTAATACTCTGACACGTGCATCTTGCAACGCGAACATATCGCAGATATCACTGCTGCCGTCAGTTGAACCGTCGTCTATCAATATTACTTCAAGATTTTGATAAGTTTGAGTAAGAACGGACTCTACGCACTTATTCAAATACGATTTTACATTGTAAACAGGAATTATTATCGATATCTTTGGATTCACAATTGACTCCTTTCATCATCTTGAGGAAAACTAATATTCGAAACCATATATATCAAAAACAAAACCACCGAAAATTCATTCATTCGAATGATACTTCCCTTAAAGCTTAGAACAGGCACTGCAAGAAGAGCACACAAACCAATGAAAGATATCTGTTTTTCACCATTTTTATAAACCGCCCACAACGCTCTGAACGCGAAGCAATAAAGTACAATCAAATATACAAATCCGCCACGCCAAATATCATTAATAAAGCCTACGTCGGAAGCGACGCCATACAATTTTTCTCCGCCCATAATACTGTGTCCTTCGCCAAACATCAAAGAAACAATACCGTTAGGAAGTACGTATCGGTCTATATTTGTAATGTAAGCAAAATAACCAACGTTTTCTCCTTTGGCGAATGCTAAAATTTCTTTTACTCCGTCCAAAACCCAACTAAATGTATTATTGTCTTGTGCCTCAAGCAAGGGCAACGCTACGCCAACAAACAATCCAAAGGAAGCAACCAAGCCAAGAGCGAGAATGATTTTTTTCAAGGCAGAAATTCGAGAAAGGAAGAAAGAAAAAACGCCAACAAGCATTACAACGATCGAAACCCTTGCGTTGATAACCGCGGAAAAGAAGAGAACGAGCGCTAACAAAATATTTTTTATCCTATCCGATTCAAAAGCTTTATAAAAGCAACATACCGCTAAAAAGCTTTGCAATATAGGCATAGAAAACGTTAGCGTTCCTGCCAATCCGTACAATCTATGGTCTGCCAACATTGCATAAGCTTCGCCATAGCCTTGGTTGATAAACATAGAAACAAATATCTTTTGGACCTCGGGTAAAAAGAATGCCGCGATAGCCAAGATCGCTTGAACAAGCGCTACTTGTATTATCAGATCATAAAAATCCGAAACAGTTAATTTCTTCTTATCATGATAAATAAGCAACGCCAGACCAAACGGTATAATATCGAGAATAAAATATATCGAAAAATACATGGTTTCTAAATTTCCCTTCGGGAAAAGGGTCGAAACCAAAAATAAATAGATCGTAAGCACGAAAAAAAATCCGATAGCCCACATACTATGCTTTGATTTCAGCAAACGTTTTGTACTTGCATAATTCATAAACAAATACACTAAAGAAAGCCCACCCACCAAATGCATTGAATTAAACGGTAACAAAGGAGGATTGTATACCAGACAAAAGATTGCCAACCAAATTCCCAAATTGTATTTCATGTGAATATTTTTTATCATTAAAAACGCTCCATCTATGTTAATGTAATCATCAGTAGACAAATTATATTTTTACTGTTATGTTATAAATTTGCTATAATTTTTTATTCAGCTATATATTTTCAAACGCCATCCTATTTACAGGCAGCAACAATGCGGAAAGCATATTAATCTTCAATACGCTTTTCTATTAAAGATACTACATATTGCATCGTATTCTCAGGATAGATCGCCACAATTTCATCTGGTGTCATTGTTTTTCCTTTAACTTTTTGGACAAATGCCTTTGCCGACTCTATATTTTCAAGTCGGTTGTTCACATTGATCTGCAAAGCCAACGGATACTTTTCCAAATTTTTATCAGGTTCGAAGTAATAAAAAGAAATGATCGGTTTTCCTGTACCTATGTATTCATATTGTTTACTTGGCTTATATTCTTTTATATTGTTCTCCATGTTGATCAATATATCCGATTTCGCATATTCTTCAAACAGCTGTTCTTGCGTTATCATATTTTGCAAGCGAATACCGTCGCAAGAATCAGAATATTTCTTTATGGTGTTTTCGCAATCACCGGCGGTAAAAAGATCCAAAACCGCATCAGGTATTTGTAACGATGCAAAGAAATCCAACATCGGTTCAGGCGGACGAATATCTCTATAAAATCTGCCTGCATATACCATTCTTATTTGTCCGTCGGAAATATTTTCATTTTCCCGCACATTATACTTGATCAGATACGGAAGCTCATATACTTTAGTTTCAAAACCTTTATAAAACGCGTCTCTGTTGCTCAAGATCTCAGGTGTTACAAACACGTGATCCGCATTCTTTATGATGCTTTGTTCCATCTGTGCCATTTTGCTTAAACTTATAAACAGATTTTTTTTGTGCAACGGAACAGCAAACGAATCCTCGAAAATACTTATCCATTTGAAATTTGAATTCTTCTTCCGAGCTTTTAATACACCCCAGTGTGCTTCAAACGGTTCTGAAAAGGATATCACGCAAAGATCCGATTCCCTTTTGGATTCAGCGCAAATCATTTTTTTAACTCGCTTGGTATACCACCATGTATTTTTCGGAACACATATTAACGTAAATATTCTATCTATGGCACGAACGATATTGAACCCTATTTTATTATTTCTACTCAAAAACCGCTGCCTTAATGAAAACCAAGGGGTTCTTTCGACCGATATACGAATTCCTTCAGGAGTAACTACCTCCTTCTCGCAAATGTACTTGTTCAGTAACGAAATAATATGAACATCATATTTCTTATTTAGATCTTTTGCTATTTGGTAACATATATTTCCTGTTGCGGAAGCCTCCGGAAATATACTTCCGGCTACCAAAATTATTTTTTTTCTTCCCATAAAATCCTCCATGATACATTTACGGATAGATTAGATGATCATAAATCTTTTACAGACACGTTCAAGCCATATATTTTCAAATGCTTATCAAAAAACGTTTCAAGACTGTAATTTTTCTGAGCTTCTTCTACAATATTACTAATTTTTATGCCTTCTTTAAAATTCAACCATTTTTGGCGGATTATATTTTCCAAGGCGTCCAGATACGCATAATCAACGAATTCCGAAAACTCAGGAATTGCTACGCTTTCAGGTCCGCCTGCCTTAAAGCCCACTATAGGAGTTCCGCTGCAAAGCGATTCTGCAACCGCCATACCAAACGTCTCTTTTTTGCTAACCATTACCGTAAGGTCTGCTCTGCTGTACCATGAAGCCAATTCGTTTTGATCGGTAATCTTTCCAAGCAAAACAATATTATCAGGCAATTTACCCTCGATCTGATTTGTTCCCGCGACCACAAATTTGACATTTTCTCCAACAAACCTTTTGGCTAATTCTATTAAAAATCTACCGCCTTTCAAGTCGTCCGCCAGATCCGAGAAAAAGGCTGTTGGATGAAAAATAATTTTTCCGTCAAAGTCGTCTTTTGTATCTCTATGTCTAAATATTTCAGTATTTACTCCATTGTGAACGACTTTGATCTCGTATTCCTTCAGAAAAGATTGCGAGGCTCTATCTCCAAACCACCCCGAAGGAGTAATGACTGTTAAATCCTCAAAGCCTTCAAACAATTTCTTTTTTTTGCGAAACATCGATTTTGTATGATCGAAAAACAATGTGCTAGGATAATCATGAAGATGAGGACAATTACCGCACTCTGTTTTCCATTTCTCGCACTCTACCGAATGACCGCATTTCCCTGTATAAGCAAATTCGCAGTGCAGTGTCATAACCGTTTTGATCTTATTTTTTTTCAAATAATTGATCAACGGCTTAATATTCACAAAATAAGCATGTAGCTCATGAATATGCACCACATCGGGCTTGAATTTCTTGATAAATCTGATCAATCTAAAAGTAGAAAACGGCGAATAGCATCCCGTATATCCGACAGCTCGGGTCAAAAGTGCATGAATATAAGTTTCTACATCAATTCCAAACTTGAAAATATTAGATTCTTTGATTTTTTCTCCGCGACCATAGCATACTGCCGCTTCATGTCCGCTTTCATTAATAGCCGTATACAAATCATACACTATTTTTCCGGTACTACTATTTTTGCAGTTAACATCAATAAATAATATTTTCATAGTTTTTATTACCTTCTTAATTTATTGTCGGATTCGCTTATCCAGTCCCAACACAGTGTATAACTTAATTCCAATATTAAACGCCCAGTTATTATTACGGTATTTAATATACTCCTTGGGCAATTCATGGTAACTCATAAGCTCTTCTTCACTGATTTGAAGTTTTTCTGCAACTTGGGTGAACAATTCTTTTGATTCTTCTTCGGTCAACGAAGGTGTCGCAAGAATTTCGAGAGCTTCATCTCTACTCATCTGTCCTGTTACAACCAAGCTTGAAAGTTGAGCCTTACGGATATCGTATCCAAATCTTGTCGGAAGCCACCAACCCTCGATAAACTTGGTCAAGAGATCTTCAAAGTGCTTCTGCTTATACGCCTCATAACCGTATTCGCTCGAAAGAGTCTCGATCATTTCCTTCTTAGTAAACGGAACATAGTTCAACAGATGCACAGTTTTGACGCCCTTTACGTATGGCAACCAAAATTTGTGTCTGAATCCGGTAGTATATACGTATTTCTTCGTTTTGAATCCGCCGTGCTTTCTCATAACATCTTTAATATACGTTTTGTCGGCAGTAGGTCCGGCGCCTTCATACCAAGAGGCAGGATTTGCAACGATCTCGGTGCTTATGTTATAACCATTAAGAATGTATTTAACGCCAAGCTTTTCCGAAAACTTATCTACCTGAGCAATAAAGGCATGATCTTGAGGTGCGTCAAGACCCGCATGTCCGGTCTTAAAAAATGCAAGTTGCATTTGACGCATCTCTTCGAAATCCATTTTTTCGATGTGTAATTCAATGCCCAATTTATCACATATTTTTCGAATATTTTGTTCTGCTACAGGCAAATTCCAGCCTGCATCTACATGAAATACAAACGGACGAAGTCCCCATTTTGCTACTGCAAGGTGTAGAAGATAACTACTGTCAAGACCTCCGCTTAAGCCAAGAATACAGTCATACTTCTTTCCTTCACCGGATTTTTTTATCGCTTCTATGATCTTTTCAAGCTCTGCCTCGTGTCCTTTTCCGTGATTCCATTCTTTCACGATCCTCTTGTTATACTCATTACAACGAGGACATACACCATTCTCATCTAAAGTAAGCGTTTTATCCGATGTATCCATAACACAATTATGGCAAATTCTAAATTTGTTCTCCATTCTTATTCCTTTCACAACAACCTCTTTGCATAATCGTTTCCAACAAGCTGACTACTAAATCCATTGTAAAATGCTCATCAAAGTACTTCTTTGCATTGATTCTCATATCGGTCAGTTCGTTTGATCGCATCACGTCTTCTTTTATAACACTTGCTAACAGATCCGCGTCTTGTTCGCAGACAAAACCACACTGAGCATCTTGAATAACGCGAGCACTTTCGCCACCCGCTGCAGCAATGATCGGTGTTCCGCAAGCCATATAAGACTGAAGTTTTGCAGGCAATGTCATATCAAACAACTTGTTTTTCTTAAAAGACAAATACGCACAGTTAGCAAAGTGAATATACCTGTTAGCTTCCTCTTCCGAAACTTTTCCAACAAACGTAACAATATCCGAAAGACCATTTTCGTTTACACGAAATTCCAGATCTTTCCTTGCTCTGCCATCGCCTACAAGAAACCACCTTGCTTTCGTATCCTTCAATCTTGATGCCGTATCCACAAGCAGATCCAAGCCTTGCGCCTCTCCAATATTTCCTGTAAATACAATATTAAAATACTCGTCACGGTAACATTCGGGTTTTGTCATTTCGGACAGATCCGGTTCTGTGCAAAACTGAGGCCAAAAAACAAGCTTGTCTTCAGGCACTCCTCGGTTAACAATATTCTCAACAAATGAATTTGAAGAGCACAGTATCTTATCACTCGCATTATAAATCTTATCAACGATCTTGTTTATTATACCAATAACCAACTTATTGTGTATTCCAAGAACTATTTCTACGTTTTCCGGCCAAAGATCTTGAACGTTGAAATATATCGGCGTGCCGAATTTCTTTTTATATTCAACAGCGGGTAAACCAATCGTAACAGGCGAGACCTCAAAAACATATACCGCATCATATTTTTCTTTGCATTTTTTGACCCATTTTTTTCCTTCGCGAACAAAAGAATAGCAATTCAATAGCAACCCAAGCGGCGTTTTTCCTCTGGGACGCATTTTTACACGCTCGATCCTCGCACCGTTCCATTCCTTATCGTACGGCTTATTAAAGCCATATCCATCATATATCTTTCCCTGAGGATACTGAGGATATCCCGTCAATACAGTTACCTCATGACCACGGTTAACCAATTCCTTGCATAACGTATTTACCCGAAAAGTTTCGGGGTAAAAATACTGTGTTATAATAAGTATTTTCATATGTTTGATTCAGTCCTTTGAATGCTTTCGCGTAAATTACTAATTCTGTAATCTTCCTTGTACTCGCTCAAACTCGGATCATATGATAGATTTCCAAACGCTTTATTGACCAACCCTGTCAGATGACTCATGATCTTCAACGCCCAAGCAAATCCCCTTATCAATTTTATCTTTTTTTCATGAGCTTCGGCAATCATCTTAACGACCTCGCTCGTATTACTGTATTCGGCGTTCTGCGGCCAGAACGTTCCCTGTTCTTCATTTTCAACCATAAGGCGAACAAACTCGCACAAATTTTCAATATAAAGCATCGAACGCTCGTTTTTCACATAAGGAAAAATTGGCGTTTTTTTCGCGATTTTTGCAAGCAAAGGATAATTTCCCTTGCTACCCTTTCCATATATCATTGGCGGACGAAGAACAACTACTCTGAACGAATCGTCATTTAGAAGACGAATACCGTTTTCCGCTTGCACCTTGCTATCGCCGTAGCAATTTGCGGGGGCTGCCGCCGTATCTTTTGTGATTACCTTAGCTTTACCGATCGGCGCGCTTTCTCCGTAAACTATCGCACTGCTCATAAAAATAAACTGTTTTGCTCCGTCAGTTTTCGCTTTTTTTGCCGTTTCAATCGTAAGATCTGTATTCACCGCATAGTACAGCTTTTCTTTTTCCTCGCTGATCTTACCGTTGTCCGAATGCGCAATTCCAGCCACGTGAAAAATGCTATCATAATCCGAAAGATCCTTATCCCGCCAGCTTCCATCGATCATATCTATGGTATCAACAGTATAATGATTGGGGTAATTTTCTTTTATGTATTTTTCAAAAGATGTTCCGATATAGCTATTTGCTCCGGTAATCAATATCTTTTTCATTTTTTAACCGTCTCTTCTCCGTTCTCTTCTTTCTGCTTTTTGATCTCACCTGTACCACCTTCAACGACACCGTCAGACTTCAAAACACTTTTTATAGTGCCAAAAAAGCACTTGCAGTCAAATCTAAAGCTCATTTTTTGCACATATTCACCGTCAAGCGCTGCTTTTACGGGTATCTCAAGCTCGTCACGACCATTTATCTGCGCCCATCCCGTCAATCCCGGCTTGATATCATTTGCACCGTATTTGTCACGCTCAGCGATCAGATCATCTTGATTCCAAAGTGCCGGACGAGGACCTATGATACTCATTTTGTTAAATAAAATATCATACACCTGAGGCAGCTCATCCAAGCTCGTTTTACGCAAAAATTTTCCTACACGCGTAATATACTGTTCCGGATTTTCCAAAAGATGTGTGGGAATATCAGGAGTTTTGACCTTCATGCTGCGAAACTTGTGCAACCAGAACAACTTTTTATTCTTTCCCACTCTTTTCTGTTTAAAAAAAACAGGACCTGGATCATCGATGATAATTGCGATTGCAACGATCAAAAAGATAGGCAACAGCACTATTCCTCCAATGAATGACAACACTATATCAATGAATCTTTTGAAAAAATGTTTATACATTGAAAACCACCTCTTCGTTAAAAAATTCTTATTATTTTTTTAATACCGTACCGCTTTCAACCTTTGTGCCTTTCGGTACGCTCACATATCCCTCAACTGTTGCGTTGCAATCAATATGGACACCGTCGCCGAGCACACTGGCATGATTGACCACAGCGCCTGCCGAAACCAAACATCCCCTGCCCAACACGCATCCGGTGTGCACGACCGCCATAGGTTCAATAATACACCCTTTACCGATCTGCGCAGAAGAAGAAACATACGCATCTGGAGAAATCAAAGTCGAGATCTGCAGTGTGGTTTCGGTTTCGATCTTTTGCAGCAACCGCAAGCGCACTTCGGGATTTCCTATAGCAATTACTACAAAATCGTATTCTTCCGACAATCTTTCGAGGTCTGCAAAAGTACCGATCGTTTCCGTACCATCAGAAACGTTCTTAGAGCAATCGTCTATAAAATCGATTTTTTCGAAGCACCTCATATTTTCAGCTATTTCCTTAGCTACAAGACCGTATATTCCCGCACCGATGATAAGCAAACTGTTTCTCATAAAAAATCACCCATCTATAAAAGCAAACTGCATATGATGCAAGAGCGAAAGCTCATCTCCCTCATTCTAATTTTGTCGTGCCAATCTCATAACCAGATGCCCAGAAGATAATAGCCAAAAACTCGCCACCATACTATATAATTATATCACTAAATGTCGTTTCAGTCAATAGTTTTTACAAAAAAGGGCGTGTCGCCGAAGATCCATTATATGACTCTAAAACCATTTGTGTAACTTATATAACAAACTACATTTTGATTTTCTCTAAAACTCTTGACAAAGCTTTTGGCAACTTTCAGATCGCAATATAGAAAAACCGCCTTGATATCAAATCAGTCAAAGCGGTTTTCAGTATTTTAATTACTAATATGTCAAATTTTACATTTCATCAGTCAACAAACAATCTTCTCAAAAGCTCTTCAGCAAAAGCTCTGCCGACCGTACCGTAGCATTTATTGAGGCTCTTATTGTTTTCATATCGGGGAGAAATCTCGGCGATCTTTTCCTCCGCAAGCTTAATGTCAAGCCTTGGCAGATTTCTCTGTATCAACCCTATCAGAGCCTCTCTATCCGCGCCGATCGCCACAAAGAGTCTGTCACTTTCCTCAGGAGCTACATCGACGTTATAATTTATAAATTCCTCAAGATAAACAGCGCAGGCATTTCCGTGACAAATGTTATACTGCTCCGAGAGGAAATATCCCAAAGCGTGAGGAAAAGCAGTTCCCGTAACACTTATCGCGAGTCCTCCGTAAACAGACGCGCAATAGAGCCTTTCCCTATCCTCAAATGAAAGCGGTACAGATTCGCAATCCGCCGTTTTGTCTAACATTTCAACAAGAATAGCAATTCCCCTTATCGCAAATGTTTTGGATATATCGTTTGCGGTACGGTTAAAATAGCTCTCTATACAGTGGGCCAACGCATCCAAGGCGGTAGATCGAGTAAATTCGGGGGATAGCGACATAGTATACGTAGCATCTCCAAACGCCGCAACAGGATAAAGAGAGGGTGCGCGAAAGCTCTTTTTCAGTCCATCGGAAGATGTTATAACGGCAACAGGAGTTACCTCGCTACCCGTACCCGCGGTCGTACCTATGGCGATAACAGGCAGAGGGGCTGCGTCCCAATTCATAGAATACATCGCCTTTTCCGACGTATCGGCACAAGCGGTAAGCAGAGCAATTGCTTTTGCGGCGTCAAGAGGAGAGCCTCCTCCTATGCCTATTATAAACTCTACTTTTTCTTTTTTTGCCTCCATAGCGGCGGCAAGACAGGATCTATACGATGGATTTTGTTCTATTCCGTCAAAAATAATGTATTCAACACCTATATTTTGAAGTGTCGCAGTCAGATCGTCAAGCGCTCCCGATCTTTTTGCCGCGTTTTTGCCCGTAACGATCATACACTTTTTTCCCATTTTTGAGAAAACGGCGGCATTTGCGCTTACACAACCCTTCCCCATAATAATATTGACGGGAACGTAAAAATTCATATTCACGATTAAAATTCTCCCCATTCCTTAAAAAATCAGATAAAGCTCTTGAAAAATCGTTTCTGTTGATATATAATAATTATAAATCAATTCAAAATAAAAATCAAGAGGAAAACGATTATGGTTAAAAATTTCAATTCTTTTAATCCCGAGCTTCGCGAAAATATGCGTGGCGGAGACGGAACAGTTGAAGTAACTAACTTCGTTACAGCAGAAGAGCTCAACAACAAGGGGAGACTTTTCGGCAAGATCGTTCTCAAATCGGGCTGTGGGATAGGATACCACGTACATGAAAACGACAGTGAGCTTTTTTACATAATAAAAGGCACGGCTGTATACGATGACAACGGAACAAAGACAATCTTGCACGCAGGCGACGTAACACTTACTCCCGCAGGTACAGGACACTCCATAAAGAACGAGAGTGACGAGGACGTAGAGCTTATCGCGCTCATCGTTTATGCTTAAAAGCATCTTTGTCAAGATGTTTTCCCGTTGAATAACTAAGAAATATTTCATTTGGAGTAGATGCATTTGAAGAAAAATAGCACACTGTCTCAAGACAGTGTCAGACCACTGACAAAGTCTATCTCAAGCACGAGATAGGCTTTGTTTTTTGTTAATACGAAGAAAAAACGCGAGAAAAAGTATATGCTCATAACTGTTGAAAGATTCAAAAAAATTTTAAAAATATTATTTTTCACCCTTGACACTTTCATATAGTTTATGGTATAATATCAATAAGTGATTCAGTATCGCTTTTTATCGATTAAATAACGTAAAAAATAAGTTGAAAATAAAGATTTTTAAAATTAAGGAGACAAAAATGAAAAAATTACTCGCGGTATTTCTCGCACTTATGATGATCCTTTCGGTTTCTCTTATGGCTTGCTCTGACAAGAATGAAAAAGAGCCTAATGACGATGAAGTTGAGGACGATGATTTCGTTCCGAACAAAAACAAAGATACCACGGGTACGACTGATGCAAACGAAGATGATAAGGATTCCGAGGGAACTAAAGCTCCCGCATCTAACGTTTGGACAAATGAAACAGGTACTATCTACGTTCGCGCAGACGGCGTTGCTATCCGTGCGGCAGCAAGAACCAACTCTACTAAAGTAGGTACTGCTAATAGGAGTGACTCTTTCACGTATGAAGCATATACTGACGATTGGTATAAGATAAAGGTCGAAGGAAATGTTGCGTACATTTCCGCGGCATATGTTACCGGCAACCAGAATGACGTTATTTTTGAAGCTCCTACCAAGGTGGCTGCCAACTCTGCTATTCACGTTAAGAGCGACGCTACCATCTTCCTTCGCAAAGCCCCCGCGGTTCACGAGCAGACTGTTGCAGGTTCTATTGATTCGACTAAGACCGCAAACGGTGAGCTTATCGTTGTTAGCGTAAGCAAGTCCGGTTCTTGGGCAGAAGTTCGCTTCACGGGAACTGACCTCGAAAAGAACACCTATGACGGTATTGATGCTTTGTACTGCCATACAAGCTACATTGTTGAGCTTTCCAATGTCGGCGGTTCGAGCAACAATTACGGTTAATATTACATAACAGATATACAAAAGGACTAAGCGTTAGCTTAGTCCAGTTTACTGACAAAGAATGTAAAAACATTCTTTGTCCTTTTTTTACGCATTACTTTTTAGAAAATTGCAGGATCGCGTAAGCTGTCTTTTCGGGCAGACGAATAGAAAATACTCCGTTTTCTTCGCTGATATCCGTGGCTTCCTCATTGAAGGGCGTGTAGACCTTGGGCGCGAGCTTTGATTCGAGCTTTACGACCTCGGTGATGCCGATAGGCTCGACCTTGTTGATGAAATTTACGCGGCTTCTGTGGAAGCGCATATCGTCAAGCTCGTGGTCGATGTCGGTGTCGTAGTCCTCCGAAAGAAGATGTACCGTTATCGCGTCGTCCGACTCGAACATCGTAACGAGATAGCCTTCCGAATCTATCATCTTGACGGGCATCGGCGTGATGAATCTGTTGACAAGCGTAAGGAAGCTTTCGGTTATCTCGCCGTCGCTTATTCTGTGAGGATTGTAATATATTCTCTCCGCAACGCTCTGCCACTCCTTTGATTCTTTTGAAGGCGGAACGGTATTTTTGTTTGTCCACGCGCCCGTAGCTCCGGGAGTGTCTGGGTTTTTATTAAAGAAATCGGTATAGTCGGTGAGCGCAGGGCTTGAGGGAAGCTTCCATTCGTTCTTGCACAAAGGATAAGCGCAAGGACCTGAAAGCATAACTACACCGCCGTTTTTGACGTAAAGCTCCATTGCCGCCTTTTCTTTGTCGGTCATAACAGCCGCAGAGGGTAAGAGCACGAGGGGATAATCCGATGTGTCGGTCGGGAAATCAAAGACTGTATGAGGGCTTATACCTTTAGAGAAAAGTGTGCGAAGAGTCGTACTGTAATCTTTGTAATAGCCCTTTTCAAGATTTCCAAAGTAGGAGTGCTTTCTCGTTTCATAAGAGAAGTAAATGGCAAGCTGACCTACGTGGTCACCCATAAAGAGCTCGGGGTGCTCTTTCTCATATCCGAACGCTTTGCCTACTATGTCGCTCTCGTTTGGGAGAGTTTTGAGAATACGCTCGGGCAGACCGAGTCTATCTTTGAGAGTTATCACCCAAGCGTCAGAGTCAAGCATCTTGTTGACCGCCCAGACGATATTTGCTGTCTCCTCTACGAACGCAAAGCCCGTGGCAAAGCAACGAACACCTTTTTCCTTTGCGGCTGCTCTGTGGTGGGACGAAGTGACAAGTCTTGAGGCTATCGGACTGTTCCATGTGACCGTATCATGCTTATACGGAGGAGTATTTCCCGACATTTCAAGGTTTACGTAGTTACAACCAGTAAGGGAGCAACGCGCATCGTTGGTACTGCTGTTTGCCTTTGCAGCCGCGCTGTTCGCTCCGCAGGTCATTACGCGGAAGCCCTCGGGAAATACGGGTTTTATGTGCTTCCAAAAGCCTACCGCACCGTCAAAGCGCATATCTATCCACGCTTTCCAAGCCTCGTTCTCCCAGTTGCCCCAGAAATTAAGGTCGGAAACGGGAGGAAGCTCGAGCCCCGTGCGGCGTTTAAATTCGGCAAGGCAGTGAGGACAAGCGCAGGAACGATAGTGCATATAATGAATAGGGTCATCACAGGAAACACCCTTGATACCCGTCTCGGATATCAGCTTCGTAAGATAGCTCTTATAAGCCTCTCTGTAATCGGGATTGCGCATGCAAAAGCTCTCGGCTGCATACTGCGGGTACCAAAGAGGCTTGCGGGTCTCAACGTCTATCATACGCCAAGTGTTGAGACGGCTTCCGTTGTATTCCCAAGATGCCGCCGCCTCCCAAGAGGGAGAGAGGGGAAGGTGAGGACCGCTGTGAAGCATTACGTGGCGCATCTCCTCTTTAGTTCCATAGCGGTGAATGAGGTTTACGGAGTGGTGGTCGAAAAGCTCGACGCCGTATTTGCCGAGCTCCTCGGCGACAGTTGCGAGGTAGTCGTGCAAAAGGGTGAAGTAGGGAAGAAAGTCCCAACGGAAGTGCGTACCGAAGACCATAGCGGTCGTTACGTTTGCCTTTGCCATAGCCTCGGCGCGTCTCTTTATGCGGTCGTGCGCGTCGGGATTGGGCCAATTGAGATCCTCAAAGCGAAGCCACCAGGAAGCGATGCGCTTGCGCTCGAGTATCGCGGGGTGTACCTTTGGAGTGGTATTGTCTTTCATGTTTTTCTCCTTTTTAAGTATGTTAATATATTTGAAACGTTGTGAAAATTCAATTTTTGCTTTGTCGAACAGTTTGATTTGACGAAATGGCTACGCACGAACGAAACGGTTACCACAAAACACCTCAAAACAGCACCCCCACGATGTCATCCTCGAGCGGAGAAAATATCACAGTGTGATGTTTTCGAAGCGAACTTTCAAAAACGTGTCATAGGTGGCACGTTTTTGAAAGCGCGAGCTTGCGAGCGGG
>JAZSIP010000069.1:0-13106 GCA_045533915.1 Eubacteriales bacterium
TCTACTGCCACGAGGACGGATTTAGTTGAAAAAAGCCATTCGCTTGCGCGAATGGCTTTTTTCTGGCGTGCCTTGAGGGATTCGAACCCCCGACCTACTGCTTAGAAGGCAGTTGCTCTATCCGACTGAGCTA
Organism: Eubacteriales bacterium; assembly: GCA_045533915.1. Classification (GTDB taxonomy): domain Bacteria; phylum Bacillota; class Clostridia; order Oscillospirales; family CAG-272; genus HGM12713. The sequence continues at coordinate 134 of JAZSIP010000069.1, forward strand.
AAGGCACACACTGTATAAATGGCGCACCGAGATGCGCCATTTACGTTGGAGCGAGTGATGGGAATCGAACCCACGCGACCAGCTTGGAAGGCTGGGATTCTACCATTGAACTACACTCGCATTTTTACGGTTTCTCAAAACTGCCCTATTATTATACCTCAAAGCTTTTTATTTGTCAAGAGTATTTTGAAAAATTTTTTAAGTTTTTTATTTATATCTTCTACAACCTAAAAAAGCACACTTTTTTAGTTCCATATTTTCATTATCAAAAGCAAGACCATCATTTATTTCAAAAGCATCACAGTTTTTATTCAGCTTAACTTTAAAGTTAAGCTTAGTTTATGATATTTGGTTATTTACAACGGTTCCCAAAACCTTTAAAATAAAGATAAATAAAAATATTAAGGAGAGCAAAAATGAGACAGTTAAAAATAATCATTTCGTTTACGTTGATAATTGCAACTCTTTTGTTTGCGGTTGCATGTAAAGGTAATCTTCCCGATGATACTCAAGTCACGGAACCCGTAACCGAATCCTCTAACGAGACCTCGGATACACAAGCATCTTCCGAAACTACAAAACCCGCACCCGAAGAGATCAAAGTCCCCGAATCTATAAAGATACTTGCTATAGGCAACAGCTACAGTGACGACGCTATGGCGTATCTTTGGGATATTCTGCGTGATGCCGGCTGTAAAGAAGTAATCGTTGCCAATCTTTACATAGGCGGCTGTACCTTGGATAAGCATTACAGCAACATTCAAAACAATACCGCTGCGTACACGTACAAAAAGAACTCTAACGGCTCGTTTGTTAATACAAAAGACTCTACTATTTTCAAAGGCTTGAACGACGAGAAATGGGATTACATAACTCTTCAGCAAGGCAGTGCCGTAAGTGGACAACGTACTACATATTTACGTCTTAACCATATTATAAACACAGTAAAAGAAACGAATCCTCAGGCAAAGCTCTATTGGCATATGACGTGGGCATATCAACAGGGACTTGCGCACAGTGACTTTGGAAATTACAATAACGATCAGATGACTATGTATTCATCAATCATAGACGTAGTTACTAAAGAAATAGTTCCAAATTCTAACTTTACAGGTATCATTCCCTCGGGAACTACCATACAGAATATGCGTACCTCTTATTTAGGAGATACGTTTGCCCGCGACCAATATCACCATATGACATATGACTACGGACGTTACTCCGTCGGACTTACCTGGGCTGCAACGATACTCGGCGAGGGTGTTCTTGACAAGATAGATTGGGTCCCCACCTCTTATTCTTACGTCTCCTCTCATCTGAATTTGATCAAGGACAGTATCCGCGATGCTTTAAAAACGCCCCTCAGTATAACAAACTCAAAGTATACTGAAAATCCTTTTGCAAGTAACAATTCCTCGAACGACAGCAATATACTACAAAACCTGAACTTAGATCCTTCAAAATATACTTCCCTTTTGACCGCGGACGATTGGAACAAAAACGCTTACTATAACACCTCAAGCTCATCTAATTGGAACGTTCTCAATACCGCATCAAACTCTACAAGCACAAATCTCCAAAAATTTGCCGCTACAAATATGTTTACAAAAGAACAGCTCCCTGTAGGCTCAGTCATTATTGTAGATACGGGCTACACCTACCGTCCCGAAGGTTGGATAAGCCTGACCGACAAATCGCTGAACACAGCAAGCCGTCAAGGCGAGGTATCGACAAATGTCGTTGTGGTAGATTCGGCTTGGTGGGGCAGCTATACGCACAGAGGCTTTAACTTAAAGCACGGCGATCAGACATACAGCTCTAATGTCGAATATCTTGAGCTTATATCTCACCTCCGCATTTACGTTCCCGCAAACTAATAATAAATTATCGGATACAGGGTAAAATACCTTGTATCCGATTTTTAATAAAGCGACAAAATTTCTATTGAAATAATCAATATTTCATGATATAATAACCTTAATATAAATAAGTTTAAGGAACTTTTATGAAAAAATATTCTTCAATAGCAAAATTTTTCACACCCGACTATATGTTCCGCACCTTTGATGAGGTGACACCGGAATTTTTACATTCTATAGGAATAAAAGCTCTGCTTATCGACATTGACAACACGCTTGCTCCCTATGAGCAGCCAGATGCCGATGAGCGAATAATAAATTGGTTCGTCTCTCTTTCAAACGCAGGGATAAAGGCATCTCTTATTTCCAACAACCACCCGCCCAGAGTTGAGCGTTTTAATGAAAAATTAGGACTTATCGCCTACGCCGACTGCGGAAAGCCGAAAAGCCGTATGCTCCTTGTTGCTATAGAAAAGATGGGGGCAACACTTGACAACACCGCGGGGCTTGGCGACCAGATCCTTACCGATACCGCCGCCGCGCACAATTTAGGACTTCCCTCGATAATAGTGCCCCCGATAAAAGACAAAACAAACGCCTTTTACAAGGTAAAACGGGCTATAGAAAGACCTTTCGTCCGTAAATACCGAAAAAAGAACCACGGAGAAGGACCTTTCCCGAAATGGCCAAAATATTGATCAAGAGGTAATTTTTATGAAAATAGATCACGCAACATTCGGACCCGGAGGTAACAGCGAGAGCTTTTACGACGAGGGCTGCAAAAGCACACTTCAAGCTCCCGCTTGGCTAAAAGCCAAAGGGCTTGACGCATACGAATATCAAGCGGGAAACGGACTTACCGCAAGTATTCCCACACTCAAAAAGATCGGCGAGGAAGCTAAAAAGCACGGTATTCTTATGTCCTTGCACACGCCGTACTTTATTTCTCTTTCGGGAGTGGTTGAGGAAAAGCGTCTGAAAAGCATAGATTATATTTCAAGATCTCTCGCCGCGGCAGAGGCGTTGAATGCCGACACTATCGTTATTCACACGGGAAGCGCGGCTAAGATAACAAGAGAGGAAGCTATGGCTCTCGCCTCGGATACACTTGAAAAAAATCTAGAGACAAACGGCAACACAACTATCCGTATGGGTCTTGAGACTATGGGAAAGATAAATCAGCTCGGAACTCTTGACGAGGTATTGACACTTTGCAAGATATCTCCTCTCTATCACCCTGTCGTTGACTTCGGTCACCTCAATGCCAGAAATATAGGTAATTATTTTACCGACTGTGACAGCTACCGCGCGATATTTGACCGCATAGCAAACACGCTCGGTGACGAATACGCATACAATCTTCACTGTCATTTTTCAAAGATAGAATACACTAATTCCGGAGAGAAAAAACACTTGACGTTCGCCGACACGGTCTACGGTCCGGATTTTGAACCGCTTGCCGAGGCGATAATACGCGAGGGCGTTTGCCCACGTATTATATGCGAATCGGCGGGAACTATGGCAGAAGATGCTCTCTATATGAAAAAAGCGTGGCTTTCGGCAAAGGAAGTAAAAGCATGAGCGCGCTGAAAAGACTTCAAGAAAAGCTTGAAAAGCTCGAGGCTGATGCCATACTCGTTTCCTCTGAGCTCAATTGCAGATATCTTTCCGACTTTGTTTTTTCAGACGGATATCTTCTTATCGAACGCGAATACGCGTTTTTGATCACCGATCCCCGATACGTCGAGGCTGCTAAAAATACGGTTGAAAATTTTGAGATACTTTGCCCCAATGACACTCGCATAAAAGCAATTTCCGAGCTTGTATCGGCAAGAAAGATACGCTCTCTTGCTCTTGAGGACGAAAGTATGTCTGTTGCTGAACACAAGCGTTTTTCGGACGCTCTTCCCTGTAAGCTTGTTACAGGCGCTTCGGCTCTGCTAAGTGATCTGAGGCGTGTAAAGACACCTGCGGAGCTTGAAAAGATCGCCGATTCTCAAAGGATCACCGACGCGGCATTTGAGCATATTTTAGGCTTTATTTCACCCGATGTTACCGAACGCGACGTCGCTCTTGAGCTTGAATTTTTTATGAGGAAAATGGGCGCTGACGGACTTGCCTTTGATACCATTGCGGTTTCGGGCTCGGCTTCTTCGCTGCCGCACGGAGTTCCGTCCGACGTGAAACTCCGCCGAGGATTTCTCACAATGGATTTCGGTGCGAGATCAGACGGATATTGCTCGGATATGACACGCACGGTCTGTATCGGACGTGCTGACGAAGAAATGAAAAAGGTTTACAACACAGTTCTTTCAGCTCAAGAGTATGCTCTTGAAAATATTTGTGAGGGTATGCTCTGCCGCGACGCAGATTCGCTTGCGCGCGATATAATTGAAAGTGCGGGCTACGGCGACTGCTTCGGTCACTCTTTAGGTCACGGGGTCGGTCTTTATATTCATGAATCCCCCTCGCTTTCTCAACGCGCTAAAGACGATTCCCGACTTGAGCGCGGTAACGTAGTAACGGTAGAGCCCGGTATATACCTTGAAGGGCGCTTCGGCGTTCGTATCGAGGATATGATCGCTATTGACCACAACGGTTCTCTCCGTAATTTCACCCAAAGCTCCAAAAAACTTATAGAGATTTAAAAAATATACAAGGAGAAAACGGTATAAAAAACGGTTTATAAAACATTGCAAAATTTCCAAAAAAGTGATATAATATAAAAAAGTTAATTCCCAAACTTTGATTTGGAGGAAACATATGAAAATAATCATCATAGGAGTCGGCACGGTCGGTTCTTCAATATGCGGTCGTCTCGCAGGAGAGGACCACGACATAACCGTTATTGATACTAATTACGAAGCTTTAAGCGAAACGTCAAACGCTTATGATGTCTTCGGTGTTCTCGGAAACGGTGCGGAGATATCCGTGCTTCGCAAGGCGGGAGCGGATAAAGCGGATCTTTTGATCGCCGTTACGTCGGGTGACGAATTAAATATTCTTTGTTGTGCGGTAGCAAGAAAGCTCGGTGCGGATCACACGATCGCACGTGTGCGAAATCCCGAGTACAATGAGCTTATGCAGCTCATGAAGAACGAGATGAATCTTTCACTTACAATAAATCCGGAATATGCCGTGGCAAAAGAGATATACCGTATGTTACGCTTTCCCGCAGCGGCAAAGCTTGATACGTTCTGTCACGGAAGGATAGAGGTTGCTGAGCTTACGATAGCTGAGGGATCAACTCTTTGCGGAAGCACACTTAACGACCTTCGTACCCGTATGAACACTCGCTTCCTCGTGTGCAGTGTTTTACGCGACGGAGAGGTTCACATTCCCTCGGGTTATTTCACATTGAATGCGGGAGATATCATATGCGTCACAGCTCCCGACGAGGAAATAACCAAGTTCTTCAAGGCTATCGGTGCGTATAAAGACCCCGTGAAAAATGTTCTTATAATTGGCGGCGGAAGAACTACTTACTATCTTGAAAGTCTTATGAGTAAAGGTAAAATGAGATCTACCGTTATAGAACCCGACCGTGAAAAATGCAATGAGCTTGCGGAGCAATTCCCCTGTACCGTTATATGCGACGAGGGCACTAAGCAGGAGCTTCTTCTTGAAGAAGGTCTTGAAAAGACCGATGCGTTTTTGGCTCTTACCGACTCGGACGAGGAAAATGCCATAGTTTCCGTTTACGCCAAAACAAAAAACACCAAAAAAATAATCACGCGTATAAATTCAACGGGATATGCGGAGCTTTTCAAAAGTCTGAAGCTTGAAAGCATCGTTTCTCCACAAGCGTCTACAGCCGCATTAATACTTCGCTACGTAAGATCAATGGATAACGCAAAGGGCTTTGAGATAGAATCGCTTCATAAATTTATGCAGGATAAGGTCGAAGCTCTTGAGTTTATCATAAAAGACAACATTGACGGAATAACCAACATTCCTCTTAAGGATATTAAACTCAGAGGCGGAGTTCTTATCGCGTGTATCGTTCACCGCGACAAAGTAATTATCCCAGGAGGTAACGATATCATCAGCACGGGCGACACCGTTATCGTTATCGCGACCGAGGGACAAATGAAAGATCTTAAGGATATTTTGAAATAATGAATTACCGTATGATCGGATACCTGTTAGGTATCATTTTAATGATCGAAGCCGCGCTCCTTTTATTGCCTATGCTAGTGGCGCTTATATACGGAGAAAGCGTGCTTCCTTTCCTTTTCACAATAGCTATCATTCTTGCAGTTTCTCTTCCGTTTGTAATTTTTAAGCCTAAAAATACCAAAATATACACAAAAGACGGATTTGTCTGCGTTGCTTCCGCTTGGATACTTATGTCGGTCTTCGGTGCACTTCCCTTTGTTTTCAGCGGAGTTATCCCGAATTATATTGATGCTCTGTTTGAGACCGTATCGGGCTTTACCACCACGGGTGCGTCTATAATGACGGTCATTGAAGGCCCTGCTCGTATGGGAATACTCTTTTGGAGAAGCTTTACGCACTGGATAGGCGGTATGGGAGTCCTTGTTTTTATGTTAGCTCTTCTGCCATCAACAGGTGGGCAAGCGATATATCTTATGCGCGCGGAAGTCCCGGGGCCTACAAAAGACAAGCTCGTTCCAAAAATGCGTCAGACCGCGCTTATCCTTTACGCTATCTATCTCGTTTTAACGCTTATAATGATAGCCATACTGATGCTTTGCGGAATGGATTTGTACCACGCATCTGTCAACTCGTTTGCCACCGCGGGAACGGGTGGATTTTCGGTATTAAACGAATCTATCGGCGGATATAACAATCCCGCTGCCGAGTGGGTCATAGCTATATTTATGGTCATTTTCGGTATAAACTTCAACATTTATTTCTTTATTCTTATAAAGCGTTGGAGAGACGTTATAAAAAACGAGGAGCTTCGCACTTTTCTTATTATAGTTGTAGTATCGACCGTTGCCATATCAATAGACACCTTTACAAAAATGGGGGGAGTTTTATCCGAACGCATAAGGTACTCCTTCTTTCAGGTCTCAACCATTATTTCCACAACGGGATATTCTACCGCTGATTTTAATTTGTGGCCAAGCTTTTCAAAGACTCTGCTCGTAGGACTTATGGTAGTCGGCTCTTGCGCCGGATCTACCGCAGGCGGTCTAAAAATATCACGTGTACTCATCCTTTTTAAAACTATGATAAGCGAAATACGCAAAATTCTCCGTCCGCGTTCCGTAAACGTAATCAAAATGAACGGAGATACCGTAGATACACGTACTCGCCACGCCGCCACAGGTTACCTTGCTATATATGTTACCATAATTGTTGTTACTACTCTTCTTATTTCAATAGATAATTTCGGGTTGGAAACAAATCTAACCGCCACGCTTGCGTGTATCAACAATATAGGACCCGGTCTTGGCAAGGTCGGCCCAATGGGCAACTTTGCGGGATTTTCTTACTTTTCTAAAATTCTCCTCTCCTTGAACATGCTCATAGGCCGTCTTGAGATAATGCCTATGATCATATTCTTATCGCCTTTTGCTTGGAAAAAGCATTAAGTATCAAAAAGGGCTGATTCATTAAGATGCAAAAGTCGTGATTTTGCCTTCGTCGGCGTACAAAGGTACGCCAGAAGGCAAAAGCGCGACTAAAAAACACACATAAAAATTGAAATCCGTAAGGATTTCTACCAAAAAAACCGCTTTCTCTATCATTTTTGACAGAAAAAACGGTCTTTTCTTTTTTATTTATTTGTGTGTTTTTGTTTTGCGCTAAATGAACAGTCCCTTAGATAGCAGAAACGCCACCGCTCACCATATTGCAGGTAGCAGTCTTTATAATACAATTTTTGTTTATGCTCTCTTCTTTTTCATGATACGGCAAAAGTGCCTCGTCAAGCTCTTCTATTCTGTCTATCCTGCCGCTCGTGTAATCGAGTATTCTTCTGCGACAAGCATCGGTACGGCGCATAAGCGCTCCTATGCGGTGATCCTGAACGTCGAAGCCGTGAGGCTTATTGTCCGCAAACCACTGCTTTTCAAAGGATCTTCCGAAAATATCGATAAGCTTTGCGACCTTAACGTATTCATTCTTCGCAAGTCTTTCGAGCTCTGCCTTATCGCCTGCTTCGTATGCTTTTCTAGTACGCAATCCAAGCTCGTACTTTATCGCGAGGACGTCGCAAAGCTTTGCGGCGGTGTCAAATACGTAACCATATTTACGGCTCTTCTTTGCCGTTGCGTGAAGCTGCTTTGCGTATTCCTCATACTTTGCTCCCGCACCCTCTTTGATAGTATAATCGAGGAAATCGTTAAAGTAATCGGAATAAAGCATATATTTGGACGGATTACGAGGTCTGCCGCCCTTATAAGGAATAACGTCGTTGGGACAGTCTATGTTCATGAACTCGTCAAAGTCTATTCCGACAAGTCTCTTGAACTTAGCCTTTATCTTTTCCTCGTCTCTGTTTCCCTTTGCGTATTCGGCAAGGTAGAACAAGGAGGGCAACTGTGAGAAGTGTGAGCATTCCGCACCGTCATCTCCCCACATAGTAATAAATACGTTCTTTATTTTGTGCTTTTTACAAGCGTTGAGCGCGGGGATCATCGATTCCAACGTAAAGCGGTTGAAGGGTATCATACCGTACCAGCTCCACGCACCGCCCGCAAACCACGTTTTGTTTGAGAGCTGCTTGTGGTTTTCTATCATGTCGCTATATATTTTTTCTTCGCTCTGATAATAATCCCAATATACAGGAATGACCTCAGCGGGTACAGAATCCACTACCTCTTTTGGCATTTTGCATTTCGGAGCAACGTATTTACCGTTATTCCAAGGTCTGAAATACATATCCGACCAGATCATTACCTCGTAATCATATTTTTTAGCTATTTCGAGAACCTTTTCAAGATGGCGTTTCATTATATCGTTTACCGTCTCGTATCCGTGGATATCAAGATGCTTTCCTCTGCCGAGCATATGCGCCTCGTCCATACCTATGTGTATCTTGCGCGAAACAAAGCACTCCGAAAGAGTGGAAAACATACGGTCTATAAGCTCATACGTGCGTTCGTCATCGGTAAGAAGGATATCGTCGCAATCATTGGGAAATTTGCCCCAACGAAAGATAGCGTTGAGGTGGGCAAGTGTCTGTATGCAAGGAATTACGGTCATACCTAATGACGTGGCAAAAGCATCTATTTCTTTCATTTCTGCCTTTGAGTATCTTCCTCTCATATAGCCGAAATAAGGCTCACCGTCAACTTCATAAGTATCTTCGGTATAAAGCATTACACAGTTATATCCCATTTTCTTCAAAAGGGGCAAAAATCTGCGAAGACCGTCCATACTCATAACGGCATTTCTTGACATATCTATCATTACGCCAAAGGTCTCAAAGTTTTTCATTGTGTGTCTCCTTTTTGTTTTATTTATTTTTTCATTTTTTCAAGCTCTGTTGAGTAGCACCATTTACCGCCTATCAGCTTTCCGAAAATGTATTTATTAGATGCCGATTCGCACATAACGTAAAGTCTTCCGTCAACTATTTCGATCTCCTCGGACATGGGAGCGATCTTGTAATCGTAAGACAATGAGGAAGAATCAAGCTCATAAAGCTTTGTTTTTGTACCGAGGACTGTTATCTCCGACTCATTTACTCGCGATACGTCGTATTCCCATATATGAGAGAAGCTTGCGCCGTAAGAGGTGGAAAGATATATCTTTTCATCGGTAAAATACATTCCCTGTACGTGATCGGGCAATGAATACGCCGAAACAGGCTTAGGATCTATGCCAAATTCCGCTTCCTTTGAAAGCTTGAACTCTACGGCAAGAGCCTGATTGTAGTCCCCCGCCTTCGTTGTCAGCTTATGACTCTCAAGCGTAGGATAATCAATATCTCTGTAAAATTCTCCGACAATTATTTTATCTCCGACCACACTCACGCAAGATACGTCAACGTAATCGTTATCGGAAGCTTTGGTAGAAAAAGTTCCCTTACAATTAACGCTTCCGCCGTCAGCTGCCGAAAGGATCTCGGAATATGAATAAACGTAAAGGCAACGGTCGTCTCCTCCCGCTATGTAAACGTGATCGTTCGCCATTGCAATACCGCCCGCGTGTCCGCAAAAATCACTTCCGTCAGCATTTTTAAGGCGCACTGTCTTATAGGAATCATCTTTGACTATATATATGGGAGAAGCCTCTTTGGCACTCGAATAACCCGTAACAAGAAAATGCGCCTTATCCGCATCATAGTGCATTCCCTGAGGCACGAAATCCTCTTTAAGTCCCGGAATAATGAACTCCTTTTCCGAAGCGGAATAATATGAAGCTACCGAAAGCTTAAAATATCCGATCGCGCCGACAAGCACGAGGGCTACAAGTGCCAAAAGACTTAGAAAAAATACAAGTAATATTTTTAAGATCTTCATATATTCTCCTTTTTAGATAAAGCATTATTTTGTCAAAACAATTTTATCATAATAAGATACCGTTGTCAACAAAAACAAAAGAAAAACGCGTTGAAATTCAACGCGTTTTTCTTTTATTCAAACAAAGGTGTTGAGAAATATCTCTCCGCAGTATCGGGAAGAACGGTGACGACCGTTTTACCCTTGCCGAGCTTCTTTGCGAGCTTCATTGCCGCGGCAACGTTCGTTCCGCTGCTGATGCCGCACATTATTCCCTCTTTGGACGCAAGATCCTTTGAAGCCTGAATAGCCTCCTCGTCCTTTATAATGCAAACGTCGTCGTATATCTCTTGATTAAGTATCGTGGGAATAACACCGTCGCCTATACCCATCTGAACATGAGTACCAATAGAGCCGCCCGACAGTATAGCCGCGTTCTCGGGCTCGACCGCCCAGATGACCATATCGGGATTTGCCGCCTTAAGCGTCTCTCCGATACCCGTGATAGTTCCGCCCGTTCCTATACCTGAGCAAAATCCGTGTATCTCACCGTTTACCTGCTCGAGTATCTCCATACCCGTTCCGCTTCTCTGAATTGCGGGATTTGCGGGATTTTCAAACTGTTGAGGAACGAAAACATTTTCATCCTCGGCTTTCATTTTGAGCGCAAGCTCAACGCACTCCTCAATGCAAAGACCTATATTTCCGTTATCGTGCACGAGAATGACCTCTGCGCCGTAATGCTCAACGAGCTTTCTTCTCTCCTCGCTTACCGAGTCGGGCATAATTATTTTCACCTTGTAGCCACGCACCGCGCCTACAAGCGAAAGTCCGATTCCCTGATTTCCGCTGGTCGGCTCGACGATTATAGTATTTTCATTTATAAGTCCGCGCTTTTCAGCATCAAGTATCATATTGTAAGCCGTGCGCGTCTTGATAGAACCGCCGACGTTAAGTCCCTCGAATTTAACGAGTATCTGCGCATCATTCTCGTCCGTCATATGCTGAAGCCTTATTATCGGCGTATTACCGATAGCGTCTAATATCGTATTGCAAATCATTTAAATCATACCTTCTTTTCAAGGTTATTTTTTGTGTATAATAATCTTGTTAATTATACCACATTTCTCGTGTTTTGTCAATCACTTTTATAATATCAAAATACGCCAACGCTTCTCAAAAAGAATGCTATCAAAAATATGGAGAGTGCCGACACGATAGTCGTCCATACCACGAGCTGTCCCGCAAGAGTTACGTCGGAATCCATCTCCTGCGCCATAGGAACGCTCGATATAGATACGGGAGTTGCAAAGACCGCAATAAACGCCGCAAAATGCGCTCCGTAAAACTGATTGCTGAAGAAAAAGAATGCGATACCTATTCCAATAAGAGGTACTGCGACTGTACGAGCCAAAGTACCAAAAATTATCTCTTTTCGAAGTTCCTTGACCGCGGAAAACTCAAACTGCGCACCAAGGCACAACAGCGCTATCGGAGTTGCAACTCTGCCGAGATATTCAAGCGCGGTATATACGGGTTTTATGTCCGAAAGTCTGAAGCCTATACCGACTTTGACGAAAAGCGCACGGATAACAAGCACTAAAAGTCCGAGAAAAACACCTTGTATCAAGGGATTCTTTACAACGCCTAACAAAATTTTACCGACACTTGTCTTTTTGCCGTCCTTACTGAACACCGATAAGCTTATTACCGCAAGGATATTTAGTGTGGGAACAGTTGCCGCCGAAAGTATTGTGGCTATCATCGCGCCCTCCGCACCGAAAAGCGACTCTGCAAGAGGAATACCTATAAGCGCGTAATTTGAGCGAAAAGCCGCTTGCCAAAGCGCGCCGCGTCGTTCGGATCTTTTGGTAACGAGCATAACGAGGGGCAAGGATATAATGAATACCGCGAGCAATAACACGACAGTATAAATTATATATCCTATTTCCACCTCGCCAAGACCGCCTATTTTATATACGTTTAAAAAAAGCATGGACGGCAAAAAAACGTGAAAAACGAGCTTGTTTGCCATTTTCGCGAATTTCCCGTCCATCCAACCTATTTTTTTCAAAAAATAACCGAGAGCCACAATAATTATTATCGGAGCTATCGCGTTTATTGAAAATATTAAAGAATCCATGTTTTATCTCCCTTTATCCGACAAAATATATAACAGATATATTTTACTACAACAGAGACAAAAAGTCAAGCAACTGTTTGCTTATCCGGATATATCTTTTATTTATAACTCATCTTCATATTAAGTTATATATACCGCTCGACATATTTGCACAGAGTATTGCAATAACAAATTTGTTTTTAATAAAAAATGTATGGGTAAAATCAAACAAATTGCGGTTAGTCGGTGGCGAGTTTTTAACTCGCCACCTCCGTCAACAAAGTGATTCGCGGTTGCGTCCCGCAAATTTGCTACGCAAAACACACTTTGTTGCGTCTTCTATTCATTCCTTCATCTCACCGATAAATCAAAATTTGAAGCCAACTATACGGGATTAAAAAATACCCCCTGTATTTGTTTTCTTTTTGGTTACTTTTTCTTTTTCAAAAGAAAAAGTAACCGCGTCCTTTGAAATACCAAACACGTTTATAAGAAGCGCCCACGCAAGTCCGTAATAAGTTACGACGGCGACGAGGTCGTTTATCGTTGTAATAAAAGGACCTGACGCGACT
>JAZSIP010000072.1:0-11985 GCA_045533915.1 Eubacteriales bacterium
GGTCACGAACGGTTACTGCATTATCTTCAAGTGTTTCAAAGTCGATAGTGATGCAGTATGGCGTTCCAACTTCGTCTTGACGGCGATAACGCTTACCGATAGAGCCTGCCTCGTCGTAATCTACGGGGAAATATTTTGCAAGTTCGGTATAAACCTTATCCGCGCCCTCGCTAAGCTTCTTAGACAAAGGAAGGACCGCTGCCTTGAAAGGGGCGAGGAACGGATGTAAGTGAAGAACGACACGGATATCATTTCTTTCAGGATCAACGATCTCTTCGTCATATGCATCAACAAGGAATGCGAGAGCTACACGGTCCGCGCCCAGAGAAGGCTCTACGACGTAAGGAACGTACTTTTCGTTAGTCTCGGGATCGAAGTACATCATATCCTTACCGCTATGCTTTGCGTGCTGAGAAAGGTCGTAATCGGTTCTATCCGCAACGCCCCAAAGCTCGCCCCAACCGAACGGGAACAAAAATTCGAAGTCAGTGGTTGCCTTTGAATAGAAGCAAAGCTCCTCGGGGCTATGGTCGCGAAGCTTGAGGTTCTCCTCTCTCATGCCGAGGTCGAGAAGCCACTTCTTGCAATAATCCTTCCAGAAGTTGAACCATTCAAGGTCAGTTCCCGGTTTGCAGAAGAACTCAAGCTCCATCTGCTCGAACTCACGGGTACGGAAAGTGAAGTTACCGGGGGTTATCTCGTTACGGAAGGACTTACCTATCTGGCAAACACCGAAAGGAAGCTTCTTTCTTGCCGAACGCTGAATGTTGGGGAATTCTACAAAGATACCCTGCGCCGTCTCGGGACGGAGATAAAGCTCTGTTGAAGAATCCTCTGTAACGCCCTGATAGGTCTTAAACATAAGGTTAAACTTCTTAATATCGGTAAATTCCTTTGCTCCGCAATCGGGGCATACGATTCCCTTTTCCTTGATATAAGCTGCCATCTGCTCGAAAGTCCAGCCCGCAGGATTATCCTCAAGACCGTTTTCGAAAGCATATTCCTCGATCAATTTATCTGCTCTGTGACGGGTCTTACAAGCCTTGCAGTCCATAAGGGGATCTGAAAATCCGCCTACGTGTCCCGAAGCTACCCATGTCTGAGGGTTCATAATGATAGCACTGTCAAGACCTACGTTATAACGGCACTCCTGAACGAATTTCTTCCACCACGCCTTTTTTACGTTGTTCTTGAACTCAACGCCAAGAGGACCGTAGTCCCAAGAATTTGCAAGTCCGCCGTATATCTCAGAGCCGGGGAAAATAAATCCGCGATTCTTACAAAGGGCGACTATTTTATCCATTGTTTTTTCTGAATTGTTCATAATAACTTCCTTTCTTTTGTCAGAAGAATATTTATATCCTAAATATTTTAACACAACTGTAGATTTTTGTCAATATAAATAAGCGCATTATTTACCTGCAACGCTCATTTTACGAACCAAAACATCGGGAGAGCCATAGCAAGTAAATCCCGGCATACCGAAAGCAACCGTATCGCTTACAGCCTCGATCGACTTTAGCCACTCAAAGAAATTTCCTGCTACTGTAAATGAATGTATCGCCTCCGCACGCTTTCCGTTTTTTATCGCGAAGCCCGCGCTTTCTATTGAGAAATCTCCCGTTACCGCATTCGCTCCTGCGTGTAAGCCCTTCATTTCGGTTATATATATTCCGTTTTGAACTCGAGCCATTAATTCGTCGTTTGATTCTTTTCCCGCTGCTATATAAAAGCTATAGGGTGCGATATGGACCGAATCTGCATAGCTCGATCTTTGTCCGTTACCTGTTGACACATCCTTTCCAGCTTTTTTCGCGGTCACGAGGTCATAAAGAAGTGTTTTTAAAATTCCGTTTTCGATAACGTTCTTTTTATAAGTTGCGACGCCTTCTCCGTCAAAGGAAATTTGCATCGGAGAATCATCACGCATAGGATCATCAACTATGGTTATACAATCTGCCGCTATCTTCTCACCCTCTTTGCCGCCCAGCAAGGAAAGTCCGAGTTGCGCGTTTTTTGCGGAAAATACCGACGAAAACGCCGAAAGCAATGCTCTTGCTTGCTTTCCGTTAAATATAACGTCATAACTGCCCGAATCTATCTCTTTTGCGGAAAGTTTTGAAAGCGCATCATCAACGACCGTTTTGGGAAGAGCTTCAAGATCGCTTTCATTTAGTCCTATACGGTAATCAAATGCTTCTTGAGACTCGCCCTCCTTATTTATCACCGCTTGAACATAAGCTCCGCACATTCCAGCGGAATGTGAAAGATCAAGTCCGCTTGAATTTATAAATTGCATACTGAAGCGTTCTGAAAATACTCCCGACTGTGTTCCGTCGGTTATATACTCGCAATTATCGTACGTATGCTTTTGCAAAGACAGTGCGACGTCTTTTATTTCCGAAGTATCGGGAAGCTCGATCTTATCAATGTTTATTTTTGCGTAATCGTCTGCCCCCTCATAAATGATCGGCTCATCGTCACTTTCAATATTTTTTGCGTTCTCTATTGCACGGTAAACAAGCGATCTCATTTCATCTTCGTTCAAAAGCTCGGTCGATGCGCTTCCTATATGTCCGTCTACGATACAGCGAAAACATATTCCGCCGTTTACAGAAAGAGAAAAAGAAGAAATTTCGTCCTTTAAGGTCTCCGCGCTCTTACCCTCAGATTCCATAAAAAACACGTCGTATTTATCAAGTCCCGCATTTTTTGCTTCGCGGACAAGTATATCCTTGACTGAATCAAAATTCATGAAGCTTCTCCTTTCTTTATCTTCCGCCGACGGTTATCTTTTTTACACGGATAAGCGGCTGTCCTACGTCTGTCGGAACGCTTCCGCTTGACGAACCGCACATTCCCTGTCCGTAATCAAGATTCTGTCCGACCATATCGATATCCTGCAATATCCGCGATCCCGTACCTATAAGAGATGCTCCGCGGACTGCCTCGCATATCTTACCGTTGCGCACCATATATCCCTCACGAACGGCAAAATTAAATTCTCCCGTAAGAGGATTTACAGAGCCGCCGCCCATTTCCTTTGCGTAAAGACCGTATTCGATAGATGAGATAATATCTTCGTTTTTGTCAGGTCCGTTATCTATAAATGTATTGGTCATTCTTGAGGTGGGCTCATAGATGTAGCTCTGTCTTCTGCTATTACCCGTCATTTCCATACCCATTCTTCGAGAGCCGAGACGGTCTATCATATATTTCTTCAAAACTCCGTTTTCGATAAGAACGTTTCTCTGTGTGGGAGTTCCCTCATCATCAATATTCACAGAGCCCCATGCGTTAGGTATAGTTCCGTCGTCGATAGCGGTCACCTTTTCATTAGCTATTTTCTGACCGAGCTTTCCGCACATTTCTGACATACCGATACCTACCTGTGTAGCTTCAAGCGAATGTCCGCAAGCCTCGTGGAATATGACACCTCCAAAACCGTTTTCGATAGCAACAGTCATCTGTCCCGCCTTGCAATAGCCCGCACCGAGATTTACCATTGCCTGTCTTGAAGCATGTATTCCTATCTCCTTAGGATCGAACATTTCGAACATTTCAAGTCCCATACTGCGTCCAGGTGAGCAAGATCCCGATTGATTTTCACCGTTATCGGCTGCAACCGAGTTTACTGCAATACGGGTTCTTATATGTCTATCCTCAACGAGCAACCCTTCACTGTTCGCGACTGTTATTTCATGATCAACACATGCAAGTGTTCCCTGTACCTGCGCTATCTTCTCTGAAAAGTTTTTTGCGGCAAAGCAAGCGTCCTTTAAAATATCTGTTTTCATACGCATATCCGCACCCGCAGGATATATCTTTATAGGGTGAATATCTATAACTCTTTTAGGAGCTAAAATGATATTTTGCGCCCTCTTTCCCTCTCCTAAAGCATCAGCTACCGAACGTGCGCAGGAAATAAGACCTTCGCGAGTAAGATCGGTCGTTGAAGAGTAGACCGTCCTAGTTCCCAGAAAGACTCGGATACCAACGCCCGACAAAACGTTATCGTTTATCTTATCTATTTTTCCGTTTACAAGCTGGATACTGTTATTGCGCGTATGCTCTCCGTATATTTCGGCAAAGTCTCCGCCTGTTGACATAGCGACCGACAAAACCTCTTCAAGCAACTCTTTTTTGAACATATCGTTCTCCTTTTAATCCTGGGAACGCTCTCCCAAAATGTTTCTGTATTTCTGATAAAAGCTTTCAAAATATCCACCGTCAAGCGCGTCTCTTATCTTTTGGGTCAGCTCGTTATAAAAATAAAGATTATGCGTAACGGCAAGTCTCATTCCGAGTGATTCTTTGGCTTTTATAAGGTGTCTTATATAAGAACGGCTATAATTTCTGCAAGCGGGACAGTTACAGCCCTCGTCAAACGGACGGGGGTCTTTTGCGTATTTTTCGTTTAAAAGATTCATTTTTCCGTGCCACGTAAACAGGTTACCGTGTCTTGCGTTGCGGCTCGGCATTACGCAGTCAAAGAAATCAACTCCCATATGCACCGCCTCAAGAATATTACAAGGAGTTCCCACTCCCATAAGATATCTCGGCTTATTTACCGGCATATAAGGCTCTACCGCATCGATTATGCGGTACATATCCTCGGTCGCCTCGCCAACGGCAAGTCCTCCGATAGCGTATCCGTTAAGGTCAAGCTCGGCTATCGTCTGCATATGCTCGATTCGAAGATCTTCATACGTTCCGCCTTGGTTTATGCCGAAAAGCATCTGATTCTTATTTATAGTTTCGGGCAAGGAGTTGAGCCTGTCCATCTCGTTTTTGCAACGAACGAGCCATCTTGCCGTTCTCGCGCACGATTGCTTTACGTAATCGTAAGGCGCGGGGTTTTCGATGCACTCGTCAAAAGCCATAGCTATCGTGGAGGCAAGGTGGGACTGGATCTGCATACTTTCCTCCGGTCCCATAAAGATACGCTTACCGTCGATGTGCGAAGCAAAGCGAACTCCCTCCTCAGTTATTTTACGCAGCTGAGAAAGAGAAAATACCTGAAATCCTCCGCTATCGGTAAGTATCGGGCGCTGCCAGTTCATAAATTTATGAAGTCCGCCCATTTCGTATATAAGCTTATCGCCCGGACGAAGATGCAAATGATAGGTATTTGACAGCTCCACCTGACAATTTATATCTATAAGCTCCTTTGTCGAAACACCTCCCTTGATAGCGGCACACGTTCCTACGTTCATAAACACGGGGGTCTGTATATCTCCGTGTACGGTATGAAGCACACCTCTGCGCGCTCTTCCGTCCTTTGCCAACAATTCAAACATTTATATTATCCTTTCTTTTCTTCTCGGTTACGTTCTTTCAAACTGACGGTCAAGATCCTTTTTGCTCAATTCCATAGCAACAGGTCTTCCGTGAGGACAAACCGTTATATCGGGAAGCTCCATAAGACGATCTACAAGCCATTTTATGTATTCGGGAGGGTATTCTCTTCCCGCCTTAATAGCCGCCTTACACGAAGCCTGATACAAGGCTTTTTCAAAAATTATATCTCTTGTAAGCTTTGCCGAACCCGTATTATTCTTTATGCGGTCGGCAATTACCGCAAGCATATCGGGCACTGCGTCCGTGCTTATTCCCTCGGGTATAGCGCTCACGCTGACCGTATATTTTCCCGTTGTAAATTCAAAGCCTATGGCTTCTATTTCAGAAGCGTATTGCGCTATTATCTGTATTTCATCGGACGTAAGCATTACTTCTATCGGGATCATAAGCATCTGAGACACTCTGTCGTCGTTTTTCATTCCCGCCTTTAATTGCTCAAAGATTATTCTTTCATGAGCGGCGTGCTTATCTATGATGAGCATACGGTCGCCGACCTCTACCACCACGTAAGCGTTAAATGCCTCCCCGATGATCCTGTAAGTAAGCTTTCGCTCGGATTTTTCGTATACAGGCTCGGGCTTTTTTTCGATTTTTTCAATTATCGGAGCAACTGGCGATTTATACGTTGACTCTATTATTTTAGGAGTTTCTGTTACCGTTGCTGTGTTTTTTTCAAGAGGTTTTACTTCTTCTTTTTTTACGTCAATCGTTTTGGACGATAACTCTTGCGAATTGCTTCCACCATACTCTTTTACATATTCGGAAGCGGTCATTTTTGCAAAAGCGGAGCTTGATTCCCTCTTCTCAACACACTTGGTTTCATTATTTGCAAATATGGGCATTTCGGATATCTTTTTATCAAGATAAAGCTCCGATTCAAGCTGCCTCTTTTTTAAAGATTCTCTGCGTTCTTCAATTATAGGTGTTGAAGAATCCGATATCTTTCCCTGAGATGTCCAAGAACGCGCGGAATTCAAGGTAACGCTAGGTCTTGAAGTATTCGTCTCCAATGCGTTACGAACCGCGTAATATATTGCCTCGAAAACGGGCTTTTCATTCGAAAATTTGACCTCAAGTTTTGCGGGGTGAACGTTTACGTCGACGGTTGCGGGATTTATCTCTATAAAGAGGATACAGCACGGAAATTTTTCAGGCGGTATATACGAGGTATATGCCTGCTCTATTGCCGCACCTGCGGTACGGCTCTTTACGTATCTTCCGTTTATAAAGAAATTTTGATAGTTGCGGTTTGCGCGAACATTATCAGAGCGTCCTACGAAGCCGTAAACGGTTATCCCCTCGGTTTTATTTTCGGCAGGTATAAGCTTTGACGCAAAATCCTTGCCGAATATTGAATATATAGCGGTCTTAAGCTTTCCATCGCCAACCGTTTCGATACGGACGTTTCCGTCAACGATAAGCCTGAACGCTATGCTCGGTTTTGAAAGCGCTATCTTTTCGACTACAGCGCTTATCGCCATAGCCTCGGTAACGTCTTTCTTCAAAAACTTTCTTCTTGCGGGAACGTTCGCGAACAGATTTTCAACGATGACAGTCGTTCCGTTTGAAGCCGCGCGTTCCGTAACGCCTATTATATCGCCTCCGCGAGCTTCAAGCATAGCTCCGCTCTGCGCGTCTGCGGTCTTTGAGATTATACGGATATCGGACACCGACGCGATAGCCGCAAGAGCCTCTCCTCTGAATCCGAGAGTCAGTATTCCGTTCAGATCTTCGGCGTTCTTTATCTTACTCGTTGCGTGGCGGCGAATAGACACGGGCAGATCCTCGGCACTCATTCCGCATCCGTTATCCGAAACGCGCATATAAGTTACGCCGCCGTTCTGTATCTCCACCGTGATACGATCCGCACCCGAGTCTATCGCGTTTTCAAGGAGTTCTTTTATTACCGACGCGGGACGGTCGACGACCTCGCCCGCCGCGATCAAATTCGCAACGGCAAAGGACAAAACGTTTATTTTTCCCATATTCAAACTCCTTTCAAAAACTTTTTAACTCTTTTTATTTTTTTATTTTAATCTCTTCTGTAAGCCAAACAAAAAGCTCATAGCCTCATACGGAGACAAGGTATTGATATCTATTGCTTTCAATTCCTCGATTACTTGCTCTTTAATGCAATCATCGAAGCTTATGAGCGTATCGTCCTTCTCTTCCTCGACGTGCTCCGAGGTGCTTATTGCTTTAGCTGTTTTTTCTACCGAAAGCAAGACCTCTTTTGCTCTTTTTATGACCTCGTTGGGAAGCCCCGCGAGCTTTGCTACCTCTATTCCGTAGCTATCGTCGGTAGAACCTCTTACTATTTTGCGCAAAAACGTGATATTATCTCCGCGCTTTTTAGCGGCGATATTATAATTTACGATACCCTCGATCTCATCTTCCATTGAAGTCAACTCATGATAATGCGTAGCAAAAAGTGTCTTTGCGCCTATCTTACGGCTATTGGTGTATTCAATTATCGCACGGGCTATACTCATACCGTCAAAAGTAGACGTTCCTCTTCCAACCTCGTCATAAATTATGAGACTCTTCTTGGTCGCATTTCTGAGAATATAAGCGACCTCGTTCATTTCGAGCATAAACGTGGATTGTCCAGAAGCGAGATCGTCAGATGCTCCTACACGTGTAAAGAGCTTATCCACAACGCCGATACGCGCATCTGCCGCGGGAACAAACGAGCCTATCTGTGCCATAACGCAAATTACGGCTATCTGCCTCATATACGTGGATTTTCCCGCCATATTAGGCCCTGTTATAAGCATAAGTCTGTTTCTGTTCGTATCAAGATCCGCATCATTAGGTACAAAGTAGCTATCCTTTACGAACTGTTCTACAACAGGGTGACGTCCGTCCTTGATTCTAATAACGTCGCTCTCGTCAACCTCGGGTCTTATGTATTTGTTTTTTGCGGCGATAGAAGCAAGGCTCAGATAAACATCGAGCTTTGCCATAAGCATAGCGGCTTTTTGAATACGGGCGCTGTTTTCGGAAACAAAGTTTCTCGTCTCGCAGAATATCTCGTATTCAAGCGAGTTCAACTTGTCTGCCGCACCGAGTATCGTTGCCTCCATATTCTTGAGTTCCTGCGTGATATAACGTTCTCCATTGGCAAGTGTCTGCTTACGGATATACGTGTCGGGAACTTGATCTATAAAGGATCTCGATACTTCTATATAATATCCGAACACCTTGTTATATCCGATCTTAAGCGTTTTTATACCAGTACGCTCACGCTCTTCAGCCGCAACTTTTTCTATCCAACCCTTGCCGTCTTTCATTATAGCGCGCAAGCTATCAACGTCAGCGTTATAGCCCTCAGCTATAATTCCGCCATCACGTATTGAAAACGGCGGATCTTTGGCAATAGAAGAATCTATTTTATCATAAATATCGTCAAGCGTTTCAAGCTCGTTATATATGCCCACAAGCTCGTCCGAACGGCATTCGGAAATAAGACCCTTTAATTCGGGAAGGATCGAAATAGTCGATGATACCGCGCGAAGATCCTTTGCGTTTGCCGTTCCGTAAACGATTCGAGTAACGAGACGCTCAAGGTCAAGAACGTTATCAAGAAGCGCACCTATCTCTTCGCGAAGAATATAATTTCCAAAAAGCTCTTCTACCGCATTCTGTCTCTTTGCGATAGCGCTCGTGCTCAACAGAGGATGCTCGACCCATTGGCGCATAAGTCTTGCGCCTGCCGCGCTTCTCGTCTTATCAAGCACACCGAGAAGAGAGCCCTTTTTATCCTTTGCTCTCATAGTTTCGGTCAGTTCAAGATTTCGACGGGTATTTATATCCATTTCGAGAAATTGACCGTCCGAATAAATATTCAGATCCTTAATATAAGAAATATCGCCTTTCTGGTTCTCGGCAATATAAACGAGCAAACCGCCAAGAGCGCAAACAAGAGCCTTATTTTCAAAAAGATCTTCCTTTAAGCTTCCCTCGTCAAATTGCGCGGAAATACGCTTTTTCGCCTCATCGATCTGAAAATCGGTGGGGCGGTTATCGGTAAGCATCGCATTCAATCTTTCTCGGATAAAATCAGAAAGATCGCCAAGCTTTGACGCGCTTAAATTAGTTATTACTTCTTTGGGCGCATAAGTTCCAAGCTCATTTTTTACACGAGTATATATGGAATCCCCACAAAACGATGTGGCAAAGATCTGTCCCGTTGAAATATCTGAAAATGCTATTCCGCACTCAAATTCGGTCATATATACGGAGGCAAGATAATTGTTTTTCTTATCCGAAAGAAGATTTGCCTCGATGAGAGTTCCAGGTGTAACAACGCGTATTACGTCTCTGCGGACAAGTCCTTTTGCCTGAGACGGATCTTCCATTTGCTCACAGATAGCTACCTTATATCCCTTTTCAATAAGTGTTCCTATATACCCTTCCGAGCTGTGAAAAGGTACTCCGCACATAGGCGCGCGCTCTTTTTCTCCGCAATCTCTTCCTGTAAGAGTAAGCTCAAGCTCGCGAGACGCTATTATGGCATCGTCAAAAAACATCTCGTAAAAGTCCCCGAGACGGTAAAACAGAATATAATCTTTATATTTACTTTTTACTTCAAAGTATTGCTCCATCATTGGAGTCATAAGTGTTTTCCTCCGAAGAAACAGAATTTAAATTGATTCTTTGGTTTTGCAATGATTTTAATGACATCCGCCGCCACAGGTAGAGCAATCGTGCGTACAAGACGAAGGCTTTTCTCCTGTGATATGGAACGTTATAGTAGAGTTTACCTCGTTCATAAGAATGTTTACCTCAGCCTGAGCCTCGTTAAGCTCAACAAATGCGGGGTGCTCCATGATCTGCTTATAAAGCGCGTCTATTCTCGCCTGAATTGTATCTATAAACACGGTGTCTCTTTCTTCGCGGGTTATCTCTACCTGAAGAGCCTGTTGCTGTACACCGTACTCTACAAGTGCCTTCTGAAGCGCGGGCTCGGATTCATAAGCGGTCTTTGCCACCTCGAGTCTCTTAAGTCTTTCGTCGTTTTTAAGCGCGTCTCCAAGCTGCGCTGCAAGTTCAAAAATGTTCATTTTTATTTTACCTTTCTTTTATTTATCAATTTTTATTCCGTAAAGAGCAAACGTATCTGCTCTTTCGATCTTTATATTTAAAAATCTTCCCGTATCGGACTCGTCTCCGTCAAAGAAAACGAGCTTTCCGCCTTCGGTCCTTCCGCCGTATACGCTATCGTTGTTCTTGCTCAAGCCTTCACACAGTACACGGACAGTCTTGCCCTCCATAGCTTTATTTCGCTCAAGCGATATTTCATTCTGAACCGTCAAGAGCTTGTCCATTCGGCGTTTCTTTTCTTCCGCGGATATCTGCTCTTCCATTTCAGCGGCAGGCGTTCCCTTTCTTTGCGAATAAATAAAGGAATAGATCATATCAAAGCGTACTTTTTTAAGCGCTTCGAGTGTCATTTCAAACTCATCGTCAGTCTCACTCGGGAAGCCTACGATAATATCCGACGTAATTACGCAATCGGGTATTTTTTCACGGATATATTCGACGATACCCATATATTTTTCAAAATCGTAACGGCGGTTCATTACCTTTAAAACACGATCACTTCCCGCCTGCATCGGCAAATGAAAATGCTTTGCTACGTGCCTTGACGAAGACATAACGTCTATGAGCTTACGGCTTGCGTCTTTTGGGTGGCTCGTCATAAAATGGATCAGATGATCTCCGTCGATCTTATCGATCTCGGCTAAAAGATCGGCAAAATCATAGAAAAGCCCGAGGTCCTTGCCGTATGAATTTACATTTTGTCCGAGCAAGGTGATATCCTTATATCCCGCATCTACAAGCTCTCTGACTTCTTTGACGACCTCTTCCATTTTTCTGCTTCTCTCACGGCCTCTGACGTAAGGAACTATACAGTAGGAGCAGAAATTATTACATCCGTACATAACGGACACCCACGCCTTGAATTTATTCTCACGGCGTATTGGCAAGCCTTCCGCAACACAGTATTCCTTTTCGTCACGGCAGAATATACGTTTTCCCTTTTCCATTTTTTCATAAAGCAACGATGGAAAACGGTGTAATGATGATGTTCCAAACAAAATATCAACGTAAGGATATTTCATTTTTATATCCTGTATTCTATGCTCTTGAACCACCATACAACCGCAAATTACTATCTTTAAATCGGGATTTTTAGCCTTGATATGCTTATACTGTCCTACAAGTGAAAGCGCTCTTTGCTCAGCGTGCTCACGGATAGCGCAGGTATTTACTATTATCAAGGAGGCTTCGTCGGGCTCGTATACGATATCATACCCCATCTCTTGTGCCATACCCGAAAGCTTTTCGCTGTCCGCTTCATTTTGCTGACAGCCGAGAGTCAGGAGGAAAGCCTTTTTTCTATACCCGTTTTCTATTTCAAATCGGTCG
The DNA here is from genome assembly GCA_045533915.1 of Eubacteriales bacterium. Taxonomy (GTDB): domain Bacteria; phylum Bacillota; class Clostridia; order Oscillospirales; family CAG-272; genus HGM12713. Next base: position 11,797 of record JAZSIP010000072.1, read on the forward strand.
TTTTCCATACGGATAAGCGCCATATATTGATTTTGTTTTTCTATTTCTTCTATTGGAATCGCATTATTTTTTTCGGCCATTCTTTATTATTTCCCTTCCGAAAGATACAATTACTCTAATTATATTATTATAATATATTTTGCGAATTTTGTCAAGAAGACCTCTGCGAATATTCACTTTCTTTGAAAA
>JAZSIP010000038.1:0-7119 GCA_045533915.1 Eubacteriales bacterium
AAACAAATTGCGGTTTATCGAGCAGATTTGTTATATCGATTGATTGGTTTAAATCGTTTGTATTAGGACCGTCGAGGACGCCGGTCCCTACAGTGTAGAAAAATTTGTACACATATACCTCGCCGTGAGGCGATGGTAAACCCTAACGATCATATTTTATCTTGTAGGGACCGGCGCCCTCTACGGTCCGTTACCATTCAGTTAAATTTATGCAAATACACCACACCGACAAATCAAAATTTGAAGCAATAACACAATATATCTCTATACATTATATAATTTTAAATGAAATTATGCAAGAGAATTTTTGAGGTTTTCTACATTTTAAGTAAATTTTAGCGCACTAAAACGGATTTTTGTCTATTTTCCACAAAAAATGTTGCTTGATTTCTATGTTCTAACCTCATTAAATACAAAATTTGCTCTTGAAATTTGAATCCAAATATTGTATAATTGGGATATAGGGATTTTTTATCTTGATATTTTCGGTGTTACCGTTAAATATAATATTAATTTATTTGATGTCTTCTGTGCAATAGCGCGGAAGAAAGGAGGACAAACCAATGGCTGTTATAGACACCAAACAAATCAGAAACATTGCATTGCTCGGACACGGAGGAGCGGGAAAGACCTCTCTTGCCGAAGCTATGATATATCTCACGGGAGGAACAGACAGACTCGGTAAGATCGCAGACGGAAATACTGTTTCCGACTACGACGCGGAAGAAGTAAAGCGCGGATTTTCGCTTTCCGCTTCCTTGCTCAATATGACCTGGAAGGACGTTAAGATCAATCTTCTTGACACCCCCGGATACCTTGATTTCGTTGGAGAGGCTTGTCAGGCTCTTCGCGTTGCGGACAGCGCGATAATTCTTGTTGACGGTAAAGCGGGTATCGAGGTAGGTACTGAGCTTGCTTGGGATTACGCCAATGCGGCAAATCTCCCCCGCGCATTCTTTATAAATAAATTCGACGATAACGAGGCTCGCTTTGCGCGTATTCTCGACTCGCTCCACGAGACCTTTGGAAAGCACATCTGCCCTCTTACCATTCCTATGGTAAAGGACGGAGAAGTAAAGGGCTGTATCGACCTTATCGATGAGTCTGCTCACGTGTTCGACGACAACGGACGCCATTACGTAGAGATCATTCCCGAGGAGTCCTTTGACGCAGTTGCGAAGTACAGAGATATGCTTATGGAAGCTGTCGCAAGTACGAGCGAGGACCTTATGATGAAGTACTTCGAGGGCGAAGAGGTAACCCATATGGAAGCTATCAACGCCGTTCACGAGGGTATAATCCACGGCGATATCGTTCCCGTATTCTGCGGCGCGGCTACAAAGCTTTGGGGCGTTTGGACTATGCTTGACAAGATCACCGAGTCTTTCCCGAGACATACCGCTAAGAAGGAAGAGACTCTTGCGGACGGCACAAAGACCGAGATCATTCCCGAGGGCGCACCCTCTCTGTTCGTATTTAAGACCGTCGCTGACCCGTTCGTAGGAAAGATGTCCTTCTTCAAGGTCATGAACGGAACTGTAAAGCGCGATATCATTATGAAGAACAATACGACAGGCGAGAGCGAAAAGCTTGCTCACATCTACGTATTGAACGGCAAGAAGCAGGTCGAGGTCGACGAGCTTGCCTGCGGTGATATCGGTATGGTCGCAAAGCTTGCGAACACCAATACAAACGATACGCTTACTTGGAATAAGGAAATGGCATACGCGCCTATCACTTATCCTAAGGCTTACTTTACAAAGGCTATGATCCCCGCTTCCGCTAAGGACGAGGGCAAGATCTCCCAGAGTATCGCGAAGATGCTTGAGGAGGACCGTACACTCCGCTTCGAGAACAACGCGGAGACAAAGCAGATGCTTATTTACGGTCTTGGCGATATGCACCTTGCGGTTCTCGCGGCTAAGCTTAAGAACAGATTTGGAGTTACTGTTAATTACGACGTTCCGAAGATCGCTTACCGTGAGCGTATAACGAAGCCCGTTGACGTTGAAGGAAAGCACAAGAAGCAGAACGGCGGTTCGGGTCAGTACGGACACGTTAAGATCCGCTTTGCTCCCGCAGAGGACGATGGTCTTACCTTTACGGTTTCCGTTGTCGGCGGAACAGTTCCGAAGAACTTCTATCCCGCAGTTGAAAAGGGACTTCAGGACGCTATGCTTAAGGGCGTTGCGGGATTCCCGCTCGTTCAGCTCGCAGCTGACCTTTACGACGGCTCTTACCACGACGTTGACTCGGACGAAATTTCCTTCAAGACCGCGGCAAGCATAGCGTACAAGAAGTGCCTTGAGCTTGCGGCTCCCGTACTTCTTGAGCCTGTCGGCGATCTTGATATCACGATCCCCGATTCTCTCGTTGGTGACGTTATGGGTGACCTTAACAAGCGCCGCGGCGCAGTTATGGGAATGGATCCCGCTGAGAACAAGAAGGGCTACACCACGGTTCACGCGGTAGCTCCTCAGGCAGAGCTTTCCGAGTATCCGATCATTCTCCGCGCTATGTCGCAGGGAAGAGGCTCGTTCGAGTTTGAAACGACAGGATACGACGTTGTTCCGGGTAACATCTCCGCAAAGATAGTTGAAAATTATAAAAAGGCTAACGCTTAATAAATAGTAAAGCGCAAGGGGAACTTTGAGAAAAGTTCCCCTTTGTTGTTTTGTGAAACGAAAACCATCAGCCGTGTGCTGGTGTTTCCAAAAAGCTTTAGCTTTGCACAGTTCCAGCCGCAGCGGAGGCTCCCTTGTGCAAAGGGTCGCTCCCCATAAGAATGGGGAGACGTCTGCGAAGCAGACAGAGGGGACGACGCGTCCGAGTGACGACGAAGTCGACTGAGGGATCGTGCTCGTGTAAAAAGAATGATAAAACAATCCCTCCGTCACGGCAAGCCGTGCCACCTCCCTTTACACAAGGGAGGCTCTTGATGCTTGCCGTTTCGTTCGTTCGTTGCCGTTTTGATAAATCAAACTGTTCGACAAATCAAAATTTGAAGAAAACAAATTGCGGTTTGTCGGGGAGAAGAAGTAATGAACAGAAGACGCAACAAAGCGATTCGCGGGACGCAACCGCGAATCGCTTTGTTTACCGAGTTGTGAAACAACTCGCGAAATCAAAATTTACATTTAAAGATTGACATTTTGAAATTATGGTGTATAATATAAAGTGAAGAAATATGTTTGCTATATGGCGGACACGAAAACGGAGAGAATACATATGTCACAGATGCATTACAAAATGAATATTGCGGGAGTTGACAGGGCATTACCGCTATGTCCGATAAGCGACGAGCTTATGATAGGCGCGTTCGTTATTTTCGGAGATCCCGAGCTGACCACCGCTTGCGCGAAGGCGTTGCTTGACCGCGCGCCCGAGTATGATTATCTCATCTCTGCTGAGGCAAAGGGAATACCGCTCGTGCACGAGATGGCGCGTATTGCGGGAAATCAGAAATATTTTCTCGCGCGTAAAGCACCAAAGCTTTATATGACGGGAGTTTTTGAGGCGGCAGTGCGCTCGATCACTACGGCTAAGGAGCAGAAACTTTACCTCGACACCGCAGATGCCGAGCTTATGCGCGGCAAACGCATACTTATCGTTGACGACGTTATTTCAACGGGTGAATCCCTTGCGGCTATCGAGCATCTTGTAAACCTTGCGGGTGGAGAGATCGTAGGAAAGATGACCATTCTTGCCGAGGGCGACGCACAGGATAGAGCGGATATCACCTATCTTGAAAAGCTTCCGCTTTTCAACAAAAACGGCGAACCGATATAATTTAAGTAATAAGTAAGAAGTAATAGTGAATAAGTTATAGGAAAGGAAAAATAAAACAATGGGAAATTTACTTACCGAAAAGGATAAGCGCACACATATGTGCGGTACGCTTACGGCTAAAAATATAGGAGAAAAGGTTTGCGTTATGGGTTGGGCGCAGAAGCAGAGAGACCTCGGCTCGCTCATATTCATCGACCTGCGCGACCGCACGGGAATAGTTCAGCTCGCTTTTGACGACGCTACCGACAGAGAGATCTTCGATCTCGCGTTCGGAGTTCGCGCCGAGTACGTTCTCTGCGCGTCGGGTGTTGTACGCCAAAGAGGAGAAGGCGCTATAAACAAGAATCTTCCCACGGGTGAGATCGAAATTTTCGTTGAGGATTTCAAAGTCCTCTCGGTTGCTCAGACCCCTCCTTTTGAGGTCGTTGAAAACAGCAACGTAAATGCCGAGCTTCGCTTGAAGCACAGATATCTCGATCTCCGCCGTCCCGATATGCAGCAGCGCATTATCGCGCGTTCGAAGATCTCGCGAATCGTTCGCGACTACTACGCGGAGAACGGCTTTATCGATATCGAAACGCCTGTCCTCGTAAAGCCCACGCCCGAGGGTGCGCGTGACTATCTCGTTCCGTCACGTGTTCACAAGGGCAAGTTCTACGCGCTTCCGCAGTCTCCTCAGATCTACAAGCAGTTGCTTATGGTATCGGGATTTGACCGCTACATTCAGCTCGCGCGTTGCTTCCGTGACGAAGACCTGCGCGCTGACCGTCAGCCCGAGTTTACGCAGATCGACACCGAGATGTCGTTCGTTACCGCTGACGACGTTATGAAAATGCACGAGGGCTTCCTCAAGCGCCTTATGAAAGAATATATGGGCAAGGAGCTGACCGAGGACTTTATCCGTATGCCTTGGATAGAGGCTATGGAGCGCTTCGGCTCGGACAAGCCCGATATCCGTTTCGGTTACGAGCTCACCGACCTTTCCTCTGTTCTCGCGGGCTGCGGCTTTAAGGTGTTCGCGGGAGCTATTGAGAACGGCGGATCTGTTCGCGCTATCAACGTAAAGGGCGGTGCGCGCTTCTCACGTAAGGAGATCGATTCTCTCGTTGAGTTCGTCAAGTCCTACAAGGCAAAGGGACTTGCTTGGCTCAAGTGGGCAGAGAGCGGTGATATCTCGTCCTCTTACGCGAAGTTCCTGACCGACGATGAAAACGAAGCTATAAAGACCGCGATGGGAGCTGAGGCGGGCGACCTTATCCTCATCGTCGCGGATAAGAATAAAGTCGTATTCGATTCGCTTGGCGCTCTTCGTTGCGAGTGCGCGAAGCGTATGGGCATACTCGATCCTATGGACTTCAAGTTCCTGTGGGTGACCGAGTTCCCGCTCCTTGAGTATAGCGAGGAGGACGAAAGATTCTACGCTATGCATCACCCCTTCACAGCTCCTATGGACGAGGACCTTCAGTACCTCGACAGCGATCCGGGACGTGTTCGCGCAAAGGCTTACGATATCGTTCTTAACGGTACTGAGCTTGGCGGAGGTTCTATCCGTATCCATGACGCAGAGATCCAGAGTAAGATGTTCGATGTTCTTGGTCTTTCCAAGGAAGAAGCCGACGTTAAGTTTGGATACCTGCTCGAAGCCTTTAAGTACGGCGTTCCGCCTCACGGTGGTCTTGCGTTCGGCTTTGCCCGTCTCGTAACGCTTATCCTCGGTCTTGAGGATATCCGCGACGTTATCGCGTTCCCCAAGGTTCAGAACGCTTCCGAGCTTATGACGAAATGTCCCTCCGAGCCCGATCCTAAAGCCCTCGACGAGCTGGCTTTGGCGGTTAAGGAATAAGGACGCGAGGGACGCGGAGGACGCGTTGAGGGAACTTTTTTGAAAAAAAGTTCCCTCAAACTCCCTCAAAAAACTTTCAAGCAGGGCATAGACAAAAATCAATGCTAATGCTTTCTTTTGGTTACTTTTCTTTCGCGAAAGAAAAGTAACAACTTTTTTGAAGAAAAGTTCCCTCAAACTCCCTCAAAAAACTTTCAAAATGGTATAAACAAAAATATGCAATTGCAACAAATCGTAAATTTGCGGGACGCAACCGCAAATCGATTTGTTGACCGAGTTGTTTACAACTCGAGTTTTCTTTTGGTTACTTTTTCTTTTTTAAAAGAAAAGTAACAACTTTTTTGAAAAAATTTCCCTCAAACTCCCTTAAAAAACTTAAACAAAAATATAATTTCCACAGGCACGAGTGTAACATCTCGTGCTTATTTTTAATTAAAAACTCGTCATCCGCAAGACGGCAATTTTATTATATAAAAATTTTGTTTCAAAATTGAGAATTTTTCTCAATTTTGTCGCAAAAACGCTTTACAAAGGGCTTTTTTAGTGGTATAATGTTCTATACACTTGAGAACTCAAGCGAATCTTGGTATATAGGAAATCACTATGAAGATCCGTTTTTATTACGTCATAATCATGCGTATTTTTTCGATAATGCATTTCGTTCCGAAAATGGCATACTACGCAAGACACCCCGAAAAATACTCGGAGCAGGACAGATATAAGCTTGCGCTCATAGTCATAAACAAAGTCAGAAAGACCGCCCGCGTTACGACCGAATATTACGGCAAAGAAAATCTGCCAAAAAAGAGCGGCTACATAATGTTCTCAAATCATCAGGACAAATACGATGCGCTCGGAATATTTGCGGGACACGATAAGCCCTGCTCGGTTCTTATGGACAAAAAGCGATCGAATATGTTTATCGCAAAGCAATTTATCGATCTGCTCGGCGGTCGAAGGATCGAGAAAAACAGCCCGCGCCAGCAGATACGCGTTCTCAACGCGATAGCCGAAGACGTCAGAAGCGGAAAAAACTATCTTATATTCCCCGAGGGCGGATACGGAGAAAAGACCGACAATTCTTTAGCTGAATTCAAATACGGCTGTTTTACAAGCGCTATAAAGGCAAAATGTCCGCTCGTTCCCGTTGCGATAATCGATTCTTACAAAGCGTTTGGCGCAAAGTCGCTTCGCAAGGCAAAGACAAAGGTAATATATTTGAAACCCATTCCCTATGAAGAATACGAGGGAATGAAAGCACGTGAGATCTGCGCTCTCGTCCGCTTGAGAATACTCGAAGAGGTAGTAAAGCACGACCCGAAAGCAAAAGAAGATTAGTATAAAAGAAGGGGCTGAGTCAAAAGCTTATAATTAAGCGAATGGCTCAGCCTTTTGCTATGCAATTTTGCGAATTACGTGTAACATAAAAGAAAAAGCGTCGAATTGAGGCGAAAATGAGTACGACAAAAAGAGGATCATAAAATCCT
>JAZSIP010000009.1:0-8885 GCA_045533915.1 Eubacteriales bacterium
CGGCGTCCTCGACGGTCCATTTTAATAAAAATAACATCGAGCGTATTTTCGTTGAATAGAAAGTTTTTCTTTGGTATATCCAAAGAAAGTGTGGTCGGTGGCGAATTAATTTGCTTAAGCAAATTTATTCGCGGCGTCACGACCACTTTCTTCCTCAGAGAAAAACTATAAAATTTAATTTTTTCAAACGGTTGTATTAATACAACCCCTTGCAATGCTTTTTCTTTTGGTGGACTTACTTGTAAGTCATCTTTTCTTTTTCGCGAAAAAGAAAAGTAACATAACCCATAAATTGCGTCCTCAATCCACGCTATTCATAAGATTAACGAGCATACGAGCGGCATCGGCTCGAGTAACAGCGGAGAGTGCTTGGATATTGCCGTCGGAGGTATTCATGATACCCATAGCGGCAAGAGAGGATAGAGAAGCAGACGCCCAAGCGGGAACGGAATCGGAATCATCAAAGGAGGGAGCGATGGTAGGAGTTGAGGCGTTTATCATATTTCCTATCATAACCGCGGCTTCCGCGCGTGTAATAGCGCGATTAGGCTCAAAGCAAAGCTTTCCGTCCGAGTAGAGCCCCTTTATATAGCCCAGATCATAGGCTTTAGAAACGTATCCCTTCATATGATGAGGAATAGAGGAATCGTCCGCAAAAACAGTCGATGAGGAATCTCCGACGTCGGTCATACCAAGCGAGTTCATAGCCATAACGAGAAATTCACCGCGACTTACGGTTTTATCGGGATAGAAATAGGTAGCAGATCCGATCTGCGTACCGCTCATTATTCCTTCTTCTGCCATAGTGAGAGCCGCATTGTGAGCGGGATCATTCTCCATATCGGCGTAAACTATTGACGTTCTCGGCTTTTTTACGGTCAGCTCGACCTTTTTTGATGCACTGTAATTACCGTAAATATCACGCGCTACGTAGGTAAAGGAATCCTTGCCGGAATAATTTTCACTTGGAGTAAAGGTATATTCTCCTGCTTTGGCGTCGGTAAGTATCAATATTCCCGATTTCGGATAGGAAACTATTTCTATCATTGTTTCGTCGCCGTCAGGATCGTAACAGGGAAGAGAGCCGTGCAGAGTAATATTTCTGTGAGTGCTTACATTCAGTGACGTTTTTGGAGCTACGCTGAGTGTAGGCGCATAATTTAATTTATCAAGAAGATAAAGCTTACAGGTCATTTCATACGGAGCATCATTCACGCGGAATTTAAATGACGACATTGTAATATTGGTGTTTGCCGTATAGGACATAAGAGCGATATTTGAGTCGGTTACCGATTGCCCCGCATTAAGCACGGTAGTACCTACCCTTAGTTCACCGTCAGTTGTGGGCGGAGCTTGAGTAACGGTTATCTTTTCGATCTTAGAGATGTTCAGCGCGCGAGCAAAATCGTCAGAATCAAATTTTACACTGTTTCCGCGCATAGCCGCCATAGCCATTGAGTTTTGTTCGGCTATAACGCAAATTCCCGGAGATACTACGTGATCTTCCCTCTCTTTAGCCGAAACGCAGAGAGAAGCGGTGACAGACGAAGTAAGAATAAAAAACGCAAGACAGAAGGAAAACAGAGTGTTTCTTCTTTTTTTCATATTAAAGCCTCCGTGTAAGGAAATTTTATTTCTATTGAAATTCTATTGCGACAATATAGGATTTATGACAGCTTAAAAATTCTCAAACCCCTTTATTTTTCTTTAAATGTGTAGTATAATATATACGGTTATATTTTTTGGAGAGGTGATACGCGTGACATCTGAACGAGAATGCAAGATCTGTTGCTTTACGGGGCATAGAAAAATAGACGGGGAAGCTATGCAGATGCTTTCAATATTGCTTGATAGAGCACTTAGCAACCTTATAGCAAACGGTGTTACCGTATTCAGAGCAGGAGGCGCTATGGGCTTTGATACTCTTGCCGCTTTAAAGGTAATAGAGCTTCGTGAAAAAGACCCGAGTATCCGTCTCGATCTTTTTATACCGTGTCGAGAACAAGCGGATAAATGGGACGGGCGAAGTCAGGAATATTATGCCTACATACTTTCAAAAGCTGATAACGTGATATACGTAAGAGAAAATTATGTAAGTGGCTGTATGCTCGAGCGTAACAGAAAAATGGTGGACGGAAGCGATTTTTGTATAGGATTTTGCACATCAAAAAAGGGCGGAAGCGCTTATACGCTCAATTACGCAAAGAAAAAGAACGTGAGAGTAATAAATCTTGCGACTATGCTATAATATTCTTGCGTATTTTGCACGAAAAATAAATAGATGTTGACTTTTTTTGCGACATAAGTTATAATATACAAGGAAACTTTTTTACGAAAGTAAGGAATAATGATGAAAAAGAATTTATTGTTTGAAATCGAAGGAAAAATGCAGTCCTTTTCAAAGGGGCAAAAGCTTACATTTAAATATATTCTTGAAAATTACGATAAAGCGGCGTATATGACAGCCGCAAAGCTTGGCGCGATAGTCAACGTTTCGGAGTCCACTGTCGTTCGTTTCGCAAATGAGCTTGGATTTGCGGGTTACCCCGAATTTCAGCTTGCGCTTCAGGAGCTTTTGCGTACAAATCTGACCTCTTTTCAGAGAATGGAGGTCATAAGCAGTCGTTTTGGAGACGAGGACATTTTAAGCAAGAGTTTGCTTTCCGATATAGATAAGATAAGGCGTACTATTGAAGGGATAGACAAGAACGCTTTTGAAAAGGCGGTCGAAAATATCGTTGCTGCAAAAAACATCTATATTATCGGAGTGCGCTCATCGTCATATCTTGCGGGTTTTTTAGCCCATAGCTTACGTATGGTATTTGATAACATAAAATTCGAGCAGACGACCTCGGGAAGTGAAATGTTCGAGCAGATAATGAATATCGGAGAGGGAGACGTAATGATAGCTATAAGCTTCCCCAGATACTCAAAGAGAATAATCAAGGCAGTTAATTTTGCGAAAAACTCGGGAGCTGATGTAATAGCGCTTACCGACAGTGAAATGTCGCCCATCGCACTTGCGGCAAATCAAGTGCTTTTAGCAAAGAGCGATATGGTATCTTTCGTCGATTCACTCGTTGCTCCTTTGAGTATTATTAACGCTATCGTGGTTTCCGTTTCTATGAAAAAACAAGAGGAGCTTACCGTTCGTCTGCGTCAGCTTGAGCAGATATGGGATGAATATGATGTTTATGACAAAAACCAATGATAATGCGCGTGTCGTAGTTGTCGGAGGCGGCGCTGCGGGAATGATGGCGGCGATATTTGCCGCGGACTGCGGTGCTGACGTAGTTCTTGTCGAGCGTATGCGTTATTGCGGCGTAAAGCTTGCTATTACGGGCAAGGGGCGTTGCAACGTGACAAACGATTCAACTCTGGAGGAGTTTCTTGGCAACGTGCCGACTAATCCAAGATTCCTTTATAGCGCGCTAAATACTTTTTCCACGCAGGATACGATGGCTTTTTTCGAAAACGCAGGTGTTTCGCTTAAGGTGGAGCGCGGAAAACGCGTTTTCCCTGTTTCCGATAAAGCAAAGGATATTGTTAACGCATTGACCGATTCTTGCAAGGATAGGGGAGTAGAAATTCTGATTGGAAGAGTAGAGAAGATCGTTGCGGAAAACGGACGAGTCAAAGGTGTTTTGGTAGACGGAAAAGAGATAGAAGCCGATGCCGTTATCGTGGCGACGGGCGGAAGATCTTATCCGCGAACAGGAAGCGACGGAGACGGCTATAAATTTGCTACAGCGCTTGGACATACGGTAATACAACCAAGACCTTCCCTTGTTCCTATAACCTCAAAAAGCGGTATTTGCCCCGAATTGCAAGGGTTGTCTCTGAGAAACGTTGCGCTTACGATCACCAAAACGGGAAGCGACAAGGCGGTGTACGAGGATTTCGGAGAAATGATGTTCACTCATTTCGGACTTACAGGGCCAATGATCCTGTCGGCATCGGCACATATTCCGGATATTGCGCCTTCCAAATACGAAGCGCATATCGATCTGAAACCCGCTCTTGACGAAAAAATGCTCGATAACCGTATACTTTCGGACTTTTCGAAGTATCATAATAAGGATTTTATGAACTCACTCGATGATCTTTTACCAAGAAAGCTCATTCCCGTTATTATAAGACTTTCGGGAATATCGCCTCGTAAAAAGGTCAATTCCATTACACGCGAGGAGAGGGCGGCTCTTGTGAGGACAATAAAGGATCTGCGAATATCTCTGTCGGGATTCAGACCTATCGATGAGGCTATCGTTACAAAGGGCGGAGTGAGCGTTAAGGAGATAAATCCCAAAACTATGGAATCAAAGCTTTGCGGCGGACTTTATTTTGCGGGAGAGGTCATAGACGTCGATGCTTATACGGGCGGATTTAATCTGCAGATAGCCTTTTCAACGGGAGCGCTTGCTGGTAAGAGCGCGGCGAAAATTAGTTGATAAAGATATCCACAATAAAATTCATAAAAGTTTTTGAGGGAAGTTTGAGGGGAACTTTTTTCAAAAAGTTCCCCTCATCGCGTCCCCTTGTAAAAATCTAAAAATCAGGAGAAAAATTATGATTCAGATCGCAATAGACGGACCCGGAGGTGCGGGAAAAAGCACGGTAGCAAAAGCGGTTGCGGAGAAGCTCGGCATTGTTTACGTCGATACGGGCGCGCTTTACCGCACGGTAGGTCTTTACGTTGACTCAAAGGGAGTAGACCCTCACGACGCAAAAGCCGTAGGAGCGCTTTTGCCCGAAATAAACATCGAGGTGTGCTATGAGAACGGCGCTCAGCACGTATATCTTAACGGAGTAGATCACGGTGATGCCATTCGTACACCCAAAATGTCAATGTACGCTTCCGCCGTTTCCGCGATCCCCGCAGTACGAGCGTTTTTGCTTGAAACTCAAAAGGATATCGCGAGAAAGAACAGCGTTATTATGGACGGACGTGATATCGGTACTGTTATTTTGCCGAATGCCGATGTTAAAATATTTATGACAGCATCTGCGGAGTGCCGAGCTCAACGCAGATATGATGAGCTTATAGCAAAAGGTCAGAACGTTAAGTATGAAGATGTTCTTGAGGAAATGAATCAGCGCGACCTTGCTGACAGCACTCGCGAGATAGCTCCCGCTACTGCGGCTGCCGATGCGATCCTCTTTGATAACTCGGGAATGACCCCCGAAGAGAGCGCCGCAGCCGTTATAAAGATCATCAAAGAAAAAACGACTGCCGAGGTTTAAGCTTGATATGAAAAAGAACAAGAAAGAAAAAAAGCAAAAAAAAGACGGTGAAACCAGCCGCGTATACAGAGTAATATATAAGATATTTGCGGGTATAGTGGGGTGGATATTCAATATTCGTGTAAAAAGACATGAGGAAGAGTCCGAAACGGGTCGTTTTATAGTTTGTGCCAACCATACATCAGCTACCGATGCCATAGTTATATGCTACGCTTTCAAAAAGCATCAGGTTCGTTATATGGCAAAAAAAGAGCTTTTCAAGATACCTGTATTAGCGCCTCTTATAAAATTGCTTGGAGCTTTTCCCGTTGACCGCGGCGGAAACGATGTTGGAGCTATAAGAAAAGCAGTGGATATGGTCAAGGAAGGGAAATGTATGGGAATATTCCCTCAAGGTCACAGATATCCTTGCGTTGATCCGAGAGATACTAAGACAAAGAATGGTGCGGCACTTATAGCCACACGCGCCGAGGCGGATATAATTCCCGCTTACATAGCGAGAAAAAATAATAAGTTCAAGCTTTTTCGCAGAACTTACGTAGTTATAGGAGAGAGAATACCGTTTTCCGAGCTTAATTACGATAAGGAGGCGGACGGCGAATACGCACGTATAACCTCGTTTGTCTTTGATAAGGTCTGCACACTCGGAGAAGAGTTTGCGGCAGAGCAAAAAGCTAAAAAAGAAACCAAGAAGAAAAAGTGAGAAAATAAATGCAAATAACGATTGCCAAAAATGCGGGATTTTGTTTTGGCGTTAAAAGAGCGACCGAAAAACTTGAAAGTAAGCTTGATATTAAGAGCCCAAATGAGAGAGTATATACTCTTGGCGCGTTGATACATAACGATAGCTATAACAAAATGCTCGCAGAACGAGGCGTAAGTATTACCGATATATCCGAGGTCGAAGCGCTTGCTAAAAGTGCTTTGGTGGATAGTCCTGTTACAGTTTTTATAAGAGCGCACGGTATTCCGCGTAAGGACGAAGAGTTGCTTTGCGCGTTAGCCGATCAAAATCCTTATTTCAGATATGAGGATTGCACCTGTCCGTTTGTAAAGCGAATACACAACATTGTCAAAAAATACGGAAGTGAAGAACATTTTTTGATACTTTTAGGAAATGAAAGTCATCCTGAGTGCGTTGGGATCATGAGTTATTTCGACGGAAAGATGATAGTTGCCAAGACAGCAAGTGAGCTTGAAGCCAAGCTTTTTGGAAAAGGTAACGAGAATTTCCGTCATAAAATACCAATAATGGTGGCTCAAACCACTCAAAATTTGTCAGAATGGGAAAATTCACAAAAAGTTTTAAAAAAACTATATACAAATGCTTTAATTTTTGATACAATATGTAGTGCGACTGAAGAAAGGCAGACAGAAGCTGCTAGATTGTCGCAAGAATGCGACCTTATGATAGTAATAGGTGGCAGAGACAGTTCAAACACTGCAAAGCTGTTTGATATATGTAAAGAAAATTGTCCGCATACTTTTTGGATCGAAAGATCGGACGAGCTTGCGGATAACAATTTAATAACGTCCGCTCACACGACAGTGGGTATTGCCGCGGGGGCATCAACCCCGTCAGGTATAATTTGGGAGGTATACAAAACCATGAACGAAATGAATGAAAATTTCGAAAAAATGCTTGAAGAATCCTTCAAGACTTTAAATACAGGAGATATCGTTATCGGAACAGTAACCGCGGTTTCCGACACAGAGCTTCAGCTCGACATCGGATCTAACGTTACCGGATACATCAAGGCTGAACAGATCAGCGATGATCCCGCAATCAGACTGACCGAAATGTATAAGCTCGGCGATCAGATCGAGGCTCGCGTTGGCAGAGTAAGCGATATCGAGGGTATTGCAGAGCTCTCTAAGAAGGCTGTTGATTCCGCAAAGAATTGGCAGAAGATAGTTGCCGCAAGTGAAAGCGGAGAGGTTCTTGTAGGTAAGGTTATCGAAGTCGTTAAGGGCGGCGTTAGTGTTATCTGCGGAGCAAGTAAGATATTCGTACCCGCATCTCAGACGGGCGTTGCAAGAGACGGCGATATGAACGCTATCAAGGGCAACGAGGTTAAGATAAAGATCATTGAGGTAAGAGGCAATAAGGCTATTGGTTCTATCCGTGCAGTTGCAAGAGAAGAAAGAATCGCAAAAGAGGCTGAATTCTGGGCTTCTATCGAAGAGGGCAAGGTTTATAACGGTGTCGTTAAGAGCCTTACCGCATACGGCGCGTTCGTTGACCTTGGCGGTGTAGACGGAATGGTACATAAGACCGAGTTGTCTTGGCGTCCTATCTCGAAGCCCGCAGACGTTGTTGCTATCGGCGACGAGATCACTGTTTTCGTTAAGAGCTTTGATGCAGAGAAGAAGAGAATTTCTCTCGGATATAAGACCGACGATACGAATCCTTGGTACATCTTTATGAACAAGTATTCTGTTGGCGACGTTGTTTCGGCTAAGATCGTAAATATGATGCCTTTCGGCGCATTTGCAGAGGTTGTTGACGGTGTTGACGGACTTATCCACATTTCTCAGATCGCTCAGCATCAGATCGCTAAGCCCGCAGACGTTCTTGAGCTTGGTCAGATAGTTGATGTTAAGATCATAGCTATTGACGAAGAGAAGCAGAAGATCAGCCTTTCTATCCGCGCTCTTCTTGACGAGGCGCAGGCTGCAGCAGAGGCTATGCCCGAGGAGTATGCAGAGGAAGCAACGGAAGCTCCCGTTGAAGAATAATTAAGCAAATATCGGGGTCTGCTTGCAGACCCCGTCTTGCTTTATTTACTAAACAAATATATTATCAATAAAAAGGAGTATATTATGTTAGATAATCTTAAACTTAACGGCGACGGAACTGCGGAGTTTTCCTCTTGCGCGGATGATTTTCTGGCTTCTGTAAAGAATGACGCTCAAAAAGCCGTAAAAGAACTCGTTGAGATAGCAGATATGAAGTCTGGAGAGATCTTTGTCGTTGGCTGTTCGTCTTCGGAGGTTACGGGAACACATATAGGAAAAGGATCGATACCGCCCGTTGCCGAAGCGATATTTGACGCTATTATGCCTATACTACAGGAAAAGGGGATATTCCTTGCGGCGCAGTGTTGTGAGCATCTTAACAGAGCGATAATCGTAGAGCGCTCCTGCGCGGAAAAATACGGCTTTGAGCCCGTTTGCGTAAGACCCGTGGCAAAGGCAGGGGGATCGTTCGCAACGACCGCCTACGAACATTTTAACGAGCCCTGCGCGATCGAACACATTCGTGCTCACGCGGGAATAGATATCGGAGGAACACTTATCGGTATGCATCTACGCGAGGTAGCCGTGCCTGTTCGTCTTTCGGTCAAAAAAATCGGAGAAGCAAATATTCTTTGCGCTCGCACTCGCCCGAAATATATAGGCGGACCTCGCGCGAATTATTGATTTTCTTTAATTAAAAAGTCAGTCTTCAGAAAGACTGACTTCAGCTTGCTGACAAAGTGGCTTAAAAAAACTTCAGGTAGCAAAATATACAAACGCAAAGAAACAAAGAGCCTCCCTTGTGTAAAGGGAGGTGGCATTTTCGCAAGAAAAATGACGGAGGGATTGGTGAAACAGTATATTTTTTTAAGTTCCAATCCCTCAGTCTCGCATTCGCTCGACAG
>JAZSIP010000124.1:0-14697 GCA_045533915.1 Eubacteriales bacterium
AATAATTAACTCTCTCCTACCTCTCCCTCATCAGTATCAAAAGTAATAACACATCATCTAGACCTTATTATTAGAAACATTATTAAAATAATAATAAAATCAATGGAAAAACACGATTTAATAGCTTGGGAATACATTTACATATCCCCCTTGGCTTTCGTCGCAAATTAGCTCTGTTTTATTATTAAAATAATAAGGTTCTTGCCTGTTGGAACGATTGAGTGGGAATGCTGTGTTGTCCTTGGTGAGAGAGATAAAGAAAAGCCCTGTGAAAGTTAATTCACAAGGCTATTTTTTCTCTTGATGAGAATATTCGATTTTGGCTTTTTAAGCTGTTATCGATTGGGCTTGGACAATCAAATCATTCCCACTCTATCGTTCCGACAGGCTTCGGCGTAAGATCATAAAGAACTCTATTGATACCCTCAACCTCGGCGGTGATACGCGCGGTGATCTTATGAAGCACAGCGTAAGGGATCTCCTCGATAGTCGCGCTCATCGCGTCCTTGGTGTTTACGGCGCGGATTATCGCGGGCCAACCCTCGTATCTGCTTTCGTCCTTGACGCCAACGCTCTTTACGTCGGGAACAACTACGAAATACTGCCATACCTTTTCGGAGAGTCCGTTCTTATCGAACTCATCGCGCAAGATAGCGTCTGCCTCACGGAGCGCGTGAAGTCTGTCTCTCGTTATAGCGCCAAGGCAACGAACTCCAAGACCGGGTCCGGGGAACGGCTGACGGTAGACCATTGCGTGAGGAAGTCCGAGTGCCTCACCCACAACTCTTACCTCGTCCTTAAAGAGAAGCTTAACGGGCTCGACAAGTCCTTCAAACTTAAGATCCTCGGGAAGTCCGCCGACGTTGTGGTGCGACTTTACCGCCTTTTTGCCCTCTGCCTGCTTAATGCTCTCGAGTATATCGGGATAGATAGTTCCCTGCGCGAGATACGCAACTCCGTCAAGCTTTCTTGCTTCGTCCGCGAATACGTTTATAAATTCCGCGCCGATTATCTTTCTCTTCTTTTCGGGGTCTGAAACACCGTCAAGAAGATTCAAAAAGCGGTCGGTCGCGTCTACGTACACGAGATTTGCGTCAAGCTGATTTGTGAAAAGCTCGACTACGTTTTCCGACTCGTTCTTACGCATAAGACCGTGGTTTACGTGAACGCAAACGAGCTGCTTGCCGATAGCCTTTATGAGAAGCGCGGCAACGACAGAAGAATCCACTCCTCCCGAAAGGGCAAGAAGAACCATTTTGTCGCCTACCTGTTTGCGAACCTCCTGTACCTGCTCGTCGATAAACTTATCCGCGAGCTCCTTTGTTGTAATGCGTTCCATTGTTTCGGGGCGCTTGTTGTTATCCATTTATTTATCCTCCGTTTTATAGATCAAAAAAGAAAACTTTTTCACAGTATATATTTTAGCACATTAAGAAAAAAGTAGCAATATTTTTTTTGAAAATTTTTTATCTTTATTTCGATTTTTCCGTTTTGAACAAAAATTATTTTAAAAAACCTCTCAATTTGCAAAAATTGAGAGGTTTTGATCAATATTATAAATTATTTTTCAGCGGGATAAGCTCTGTAAAGGTGGACGATATTGAGGTCCTCGTCCATATCAAGTCCGTGAGAGCCGCTCTTTCCGCCGGGCTCTTTATCGTCGATCTCGTGACAGCCGTGGTCCATTGCGAATCCAACCGTGTACCGCGGGCTGTGCGCCTGTATACATAGTACCGAAGCAAACGGGAGTTACGGAGGGCATAACTGTGCAGAAAGGAAGCGCTATCTCGGTCTTGTTCGTTACGACGTCGAGAAGCTGAGGATATTTCTCATAAGATTTTTCGTTTGTCTTTTTTCCAGATTCCTTTCAAAAAATATATTTATTAAAAAGTTTTCTTTTAATAATTTTTAAATATCTATCTTCGCAAGTCCCGCTTCAGAGGTCTCCTTGTAGGAAACCGACAGGTCACGTCCCGTTTCCTTCATAGCTCTCATTACCTTATCAAAGGATATCTTTCGGCTATCCCACAAAAAGCTTGCAAGGCTCACCGCGTTTATAGCTCTCATAGCGGCTACCGCGTTTCTCTCGATACAAGGTATCTGAACGAGACCGCAGATGGGGTCGCAGGTAAGTCCGAGATGATGCTCTATCGCTATCTCCGCCGCGTATTCTATCTTGTCTATGCTCAATTCGAAAAGCTCTCCGAGAGCCGCCGCCGCCATAGCGCAAGCGCTTCCTATCTCTGCCTGACAGCCGCACTCCGCTCCCGATATAGACGCGTTCGTCTTTATCAGAGCTCCGATAACACCCGCGGTTTCAAGCGCGCGGATTATCTCCTCGTCGCTGTATCCGTTCTTCTGCTGTTGATAGTAAAGCACTGCGGGTAACACTCCCGACGCGCCGCAGGTGGGCGCTGTTACGATAGTCTCGCCCTGCGCGTTCTGCTCACTTACTGCATACGCATAAGCACAAACCATTCGGTTCTCTCTTGTCTGTGCCGACTCGTCTATGTGCTGACTGTTGAAAAGCGCTTTCGCTTTCTTTTTTACGTCAAGACCTCCAGGAAGAACGCCCTCGTCAGAAAGTCCCTTTTGTATAGATGTCTTCATAGCGTTCCAGACAGTGTGCATATATCCGCGGAAATCGGGAGCTTCGTTTCTCTCCGCGTACTGCCAAATTCTTATATTGTGCTCCTTGCAATATTCGGATATGTCCGAAAAGGTACTGAGCTCAAAGACACGCTCCTCTTTCTTGACCTCACCATTCTCAAAAGCTATGCTTCCTCCGCCAACGCTCATAACACGCGACTTGTCGATCTCCTTGCCGTCCTTGTATGCGAACAGGTACATCGTGTTGGGGTGAGGAATATCGTTCTCAAAATAATCAAGCTCAACCTCGCAAGGAGTGGGCGCAAGAGTCTTTTTAACGACCGCATCCGTGCCGTGTCCCCTGCCCGTCTTTGCAAGCGAGCCGTAAAGTATCACCTTAAATCTATCCGCCTGCGCGTTTCTCTCCTTAAAGATCATACACGCGCGTTCAGGACCTATCGTATGAGAGCTTGACGGACCTCTTCCGATCTTGTAAAGCTCGGTTATCGAAGCCATACCTTTTGCGGACGATTCGTGACGAACGTCAAACGATTCCGAAACGAGCAATTCCTCGACCGCAACGTTAAGTATGCGCGCCGTCATTACAAGATTTTTCGCGGACGGCTGAGAAAGTCCCGTTTCCCATTTGGATATTGCTCTGTCGCTAATGCCAAGATACTCGGCAAGCGCCTTTTGAGATATTCCCTTTTTTGTTCTGACCTCTTTTAGCTTTTCACCTTGAAAATCTCTCATGATGCACCTCTTAAGTAATAAATTTACCTTAATTATACATAAAAAATATCCAACTATAAAGGCTTTTTCATTTATTTATTGTTATCAACATCAACCGTGAGTTGATGTTGCGGTTCTGTTTCTGCTTCAAATTTTGATTTCGCGAGTTGTTTCTGCAACTGCGGGGAGCTTCGCACCCCAATCAACAAAGCGATTCGCGGTTACGTCCCGCGAATTTGCTACGCAAAACACGCTTTGTTGCTCTATACCATGTTTGTTAAACTCCCCGACAAACCGCAATTTGTTTATTTATATTAAATAATGCTTTTATTTATAGCACCGTGCTTGCAGTCATATTCCTCACACAGACTAATAAAAGATATATTTTCCTACTCCAAAATGATCTTAAAATCAGCGTTCAACCAATTTAAAAATTGCACCAATGATTCTTTATCGCTACCAACGATATAGTATAATCTATCCCCTGAATATATAATAAAATCACAATAGGGCTCGTCAGCATTTTTATCATCTATGCTTAAGCAATAATCCCATACGTCTATCTCTTCTGTTGTTCCTAAATTAACGATATAATCATAATAACCGTAGCAATCTATTGCATTGTTAAAAACATATGCGCAAACATTATACTCTTGGTTTTCATACAAAACTTTTCTTTCGTAAGAATCCACAAATTCATACTCAGAGAACATCGGCGGTTTAACAACATCTGCGTCTATATCACCTATTTCATACGCCTCAAGCTTTGAAAATTCTTCTATGTTGTTAAACATCTTCGTTTGTATATCTTCAGTAATTACGCTATGAATAATAATAACGGTAACAAACACAACAGCTATTACAAGAAACGCAACAACTTTAAATATTAAAAACTTTTTTAACATTTAGTTTTCTCCTTTAATAAATTCTTTTATTTGTGATATCTCGTTCCTTTTCTTATATTAAATGCTCTGTAAACGCCCTCAAGAAGCAAAACGCGCATAAGCTGATGCGGAAAGGTCATTTTCGACACCGAAAGGCGCATATCCGCGCTTCTTTTAACGCTATCGGCAAGTCCGAACGAGCTTCCGATAATGAACACTATTTCCCCCGCCGTCTGCTCTATCTTGCCGATCCTCTCGGCAAGCTCCTCGGAAGATAACTGATTACCCTCGACACACATAGCTATCCTGTACGCGCGCGGAGAAATGCTTTTTTCTATCTGCAAAGCCTCGCGCTCAAGAGCCTTTTGTATCTCGGTATCCGACGGATCGTCGGGGAGCTTTTCTTCCTTTAGCTGTACCGTCTCAAAACGACAGAACGCCGAAAGACGTTTTTCATATTCAGCGGCGGCATCGCGCAGATAACTTTCCTTGAGATTTCCTATAACGATAAATTTTACGTTAAGCATCTATATCTCCTCCGAAAAACAGAGCTCTGTCGGCATATCGGGAGCGGCTACCGCCACGGTCACGCGAGTATCCGAAATGGCGCACTCGGCTTCGTCGAGCGCTATATGCGGCTCGTTGTTCTCCTCACTCAAGTGAGCGAGCAAAAAGGCGCGCGTTCCGCTCTGCGCAAGGTCAGCGGCAAACGCAGCGCTGTCGGGATTCGACAAATGTCCTCGATTTGACCTTATCCTTAACTTCAGATCATACGGATAAGGACCTTCCATAAGCATTATGGGGTCGTGATTCGATTCAAGAACGACCGCCTCGCAGCCGCAAAGTCCCTCTCTGACCGAATCCGAAACGTAACCGATATCGGTCGCAAGTCCGATAGAGTGAGAGCCGTCGCAGTCCTCAAAGCTTATTCTGTAACCCACACTCATACGGCTGTCGTGCGGTGTACGGAAGGACGACACGGTAAGCGCGCCGACCGTCTCCGTAAACATAGCGTCGTGTCTGACAAGATTGTCGTGTATCGGTCCTCTTGGCAGTCTGTCAAAGCGCTCGGCGGACTTCGACATCACGTGTATCGGTATTTTGTGCTTTTTCGAAAGCACCTCAAGAGCCGATATATGATCGCTGTGCTCGTGAGTGATAAAGATCGCTTTTATCTCGGAAAGCTCCGCGCCGATATCGCAAAGTGCCTTGCAAAGCGAACGCGCGCTCTTTCCAGCATCTATAAGTATTGAGCTTCCGCAAGCGCTTATATAGACCGAATTTCCGCCCGATCCCGAATAAAGCGTTACTATCCTGCAATTTTTCATATCCGTATCAGAAGCCGAGCAATCCCTTGATCACAAAAAGATCAAATGCATCAAACGCAAACGTAAAAAGAAACGCAAACGCAACGATAAGAAGCCAACGCGATCTCTCCGAACGTCTTTTCGCGTCCTCGATAAAGTCGGTCTTTTTCTCTTCGCTCCAATCGGCAGGAAGCATCTCGCGTGTAACTCCGTTTCGCGAGAAGCCTCGATTATAAATAACGTAGCCTATTATCGAAGCGGCGGCTATGAAAGCGTATATCCCAAAAACTATGTAGAACTCAGGACGTTGCATAAAGAAACGGTAAACGACAAGCGCCACGATCGTTGAGGCTACCAGCACCGCTATCTTTATCAAGGCTTTTTTAGCTGCCTTTTTTCTCTCCTCGGGTGTCATACCGTCGTCCTGAGGAGTGTTTATTCTTCTTTTCGACATTAATTTACTCCTATGTATTTTTTAAGCTATACGGGTAGCTCCCACGGGACGTATGCGAAGAACGATACACTTGCCCTCCCCGAACACACCGTCCATAAGAGCGCAAAAGCCCGCAACCTCGCTCATAGGAACGAACGCCTGAATAGTTCCCGCAAATCCGCCGCCGTGAACTCTCCAAGCGGCATTCTTGTTTGCAAGATATCCGTCCGCAAGGCAAAGTGCTAGTGACAAGCCCTGTTCCTCAAGATTCTTCACAGTATAAACGTTTTGCAAATAGCAGAATGAGGATCTTCCCGATGCCAATACCTCGGAGAAGAAGCTCTCAAGATCGCCGCTCATAAGCGCCGCCTTTTGCTTTTCAACTCTCTTATTCTCGTTGAAGAAGTGGAGCGCGCGGAGTATCGCTCTGTCTCCGACACTTTCGCGAAGCGCGGGGATAGCCTTTATAAGCTCGTCCTCGTCTACCTCACGAAGAACGCTCTTGCCAAAATACGCGGCTACAGACTTCATCTCTTTCGGAACGGAGGCGTAATCATCGGTAAGATCGGCGTGGTTTCCGCCCGTGTTTACAATGCAAAGATTGTATCCCTTTGCCGAAATATCAAGATCGACCTTTTCTATCACAGGGCTCTTTGGATCGGCAAAATCGATAGCAACGATACCGCCGACGGCACAAGCGACCTGATCCATAAGTCCGCAAGGCTTACCGAAAAATTCGTTCTCCGCATACTGCGCAAGCTTTGCTATCTCAACGTTAGAAACCGCTCCGTCATTATATACGTAGTTAAGTATATTTCCTACCATATCCTCGAACGCCGCGGAAGACGAAAGTCCGCTTCCTTTAAGCACGTTTGAGGTCGTGTACGCATCAAAACCGCCTATTCTGTAGCCATCTTTTAAAAATCCCGCGCACATTCCCGCGATGATAGATTCGGACGTGCCGAACTTTTCGGATACGGGCGACGTATATGCGGAGATATCGACCTTATCCTCGGGAAAGCCCTCGCTCTTTATGCGGATAATAGCGTCCTCACGCGCAGAAGCGACCGCAATAATATCAAGGTCAATAGATGCCGCAACGACACAGCCGCGGTTGTGGTCGGTATGGTTGCCCGAAAGCTCACTTCTTCCCGCGACACTGTAAAGTCCGATCTCTCTGTCCGCACCGTAAAGAGAGGAAAATCCATCGATAGCCTTTGCGTAACGCTCTTTCTGAAAAGCGACCGCACCCGCTCCGTAAACATAAGCAAATTTTTCGTCGAGCGCTCCGCTTAAAATATAGTCTTTCATTTGAATCGTGTTCATATCTGTTATTCTCCTTTGAGATTTATTTTTAAAACAAAATATTCATAATGATTATATCATCTTCGAATTGTTTGGGCAAGGGGTTTATAATAAAATTATATTATTTTTTACAAATAAGAGCTTTGCTCTTGAAAAACCGCTCAAAATATTATATAATTATTGTGTTGGGATCTCTCTTCCAACCGATTTTGATCTTGAAAAGGAACTGAGTAAAAACGATGAGCAATTTCAGAAAATTCACCGAATTTTGCGCGGGTATCTCGGTGTTTGCCGCGATAATGTTCGTATTAAGACAATACTTAGGCTACAAATTTGGCGAAGTTGAATCGACAAAGGAAAAGCTTAAGATATTTTTCGATCCGTCCTCCTCGCGAGACTACCGCGGATATATCCTTCTTGCAGCTCTCTTGATATTGGCAATAACGGTAAGCCTTGTATTCAAGCGTATCCCCGAGCTTTCCTTCTTTTTCTCCGCTCTCCCTTTTTTCTGCGTTATATATCTGTATGACGCGGGTAAGCTCTATGAAAGACCTATGCTCTTTTTCTGCCTTTCTGCAATTCAAATATCGGGCAACATCTTCGATTCGCTGAGAGCGTCGGGATACGGACGAAAATACAGCCCCGTGTTCACCTCACTTTTCGCGACTGTTCTTCCCCTGCTTTGCTCTGCTTTGATCATCTGGCGAAAGGAAGCGATAAGCTCTCTTCCGACAGATAAGCTCTACCCGTTTGACATTGAGATACTTCGCAAGTCGGAAAGCATAGACGTCTCTTTGTTCAAAACGATAGCCATAATGTACACGGTCATCTTGCTCATAAGCGTGATCTTGCGAGGAGTACATTTCATCGATCTCGCCCTTTCTCTCGTTCCGCTCACCTTTGTTATATATAAGCACGTGACCGAGGCTCTCGGACCGCACCACGAAATAATACTTGCCTCCGCTATCCTCTGCACCGTAACGCATCTTTGCCTTACGGTCGGCAATAAAAGTGTGGGAACACTCGCAAAGAGGCTTGAAAATGATTAACTTTGCAAACATAGAAAAATATAAGGAAAACAACCGAATCGAAGCAAAAAAGGCTCTCGGAGGACTTCCGCACAGTATCTGGGAGACCTACTCCGCATTCGCTAACGCTCTCGGCGGTATAATTCTGCTGGGCGTTGAGGAGCACAAGGACAAATCCTTACACCCCGTTGACTTACCCGATCCCGAAAGACTTATACGTGAGTTCTGGAGCATTGTTAAAACCACAAACAAGGTCAGCGCGAATATTCTCTCGGACAATGACGTGACCGTTGAGAACATCGACGGAAAGCGCATCGTGGCTATCCGAATACCCCGTGCGCAGCGCAGTGACAAGCCCGTATTTATCGACGGAAACGCTCTTTCGGGAAGCTACCGCCGCAACGGAGAGGGAGATTACAGATGTACTCCCGAGGAAGTACAGGCAATGATGCGAGATGCCCAGATCAAAACACAGGATATGACCGTGCTTGAAGATATGGGACTTGACGCGCTCGATCAAGACAGCGTAAAGAGTTACCGCGGCCGTATGAAGCTCTGCCGCCCCGAGCACGTTTTTGAAAAGCTTGAGGACACAGAATTCCTTTGTAAGCTCGGCGCTGTCGAAAAGTCCCTCGACGGCACTCCGCACCCCACCGCCGCGGGACTTTTAATGTTTGGTCACGAACGTGAGATAGTAAAGAAATTTCCCGATTATTCGCTCGAATATCAAGAATATTCAAGCTCAAACATCTCTTGGACATACCGCATGATCTCCTCGTCGGGTGATTGGAGCGGAAATATTTACGAGTTCTATTTCCGTGTTTATGAAAAGATCGCGCGGGATATCAACGTTCCTGTCAGACAGGAGGACTGCGATCACGATGACACACCCGTACATAAGGCTTTGCGCGAGGCCCTCGCAAACTGCTTGATAAACGCCGATTATTACGGCAAGCAAGGACTTCTCATCATCAAGAAAAAAGACGCTGTCACGCTTTCGAATCCGGGTGGATTCCGTATAGATATAGAAGCGGCAAAGAGCGGCGGTGTTTCCGACCCGCGAAACAGTACGCTTATCAAAATGTTCAATCTTGTTGACGTAGGCAAGCGCGTGGGAAGCGGTATCCCCAACATTTTCAGAGTTTGGAAAAATCAAGGGTGGTCTGCGCCCGTTATCACGGAAAGCTTTGAACCCGACAGGATAACTTTATCTCTGCCTATCCGTAAAGACTGCGATAAAAAATCGGAAATAAAAAGCAGTGAAAATCCCACTAAAACAAAATCACAGATCCAAAAACAAGCTATCGTTACCTATCTGACCGAAAAGATCACCGCTAAAGCCTCGGAAATCGCCGAATTAATCGGTGTAAAAAATCAAAGAGCCGAGCAATTACTTTCCGAAATGATTGCGGACGGAATCATTATGACAGACGGAGAGAACGAAAGCCGTATCTATAAGCTAAAAGAATAATTTAAAGCTTTGTCCGTATTTGTGTTAGTATATATTTTCTTCCATTTGAGCAAAATAATAAAAAATGCTTGGGGGAAGAAAAATGGAACTGCTCGAAAATCTGCTTTTGCTCTTGGGAGGTCTTGCTCTTTTCCTTTTTGGAATGAATATTCTCGGCGAGAGCCTTGAGAGACAGGCGGGAAGCCGTCTTGGTGATATTCTTGGAAAGCTCTCGTCAACAAGGATACGCGGACTTTTT
The DNA here is from genome assembly GCA_045533915.1 of Eubacteriales bacterium. Taxonomy (GTDB): domain Bacteria; phylum Bacillota; class Clostridia; order Oscillospirales; family CAG-272; genus HGM12713. The sequence continues at coordinate 9,988 of JAZSIP010000124.1, forward strand.
CTCGGACTTTTCGTAACGGCAGTAATTCAGAGCAGCTCGGCGGCGACCGTTATGGCGGTCGGATTTGTAAGCTCGGGTCTTTTATCCCTTTCAAACGTCACGGGCATAATAATGGGCGCTAACATCGGCACGACTGTCACTGCGTGGCTCGTAAGCCTGACGCAGATAGAGGGGTCAAATCTCATATTAAAGCTTCTCAAGCCCTCCTCCTTTGCTCCGATACTCGGAATAATCGGCATAATTCTTTATCTTTCAAAAAAAGGCAAAGGCAAAAACATCGGCGCGGCGCTTCTCGGCTTTACCGTCCTTATGTTTGGAATGGAAACTATGACAAACGCGGCAAAGCCTCTGTCCGATCTGCCCACCTTCAGAAACGCGTTTGCGGCTATCTCAAATCCATTTTTAGCGTTATTCACGGGAATAGTCCTCACGGCGATCCTCCAAAGCTCCTCGGCATCGGTCGGGATCCTTCAGGCTCTGAGCGCGGGCGGAGCGATAACGCTCGGCGCGGCAATACCTATCGTTATGGGACAGAATATCGGAACTTGCGTAACAACACTTATAGCATCTATCGGAGCGTCAAAAAACGCAAAGCGCGCCGCAATGATCCACCTTTATTTCAATCTGCTCGGAACGGCTCTGCTCCTTACCGTTTTTTTGATCTTGAAATGGCTCATAGGACTTCCCTTTACCGACGCGTCCGCAACCCCATTTTCAATTGCCGTCTCGCATACGCTTTTCAACGTGATATCGACCGTAATACTTTTCCCCTGCGGAAAATTCCTTGAAGCTTTAGCAATTAAAAGCGTAAAAGAAAGCGAAGCCGAACAAACATAACTATTCGGCTTCGTTTTTTTATTAAATTTTTTCGTAGATAGTCAAATAAATTGCGGTTTGTCGGGGACGCGGGGGACGCGATTTTCCGCTTTTTTGAAAAAAAGCTTGGCAAAAAACTTCCTAAAAGAAGTAAAAAAAACAGCCATAACGACTATGCAAAACCTTATTTTTGAAAGTTTTTGAAGGGAGTTTGAGGGAAACTTTTTTCAAAAAGTTTCCCTCATCGCGTCCTTCGCGTCCCCGATAAATAAAGAATTGAAACATCAAGCCACATAATACAAAAGCATTGACTTCGGTTTTGTTTTGTGATATAATTAACATACAGTAAAATCTTTAACGGAGGAAATATCTTTATGAAAGTAATAAAAACAGTGCCTCAGGAAAACAAATTCTTTGTTGAGGAAACAGTCGAAGACGGCAACACCTATAAGGGTATCGAAAGAGGCGTTATCAACGTATATAACGAGTTCAAATATCAGGAGATACTCGGCTTTGGCGGTGCGTTTACCGAGGCTTCGGCATATAACTATTCCCTGCTTACCGACGAGCAGAAAAAGGACTTTATGGAAAAATATTTCGACAAGGAAAAGGGTATCGGCTATAACTTCTGCCGAACCTGTATCAATTCCTGCGATTTCGCCATCGATATGTATACCTACGTAGAAGAGGGCGATGAAACACTTGAGACCTTTAATATCGACCGCGACAGAAAATATGTAATTCCCTTTATAAAGGACGCTCAAAAATACACGGGCGAGGATCTTGTGATATTCGCGTCTCCTTGGTCGCCTCCAGCTTATATGAAGGATAACAACTCTCTTATAAACGGCGGTAAATTAAAAGAAGAATACAAATCTCTTTGGTCAAAATATTACGCTAAATACATAAAGGAATACAGAAAAGAGGGTATAACTGTTTCGGCAATATCCGTTCAGAATGAACCCCGCGCGGTTCAGCCGTGGGAAAGTTGCTATTATTCCCCCGACGAAGAGCGCGATTTTATCGAGAAATATCTCGCGCCCACGCTTGATAGCGAGGGACTTTCGGACATTAAGATAATCGTCTGGGATCACAATAAGGAGCGCGTATACGAAAGAGCAACAAGAATATTCTCCTCCAAAGCCGTTGAGGAGCGCGTATGGGCAGTCGGATACCATTGGTATTCGGGCGATCATTTTGAATGTCTGCGCCTTGTTCACGAGAGATTCAACAAGCCTCTCATATCAACCGAAATATGCGGAATAATAACCGCAAATGTTTTCACTGTTGCTGAAAACTATGCAAAAGAGCTTTGCGGTGACTTTAACAACTTCACCTCGGCTTTCTGCGATTGGAACATACTTCTCAATGAATTTGGCGGGCCTTTCCATAACAGAGACAGAAGTACGTCAAACACCGAAAAGCTCGTTTACGAAAACAAGGGTGTCGGCTGCTACGCTCCCGTGCTCTACGATTCAAACACAAAGGAGCTTAACTACACGCCTATCTATTATTACATCGGTCATTTTTCGAAGTACGTAAAGCGCGGCGCACACCGTATCGCTACCACAAAGTACTCCGACAGCATTCAGACCTGCGCGTTTGAAAATCCCGACGGCTCTTTGGTAGCAGTAGTCGCAAACATCAGCGACGACGAGCTTCCCGCAGTCATCAGACATAACAACGTCTGCACAAAGACAATGATGTCCGCGCATTCTATCGCAACGATGCTGTTATAACAAGGACGCGTTCGAGAATTTCCTGAAAAGTAAACGATTTAACAAAAAAGCAAGGGACTATATACATAACCCCTTGCTTTGCTTTTTCTTTGGTTACTTTCTTTTTCGCAAAAAAGAAAGTAACCGCGTCTCTTTTACAATTCAATCGTCTTATAGACCTTGCCGTCAAGGTCGCAGAACGTGAGAGTTTTATTTTCATAAATGATATAGCTTTTTGCCGAATTTTCTTTCGGTATCGACACAGAGCCTGGGTTTACGTAGAGATTTCCGTCACCGAACGTCTCACACACAGGGATATGCGTGTGTCCGTGCAAAAGGATATCGCCTTTTTTGAGCGGCGGCAACGCGCCTGTATTAAACGTATGTCCGTGCGTTACGAAAAAGGTCAGTCCTTCCGCGCAAAGATAGGCATATGAGGCAAGAACTGGAAACGAGAGCACCATCTGATCGACCTCGGTGTCGCAGTTTCCTCTCACGCAAAGTATCTCGTCCTTTATACCGTTAAGGAGCTCTATCACTTTCTTCGGAGCGTATCCGCTCGGAAGATCGTTTCTCGGACCGTGATAAAGTATGTCTCCGAGCAATATAAGCTTCTCCGCACCGCTCTCGCGGTAGCGTTCGATAAGCTTCTCCGTACATTCAGCGTCTCCGTGAAGATCGGAGGCTATGAGCCACTTGACACTCATCTTATACTTCCCTCTCCGTCGATAAGATATTTTTCGGTCGTGAGTGCGGACAATCCCATAGGGCCTCTTACGTGAAGCTTCTGCGTGGATATTCCTATCTCCGCACCAAAGCCAAACTCACCGCCGTCCGTAAATCGTGTAGACGCGTTGACGTAAACAGCCGCGGAATTGACTTCTCTCTGGAATCTCTCTCCGTGAGCCTTATCCTGCGTAACGATCGCCTCACTGTGTCCCGTGCTGTACTTATTTACGTGAACGATCGCATCGCTTAATGTATCTACCACACGAACCGCCACGATATAATCGTTATATTCTGTATAAAAATCCTCGTCTGTTGCTTCGAGCGCGTCGGGAATAAGGACACGAGTCTTTGCGCAACCGCGGATCTCCACGTCATAAGCTTTCATTCTTTCCGCAAACGCGGGTAAAAATTTTGCCGCAACACCCGCGTGAACAAGCACGGTTTCTACCGCGTTGCATACTGACGGACGGCTGCACTTTGCGTTTGCCGCGATATTTAGCGCCATTTCCATATCGGCGCTGTCGTCAATATAAAGATGGCAGTTTCCCGCACCCGTCTCAATAACGGGGACTTTTGCGTTTTCAACAACACTCTTTATAAGTCCCTTGCCTCCGCGAGGAATAAGCACGTCGACCTTGCCTCGCATAGTCATAAGGATATTCGCGCTCTCACGCTCAACAGAAGCGATGAGCTCTACACTGTGCGGATCGAATCCGCAGGAATCAAGAGCCTGTTTCATTACCGAAACAAGAGCGGTATTAGTGTATATAGCCTCCTTGCCGCCGCGAAGAACTACGGCATTTCCCGTTTTCAGGCAAAGAGCCGCCGAATCAACGGTCACGTTCGGACGCGCCTCGTAAATGATCGCGACAACACCAAGCGGTACACGAACACGCTTTATACGAAGTCCCGAGGGACGCTCCCATTCGTCTCCTGTGCCGATAGGATCGTCAAGCTTCGTTACGTCAACGAGCGAGGCGCATATACCCTCTATGCGCTTTTCGTTAAGCATAAGTCTGTCTATCATAGCCTTTGCGACGCCGTTCGATTCAGCCGCCTCAAGATCGCGTTTGTTTTCGTTTACGATCATCTCCGCGTTTTCTCGCAAAGCGTCGGCTATCTTCAAAAGAGCCGCATTTTTCTGCTCTGTCGTGGCAAGCGCGAGCTTTGCCGCCGCCGCTTGCGCGTCGTTACATAAACATTCTATCTCGTCATAAAGTTCCATAAATTTAAAACCGTCCTTAAATTTTATTTCTTGATCGATGTATCATAAAACAATTAACATTTAAACAAATTGTGGTTTATTGAGCAGGTTGTTATATCGTTTGATTGGTTTAAATCGTTTGTATTAGGACCGTCGAGGACGCCGGTCCCTACAGTGTAGAAAAATTTGTACACATATTCCTCGCCGTGAGGCGACGGTAAAACCTAACGATCATAAATTATC